>JBDSIO010000122.1:0-8145 GCA_039917895.1 Fibrobacteria bacterium | reverse complement strand
CTGATGATCAAAATCCTGGGCCGTTCCGCCACCGGCCAGAAGATCACCACCTACACGTCCGTCGTTCCGGGACCCCGCCGCGAAGGCGAAGCCGACGGCTGCGAGGAGATGCACGTAATTCTGCTCGACAACGGGCGCAGCCGCATCCTGGGCGGGCCGATCGCGGAAATCCTCGGCTGCATCCGCTGCGGCGCCTGCCTCAACGCCTGCCCGGTCTACAAGAACGTGGGCGGACATGCCTACGGTGACACCTATCCCGGCCCCATCGGCGCTATCGTAACTCCGGGGTTACGCGGGATCAAGGACTGGAAGGCCCTGCCCGACGCCAGTTCCCTGTGCGGCGCCTGTCGCGAGGTCTGCCCCGTGCGCCTGGACATCCCGCGCATGCTCCTGGAATTGCGCAAACAATCCGTGGAAGAGGCGGATATCCCTTTCGCCTTGCGCGCGGGCCTGTGGGGCTTCGGCATGGTGGCTTCCCGTCCCTGGTTATACCACCTAGGCGCGCGCCTCGGCGGCATCGCCGCGCGGCTCATGGCCCCCGACGGCTGGATCAAAAAGCTGCCGGGCCTGGCGGGCGGCTGGACGCGCTCGCGCGATATGAAGGCCCCCGCGCCAAAAACCTTCCAGCAATTGTTCAAGGCGCGCCATGTCCACTGACGCCCGCCTCGCCATCCTGGCGCGGGTGCGTCAGGCCCAAGTCCGCGCCTTCATACCCGAGGCCAAGTCCGGCCTGCCCGAGCGCCTGGACTACCCTGTTATGGACCTCTCGGCCTTGCGGTTCAAGCTCCTGGAAGAATTCGCCCTGCTTGGGGTGGAATCCTATGTGGAAGCCACGGAGGCCGACGTGCGTGCCCGCGTCTCCGCCCTCATAGCTGGGAAATCCGTTTTGAGTTGGGACGCCCATCAATTGCCTTATGGGACCGGAGTCTGCCTCCCCGCCGGAAAGACCTGGTTCGGTTCCGACTCCAAGGACGATCAGGGGAAAGCCGAAATCGGCCTGACCGGTTGCGAAGCCGCCATCGCCGAGACGGGCAGCCTGGCAATGACCTCGGGTCCGGGTCGGCCCCGTTCGGCCTCGCTGATGCCGATCACGCATGTCGTGGTGATCCGGGCCGCGGACATCCTACTCGGGATGGGCGAATATTTCCGTAAATCGGAAGAGAAGCGCGCGCGCGATTCGACCCTTCTGCCTTATGTGGTTTTCATCACCGGGCCCAGCCGCACCGCCGATATCGAGCTTTCTCTGACCCTCGGGGTCCATGGGCCCGGGCATCTCGTCGCCGTCATCGGTCCTTAGGGACTGTCGCAAGGTCGGTTCAAGGATGCCGGACTTGGAAAGCCGCGGCAACCGTTGCCGGATGGGAACCGTCCCCGAAAATTCTAAATCCTTCCCATGCGTTTTCCCTTCACTCCTTCCCTCACCATCCCCTTCAGCGTAAGCATCGTCTCGGGCCTCACGGCCGCCTTGCTCTTGGCCTGCGCGGGTAAGGATTCCGGCCGGGATCTGCGCGTGCAACCCGATTGGCGGCTGATCCCGGAAGCCACGGTCCTGAATCAGGACCGCCAGTTCTTCCTTTACGGCCGCCGCCTCGACAGCGTAACCGTTGCGGTACCTCCCAGCGTTTCCATGGACAAGGGGGAATTGAGCCAAGGTGGGCGCGTGCTATCCCTGCATTTCCGCGTGGCCCCGCTGGGTAAGGATTCCCTGGCGGCGGGGGAAAGCGTGGGCATGCGCGAAGTGCGGATCAAAACGCCGGACACGGCGCTGGTCTTCCAGCTTAAGATCGTCGACGAAGCCCTGCCGCGCTGATCGGCTTTTCCCGCGATGATGCAGGGCGAGTTGGGGCAACCTCGCTTAGGGCGCGGTCACTGGCAAGGTTATTTGCACGGGGGTGCTTTTGTTGTCGGTGGTGCCGTCGCCGAGTTCCCCGGAGGAATTGAACCCCGTTGCCCAGAGTATCTTTCAAAATTCATGAGCTTCCGGGGGGAAGAGGAGCTGACGCGTCTGCTACCGGGATTCATCAGGGATTCGATCGCGGATTCCTCCGATCAATACTGGGTGTTTTCCCGGAAGGCCGAGTCCATGGGAGTGCGTTAGCATGCATCAGAATCAGAGAGACGCTCGGCGGTATCCGTTTTTGCAAAAAACCCGCTAAACCGCTGCGGCCATGATCTCTAGGCAAGCCTTGACCTTGTCCAAATCCTTGCGGCCGGGCGCTATCTCCACCTTGCTGTTCAGATCCACTGCGAAAGGCGATATGGCCTCCAGCGCTTGCGCGAGGTTGTGGGGCCCGAGCCCGCCTGCCAGGAAATACGGAAGCGGCAGAGGATGCCGTTTCAGCAGTTCCCAATCGAAGACCTGTCCGCTGCCGCCGAAGACCCCCTGGCCCGCTTCGCCGCCGGTTTTTCCGCCTGATCCGCCTGATCCGCCCGATCCCGGCCCAGGCGCAACCGTTTCCGCGGCTCCGGCTACGCCCGGTGCGGAAGCCTGGGTATCCACCAGGAAATACGCCAGGGGCGTGCGCTCTCCTTTGCGCAGGGCCGCCTCCAGGCCGGCGCGCAGGCCTCCGCAATCCGCAAGGCGCGTGTGCGGGATGGCCTTGATGACCGGAACGGGCATGCGGCTCACATAGTCCCAATCCTCGTTCCCGTGCAACTGGACGAAACGGATTCCGGTTTCAGCTATTACATCTATCACAAATTGGATATCGGCATCCACGAAGACGCCCACGGGTTTCGCCCGCCTGAGCGCGCGCGCCAGCGGGGCCGCGGTTTCAGGCGCTATGCGCCTCGCGCTGCCGGGATGGAAATTGTATCCGATCCAATCGACGCCCAAGGCGTCGAGGGCCGCCGATTCGGAAGGTTCGCGGATGCCGCAAACCTTTACCTGAACGGGTTTCACCACCCGGGGATTCGTCCGCATTTCCCGTTCCCGTCCCGCTTTATCAACGTTAAGGCCCGGAATATCCCGGGGCTCCGTCCGCCAGGGCCCTTGGAACGGGACCTGGGAGGCTGGGTGATCCTTCGGAGTTCCCACCGTACAGCAAAATAGCGATTTATTTCCTAAATTTCGAGTGGGCTTCGACCGTGGTGCGTGAAAACCCGGGGGTTGTCGGGGCTTCAACAATTTGGGGGTGAATCGATGAGCGAGATGAAAAAAGTTGCGACCCTGGAAAGCGTTGTCTTCAATTACCCGGCCGGGAACAATGCCTTGGACAAGATCTCCATGGACCTGTTCCAGGGCGAAATCGTGGGCATGGTCGGCGCCAACGGGGCGGGAAAGACCACGCTCATGAAAATCCTCGCCGGCTATATGGACAAGAGCGATGGAGCCATCCACTACAATGGCCGCCCCATCGAGGAGTTTTCCAACAAGCGCCTCAACGAATACGTGAATCTGGTCGAGCAGAACCCCGAGAGCCAGCTCGTCGGTCCCACCGTCGAGGACGAATTGGCCCGCGCCTGCCGCCTAATGGGCTACGAAGGCCGCGTCATTCGCGAGAAGGTCGACTTCGTGCTCAAGCTGGTTCGCATGAAGCAGGCCAAAGAATGGTACCTGGACGAGATGTCCTGCGGCGAACGCCGGCGCATCGCCCTGGCCATGGCTTTGATTGCCGACCCGTCCATCCTGCTCCTGGACGAACCCCTTTCCGATCTGGATCTGGTGGGCGTCAGGGATACGGTAGCCACCTTGAAGGAATTGAAGAACCGCGGCCTCTGCATCATCGTGTCCGCCCATCGCCTTGAGGACATACTGGAGCTCACCGACCGGATCGCCGTGCTGGGCGAAGGCCGGCTGCTCATGATCGACGAACCGGAGAAGGTGCTGTCAAACGATGAGATCCTCAAGCTGGCCACCATCACCCTGCCGGCCGTCCCCAAACTCTTCATGCGCTTGCAGGCCGAAGGCATCCTAGCCTCCAACAAGGTTCCCATGAGCCTGGATCAGGCCGTGGATCGCATCCGCGAAGCCATCTCGCTCAAGGTCGAAGCCACCCAAAGCCTGCGCGCCATGCCGGATCCGGACCGCGCCTCGCGGGCCGAAGGGACCACTCGCATGGAGAAGGTGGAGTCGACCGTAAGGAGCGGTGACTCCGCCTCCCCATCGTCCCCATTATCCGGGGGCGAGTCCTCCAGGGAATCCGAAGCCGACGTGGATAAGACCACGATCCTGTCCAGGCAATCGGTTTCCTCCAAGCTTTCGATTTGAAGCGGGCGCGGACGGTCCCCGGCCCGCTGCTCCGTTTTCGGGCTGATCTCGGTCCTACCAACCCGGCCGGATAAGCCGTAGCAGGCGGATTCCGGATGGCCGGACCGGATCCGCATCCACACGCCTCCCCACGGAACACGCATGGAATCCCTGTACCTCATCGACGTCTCCGCTCTGGCTTTCCGCTCCTTCTATGCCTTCATCAACAACCCTTTGAAGAAGGGCGAACAGGAGACCTCGGCGATCTTCGGCTTCGCTTCGCATACCCTGCGCCTGATCAAGGAGTGCGAGCCCACGCATATCGCATTCGTGAAGGATTTGCCCAAGAAGACCTTTCGTCACGCGCTGTACAAGGAATACAAAGCGCACCGCAAGCCCATGCCGGATTCGCTGCAGTCCCAGCTACCCCTCATCGATAAATTCGTGGACACCGTGGGGTTGCGCACCGTGTGCCTGGAAGGCTATGAAGCCGACGATGTGATGGGAACCCTGGCCTGCCAGGCACGCGATCGCGGCATGAAGGTCTACATCGTGACCCGGGACAAGGACATGATGCAGCTGGTGGACGACAATATCTTCCTCTTCGATCTGGGCAAGGCCAGATTGGATTCCCTGGTGGTGGGCGCCAAGGAGGTGAAGGAGAAGATGGGCGTGGATCCGGCCCATATCATCGACTATCTCTCCCTGCTCGGCGACGCCTCGGATAACGTTCCCGGCGTGGCCAAGATCGGCCCCAAAACCGCGGTGGAACTCATCGACACCTACGGCTCCCTGGATCGCATTTACCAATTCGTGGACAACATCCCGAAGAAGGGCACGCGCGAAAACCTGAAGGCCGATCGCGAAAACGCCTTTCTCTCCAGGCAGCTGGTGACCCTGGACTGCAAGCTGGAACTGCCCTTGGGCATAGATGATCTCCGATACGCCGGCATCGCCGCCGAAGCCACCTCCGCTTTCCTGGCGGAATGGGAGTTCAAGTCCCTGCTCAAGCTGGTGCCCGGGTCCTCGACCACGTCCGTGGCGGCGGCGCGCCTGAAGGTCGTAAACTCGCCCGCCGGATCCGCGGCCGATGCCGACCCCAATGTCGGTGACGCCGCCTTGCTGGCCGCCTCAGGGACCGCCAGCGCGGGGGAACTGGCGGACGCCATCGCCGAATCCTCCGCCGCCCACGCGAATCCCGGCCCTCCACTGCGCTACGAACTGATCGACACACCGGAATCGCTGGAAGCCCTTGCCGAAAGGCTGCGCCAGGCGCCGGTCCTGGCGGTGGATAGCGAAACCACGGACCTCGACACCAAGGTCGCGGAACTGGTGGGCGTGTGCCTGTCCGTGGAGTCCCATGCCGGTTACTACATCCCCGTGGGCCACAAGGAAGGGCGCAACCTGCCGCTGGAAGCGGTGCGGAAGGCGCTCAAGCCCATCCTCGACGATCCCTCGCGGCGGCTGGTGTTCCATAACGCCAAATACGATCTGCCCGTGCTGGCGCGCCATGGGCTCCTGCCCGAGGGACTGGGGCGGCCAGGCAAGCTCGTCGACACCATGGTTGCGGCTTACCTGTCCAATCCCGGGGAACGCCAGCTTTCCCTGGACGATCTGTCCCAGCGCCATTTCGGCCACGTCATGATTCCGATCGAAGACCTTATCGGAATGGGGGGTAAGGGCGGAAAGGGCGGAAAGGACGGTGAGGGCGGCAAAGGCGGCAAGGGCGGCCGGGGCTCGGCCAACAAGCAGAAGAACTTTTCCGAGACCTCCATCGCGGATGCCTGCCGTTACGGCGCCGAGGACGCGGACATCACCTTCCGCCTGTGGGAGATCTACGAAAAGGATCTTAAGGAAAAGGATCTGCTCGACCTCTTCTTCGAGATGGAGATGGCCCTGGTGCCCGTATTGCTGGCCATGGAAGGCAAGGGTGTCGGCTTGGACGTCGACGCGCTCAAGGTCCTGTCGGGGCGGCTCACCCTGGAAATCGCGGAGTTGGAAAAGGACATCCAGGGGCTGGCCGGCGAGGAATTCAACATCGGATCCCCGACCCAGCTGCAGGTCATCCTCTTCGAGAAACTTGGCCTTAAGCCCGGCAAGAAGACCAAGACTGGGTACTCCACCGACGCGGACGTGTTGTCCAAGCTGGAGGGCGAGCACGACATCATCGCGAAACTGCTTGATCACCGGGAAAGCACCAAGCTGCTCAATACCTATATCGAAGCGCTCCCCACCATGGTGCATCCGCTCACCGGCCGCGTACATACCAGCTATTCCCAGGTTATCGCGGCCACCGGCCGGCTTTCCAGCATCAACCCCAACCTTCAGAACATCCCCATCCGCACCGAGTCGGGAAGACTGATCCGCAAGTGCTTCATCCCCTCGCCGGGACGGTTACTGCTCTGCGCCGACTATTCCCAAATCGAACTTCGCCTGCTCGCGCATCTCAGCGGGGACCCGGCCCTGCGGGACGCCTACCGCCAGGGCCTGGATATCCATACCCGCACCGCCGCCAGCCTTTACAAGGTGCCGGAAGACAAAGTCACCTCGGACATGCGCCGCAGCGCCAAGGTGGTGAACTTCGGCGTGCTCTACGGCATGGGTTCCGGGCGCCTCGCCGCCCAGCTCAAGATCCCGCGTTCCGAAGCCGCAGCCTTCATTGAGAATTATTTCGCCACCTTCGCCCAGGTGGACGCCTATATCACCGGTACGGTGGACAAGGGCCGCAGCCTCGGTTACGTCCAGACGCTGGCGGGCCGCCGCCGGTACCTGCCGGATCTGCTCTCGGACAACCGCATGATGAAGGAGAACGCCGAGCGCATCGCGGCCAATACGCCCATCCAGGGCAGCGCCGCCGACCTGATCAAGATCGCCATGATCCGAATCCAGCAGGAGTTGGATACCGGCTCCTTGAAATGCGACATGCTGCTGCAAGTCCATGACGAACTCGTCTTCGAGGTCGACCCCTCGGATCTGCAGGCGGCCACCGCCATGATCAAGAGGGAGATGGAAGGCGCCATGGAATTGGATGTGCCCCTGGTTGTCGAGTTCGGCTCCGGCGGGAATTGGCTGGCCGCGCACAGTTGAAACCGTCCGGTCGTCCGATTCGTTGTTAAATTTCACGGGATCCCGTCGGCTTTCCGCCGGGATCCCATTTGATTGCGTTTTATTTGCGCTTGATTGGCGCTGATATAACGCAGGAATTTCGCCGCTAAAGTGCCGGAATCCCTGAAACGAATCTGGAACCCCCCTAAGGGCATTCCGGGAACCGGAGCAACGTATGATAGGATCCCCTCAACGCCTTACTCCAACCGGGAACCCGACGTGGCCCGCTTGATCCTCGGCGTCACCGGCAACATCGCCAGCGGCAAGTCCGAGACCGCCCGTCTGCTTCAGCAGAAAGGCTGCGCGTTGGTGGATGCCGACGCCGTGGCCCATGAGCTGTACGGGTACGATCGCGCCCTGGTCCAGCAATTGGGCGCCGAGTTCGGCCACGACGTCCTTTTGTCCAACGGCACCCTCAACCGCAAGAAGCTGGGCAGCCTGGTCTTCGGCCGCCCCGAGGCTATGGCCGCGCTCAACCGCATCGTCCATCCCGCGCTCATCAACGCCATCCGCGAACGCATCCGTTCTTCGCAACGGGTCATGACCCGTCTGGTCCTGGACGCGGCCCTGATCGTGGAACTGGGCTTCGCCAAGGAAGTGGACCATCTGGTCTTCGTCTCCGCCTCCGTGCCGGTGCGGCTGGCCCGCCTGATGGAACGCAGCGGCCTCACCACGGACGAAGCCATGCGCCGCATCGACAGCCAGATGCCTGAGGAATCCAAACTCCCGCACGCCGACTACGTTATCAAGAACGAGACCACCAAGGAATACCTCGCCGAGCAGGTGGATGCCCTTTGGGAAGATATCATCCTCCATGAACAACAAGACGAGGCGGGATTCGACGCCCACGG
>JBDSIO010000121.1:0-2585 GCA_039917895.1 Fibrobacteria bacterium | reverse complement strand
TCCGCTTTCCATCAGTACAGGATCGGCTTTGCAGGCTCCCCAATGTGAACTAAGTTTAGACGTACGCGCGGCCCCGGAAGGTATCCGGACCCGCGGGGACACCATACGCCATGACAGCTGCTGCGGCCAATTCGGCCCCGACCCACATTACCCTCAAAGAAGCCCAAGCCAAGGTCGATCATTGGATCAAGACCGTCGGTGTCCGCTACTTCTCCGAGCTCACGAATACGGCCATCCTGATGGAAGAAGTCGGCGAGGTGGCCCGCATCATGGCGCGCACCTATGGCGATCAGAGCTTCAAGCAGGCCGATCTGGCCAAGGATCTCGGCGACGAGATGGCGGACGTACTATTCGTACTCATCTGCCTGGCCAACCAGACCGGCATCGACCTGACCGAAGCGCTGGAGAAGAACCTGGAAAAAAAGACCATCCGCGATGCCGATCGCCATAAGAACAACCCCAAGCTGAAACCGGAATAGGGAGTCCGCATGTCTTCCCAATACGGCAATCTATTCCGCATCTCCACCTTCGGCGAAAGCCACGGCAAGGCCGTGGGCGTCGTGGTCGACGGCTGTCCCGCCGGACTCAAGCTCGGCGAAGCCGACATCCAGGCCGAACTGGATCGCCGCCGTCCGGGCCAAAGCAAGCTCACTACCCCCCGCAAGGAAGCGGACGCGGTGGAAATCCTCTCCGGCATTTTCGAAGGCAAAACCACCGGCACTCCCATCGGCATGACCGTGGCCAACACCGATCAACGGTCGCATGACTACGGCGACATGGTCGAGCTGTACCGCCCCTCGCATGCCGACTTCACCTACGATCTGAAATACGGCTTCCGCGACTATCGCGGGGGCGGCCGCGCTTCGGCGCGCGAGACCATCGGCCGCGTGGCCGCAGGCGCCATCGGCAGGAAGATCCTGAAGGAATGCTGCGGCACCGAGATCCTGGCCTATGTTTCCCAGGTCGGGGACATCGATGCCGCCATCGATCCCCTCAAGGCCTCCTTCAAGACCATCGAGTCAAACCTGGTGCGTTGCGCCGATCCGGTCGCGGCGGTGAAAATGGCCGAGGCCATCGACGACGCGCGCAAGGCCCAGGACTCCTTGGGCGGCGTCATCCAGCTTGTGATTAAAAAGGCTCCCAAAGGCGTGGGCGAACCGGTGTTCCACCGCGCCGAGGCCGAACTGGCACGCGCTTTCCTTTCCCTACCGGCCACCAAGGGCTTCGAGGTCGGCAGCGGCTTCGCGGGCACGCGCTTGCGCGGCAGCCAGCACAATGACCACTTCGTGAACAAATCGAAAAAAGGCGGCTTCTCCGGCATCGGCACCGAGACCAACCGCTCCGGCGGCATCCAGGGCGGCATCACCAACGGCGAGCCTATCCTGTGCCGTATCGCTTTCAAGCCGACTGCCACCATTTCCCTGTCCCAAAAGACCGTGGATAAGCAGGGCAAGGCCCGCACCCTCGCGGCCAAAGGCCGCCATGATCCCTGCGTGTTGCCGCGCGCGGTGGTGATCGTGGAGGCGATGGCGGCATTGACCTTGGTGGATCTGTTCCTGGAGCAGAGGGCGCGCCAGGGGTTATTCCGGTAGGTGGGACCTGGGGCGTGTTTTGGGTTGTTTACCTAGGGCTTCCTTAGCCCGCTCTCGCTTGAGCGATCCCCTTCTATACGTATTCTAATCGCCATCATGGGGTCACATATTGTGACCTCAAGCACGGTCATTTAGGAGCCAGTCTCGTACTTTTTGAGATCGCATTTAGGGATCGCAAACGTATGGAGCGTACCTTGGCTGACCTTACACCGATTGGCGGAATTGAATCGCGAATACTATTTCTCCGAGGCCATAAGGTGCTTTTGGACAGTGATTTGGCTGATCTTTATAGAATCGAAACGAAAGTGTTGAATCAGGCGGTAAAGCGGAATCCCGAACGGTTCCCTTCCGATTTCATGTTTGAAGTCAACGATGTGGAAGTCGAGATCTTGAGGTCACAAATTGTGACCTCAAGATCAGGTTGGGGTGGCAGGCGCTCGCACCCATACGCATTTACAGAGCATGGGGTAGCAATGCTTGCAAGTGTTTTGAAAAGCGAAAGGGCCATCAAGGTCAATATCGCGATAGTGCGGGCCTTCGTACGAATGCGGGAATTTTTGGCCACGCATCAGGACTGGCTAAAAAGTTGGCGAAGCTGGAGCAGAAATACGATTCAAACTTCCAAGTGGTTTTCGAGGCAATCGAGCATTTGCTGGGCTTCGAACAAACCAAGAGAAAGCGAAAAATGGGGTTTGATCGGCGGGAGTCTTGACCCGGAGTACTCACGGAATCCCGCCGTTTCTAATACTCCCCGCTCGCCCGCCGGGCCGCCAGTTCCGGATGCTGGGGAGATAGCGGCAGCTTGCCGGGCTTATCCATTTTCAGTGGACTATCCGTCAGGGATTTCAGGAAGGCGATGAGATCGCTCTGCTCCGCCGGCGATAATCCCAGGCTATCGGGAGGCAAGGTCTGGTTGGGCACATTCAGCCCCATCCCCCGTCCTCCGCCCACATTGTAAAAACGCACCACGCTTTCCAAAGTCGGTAATTGGCC
>JBDSIO010000120.1:0-14826 GCA_039917895.1 Fibrobacteria bacterium | reverse complement strand
GCAGCCATGGGACCGGCTTTTTCCGCCACGGTTTTGCCGCGCGACTTCTTCGGGAAAAAGCATTTCACCCCGGAGCAGATCCGTTCCTGGTTCGGCTCCCCGGCGGCGGATCGCGCCGATTCGCTGTTGGCGCGGCTTGTTGCGGAGTTGTCCGTGCGGGAGAAGTCCCTGTTGGAAGCCGATCTGCTGGATCGATTCTCAGGTTCCGGGATCGACTGGCGTCAGACTTATGATTTCCTGGTCGTGGAAAAAACCTGACGGTCCGGTTTCACAAGTTGTCAAACCCGAAATATATCACGTTGCCGGTGAGCGCGGGGAAAAACGGCCTGCCCGATCCACGAAGCGGGAAACGCGGCGGGAAGGCCTTTGCGTGAAAAGCGGAGCGGGAGGATTTATCTGGACGTAGTGGAGGCCCCGTCGGGGATCCGCCGCGGGTTCCGGGCCGTCCAACGTAAAGCGTCCTTCACGTGCCAGATATAGTAGCGACGGCGCGTCGGGTTCATGGGGGAGTTGCTGATGGATTCGATGCAGGCGTCGAGCATTTCCCTGAGGACCGCCACGGCGGCCTTGGGGGGCTTCTCGTCCGTGCCCAGGGTATCCTCGATCGCGCGCTTGAACCGCATGGCCTCGATGAACGTGGGATAGAACTGGTAGTCGCGGAACTGGAAGGAGGTATCCGGGGCCAAGCGCTTTTCCGGGCTCGGATCCAGCAGCGTGTACTGGTAGCGGACCAGGTTTCCGTAGCGACGGCTGGAGAAGTCCGAATATCCGAAGGCGGAGATGCGTGAGGCCAGGGCGGTGCGCGAGGCGTGCGTGAAGAAGCTGTCGGGATAGAAGCACAGGGCTTCGTCAACCTTCAGGAAGGTGTAGTACGGGTTCTGCGGAAACGTGGTTTCCAGGGAATTGAAGATTTCGCGCTTCTCGCGCGACAGCTCCTGTTCATAGGGGGTCAGAAACTGGATGAGGAAAAGCTGGCTGGAAACGGAAGTGTACTGGCCCTTGTAAGCGCTGACCCTCAAGGCTTCCAGGCCCGCCTTCATGGTGACGCTGCGGCCGATGATCTTGAGGGTGGCGCGCACGAAAAGAGGCGCATTGGCGGCCGTGCAGTTGAAGATGCCCGTTCCCATGTAATTGTCCTTGATGCGGGCATCCTGGCCGCGCGACCGTTCCAGCAGCTTCAGGGCCTGGAAGCCGTCGGCCATGGCCTGACTTGGATTGCCGTGGATCTTGAGCGTGGCGGAAAACCCGCGGATGCCGCCCAGGATCAGCAGGTAGGTGGCGTGGTTCGGCTCTTTCCCGAGCGCGAGCTTGCACAGGTAACTTCCCTGTTCCGAGGCCTCGTCGATGGATTTCAGCAGCGCCTTCTCTTCTTCCTCATCCTCGTAGTCGCCGCTCTGGTACCGCATCACATCCACAGCCACGGATAGCAGGTGGCTGAGCGGGGGAAGCCGCTTCGCCGTTTCCACGGCCCGGAGGGCTTCGATGGTGTTGCGCGAGTGTTTGAGGTTGGCGGAATAAGCCTGGCTCAAGGCGAGATGGGCGAGGTCGCTTTGTTCTTCGGTCAAGTCGCGGTAAAGGAAATAACCGCTTCCCTCGTCGGAGGCGCTGTAGGCCGCCGCGCCCTCGGAGGACAGGGAACGTTCGGACAAGGAGGCTTTGTCTCCGGCGGTGGACTCTCCGCGTATGCCTATGGCGGAGGAAAGGAGGAGCATCATCAGGAAAGGCAAGGTTCGTTCGGAAAGACGCATTTTGACTATTTTCAAGGCCGGAGTCCCCGCGAAGGTACGGGGGGTTCCATCCACCCGTAGGGGACAGGTTTGTGGCCGGAAAAGATAGCAAACATAATACCTTCCTGAGTCCCGGCGGCCCGCTCCAGAAGGCCTTGCGGACGCTTTCCGGACTCGCGCTGGCGGTGCTTGCGCGCCTGCACCGGGTGGGTATGGACAAAGACATACGCTGGACCCGGCAGTTCGCGGCCCGTCTGGTCCGGGTCCTGGTCTTGGCTGGAATGAGCTTTCCCGTGAACCAGATTCCCGTCCGCGCCAGCGCCCTGACTTACACGTCCATTCTATCATTCGTTCCGTTTGCGGTCATCCTTTCTTCAGTCGCAGGCAGGTTCGGCTACCTCGATCTCCTGTCGCGCCTGATCATCTACATGGCCGCCTCCATGAACCTGGATTTGAATCTGGATCCCATCCTCGGGGTGATAGAATATGCCCAAAAGGTCGATTTCCAAAAGCTGGGCCTGTGGGGAAGCCTGGGCCTGCTCTTCGCGTTCTTCCTGTCCATGAGCAATATCGAGCTGGCTTTCGACCATATCTGGGACATCCGCAAGGATCGGAACTGGTGGCGCCGCATCAAGGAATACACCCCGTTCCTCATTCTACTGATTCTCTTGTTGGTGGCGGCCGGCAATATCCTGCTCAAATACCGCGCTTTTCTCGACATGAAGTTCTCCGGAGCGGCGGTGCCGGGCCTGGTGCATGAAACCGTCGTGGTGTTGAGCACCGTGGCCATGGTCGGGTTCCTGTGGATGGCCCTGGGCCTGCTCTTCTACCTCATCCCGAATACCCGGGTACGGCTGTTCCCGGCGCTGTTGGCCGCTACCTTATGCACCGTGGCCATCTACTTCCTGAGCCAGGCGGTGATCCTTGCGCCCGGCATCATCCTGTCGCGCAACAACTTCATCTACGGCTCCCTGGCGATTTTTCCCGTGGCGCTCCTCATGATTTATCTGTTCTGGATGATCGTCCTGTACGGCGCGGCCGTGGCGTTCATTTACCAGCGTCTCTACCATTCCCGCGAGAAAACCTCGGTATTGGAAGGGGACTCGCAGGAATTCCGCAGCATGGAGCAGGATGTGCTCGACGTGCTAAAGACCGTTTACGCCCTGTCAGGCTCCAAATCCTTGCATGGCCGGCGCGGGGTGCCCATCGCCGTGTTGGCCAACGAGATGTGGGACGATTCCGCCTCGGTGCAACGGCTTGCCGAACCCTTGGTTGATCTGGGAATCCTGTCCATGCGCAAAGTCAAGGCCGGTCCGGTGTACGCGCCCCGCAAACCTTTGACCGAGGTGGATCTCACCGGCATCCACCATTTGCTGCTTCGCCTGGATCCCAAGGGAACGGGAAAACTGCGCTCCCTGACATCCTGGGACGAGATCAACCATACCCTCGGCATCCTGTACTCCTCCGGCAAGCAGCATCCGCCCTTGTACCTAGGAACCGTGCTAGCGAAAAGGGAAAGCGGTCCTCACTGATTCCGAAGCGAGAAGTCAAAGTGCAAAGCTCAAAGTGCGAAATTCAAAATGAGGAAAACTCAAAATGAAGAAAATCAGAAGGAGGAGGGTAGCTGTCTCCTAAATTTGCACTTTGAACTTTGCACTTTGAAATTTGACATCTATCCCTGTTCAGTACCGCAGGGTCAATTCGCCCGTCAGCGTCGGCGCGTCCAGGCTGACGTTCTTCCGGCTTTTCCAATTCCGGATCGTCAACCACCCCGCCGCGCCATGGAATTCCACGAAGCGGCGCCAGCGCCAAGTGGCCGACGCCTGGACGGCATGCCGCGATTCCACTATGCCGCCCAGGAACTCCTTCTTGGTCCCGTCGATGGGCGTGTCGTGGACGTCGAAGGGCGAACTGCCGCGGGAGGCCGCGTCCCGGCCCATATAGGCGTACTCCAGGCGCAGATCCAGATCGAAACGCACAGGGTGCTCCCAGGCGGCCCGGAACGCGTGGGAGTTGGCCGGCAGTCCGCTGCCGAGCAAGGCTCCGAAATGCTGCATCTGATGGTCCGTAAGCCGGTGGGTGAAAACCCACGGTTCCACGTGGGCGTATTCGACCTGCAATCTGGACGCGGCCAAAGGAAAGGCCACGCCTTCCGCGCCGAGGGTGTAGGCGTATTTGTCCCCCCAGAAATCCAGATCCCAGCCGCTCCAGTCGTCGATCAGCATTTCGCCGAAAAAACGCCAGCCGCGGAACAGCGCCTCCACATCCACGCCCACGGCGCTGTTGTCTCTATCCCCGAGTTGATGCTCGGCGTATTTGATCGGGACCAAAGGGATAACATAGGTCCAGTCCATCGGCCGGCCGGCGGAAACGGACATTTCCTGAACGCCGAATCCCAGGTATGGCCAAGGCCGGAACTCAAGGCGATGCGCCACCAGATGAGCGAGCGAATCCTCGTGCAGGCCGGTGCGTTCGGCGATGACTTTGACATAGTTGAACCGGCCCGAGCGGAAGGCGACCCGCATCTGGGTCATGGGAGCCGCTTCACCCGGCCGGCGGAATCCGCGGCGATGATCTCCGGGAAGAGGCGTGCCGGGAAAACCGGCGGAATCGCTCCGGGGCAGGGAGTCCTGCACCCAGAACCAGGGCTGTTGCGAAAGCAAGGAGTGCTGCCAGATGCCTGGACCCCATTGGTTCCAATCACTGCCGATTTCCAGCCGCAAACCCGGCTCTTCATAGCCGACCACGGTCCGGAAGGCGTCAAAGGTGCCTATGCCGCGGACCTTTCCGGCCTTGCCTGTCCTGTCCGTGTTGTAGGGCATTCCCCGGGCGGGATTGTAGTTCTCGATCAGGCGCGGATGCAGTGAGCGCTCCTGGCCGATGCCTACCCAGGACAGGAATTGGATCTTCTCTTTGTAGGAGCCTTCCACCGAGGCCGCCAGAACGCCGAAACCGTGGCTGTCCGCGCGCGGAATGGAATCGCGGACATAGCCGCCGTTGAAGGATTCCCCATGGACGGTGAACTGTACAAATGAATCGCGGTGGCCGAGGGAGCGGTAGCGTCCGTCGCGGCTTTCGACCAGCCCAAATTCCTCACGGTAAGCGTCCAACCGCGCGCGTTCCCAAGGCGGCATCGCATCGGAACGCGTCCCTGCTTGGCGTAACAAGGTAGTTACCTCGGAGCGGGGAATCGGGAGGGCATTCAGATATCCCGGATCGACATGGCCTTCCAGTTCAAGGCGGCGGAGAAAGCCGTAGACGGGATTGGCAATGTCGACCGGTGTGGCCATGATCGTGGAGGCGATCACCAGCAGAAAGGGGATCCAGAGGGCTTTGGCCCGGGCATTTTCACAAGGCATCCGCTAAAAGATACCTTACTTGGCCATCCCGGACATTCGAAGTATTTTCCTAGGCCCTGAGCTTATTAAAAGCCGCGGGAGGATTCGCGTCGGGTCAAGCGGAAAGGCATGCATGGCGGGAAAGGCACGGATGGCGGGTTGTCAGCGGCGTAGGATGGAGAGGGCGGAGGCTTGCCCGTTGCGTTTCCAGGCGCTGGTGACCTTATCGGCCCTGGTAATGCTGGGTTTCGCATCGTGCACGTTCGACACCGCCATCGTGCCCGCGGATTCCGTTGTAGCCACGCCCGACTCATTACTAAACCCTCCGCAACCCGATCCGGGCGTGGCCCACCGATTGGCCTACCGGGTTACCGGCGGTTCGGATGGCCATACCTGCCGGGTGGAAATCCGCATCGAGGCGTGGCCCGCGGGTTTGCCGAAGCTGTTCCAGGCTCCGCGTTTTTACTCCGACAACCCCGCCATGCCCGTGCCCGGTCATACGGCCGCGTCGTTGACCGTGCTGGATTCGACCGGCAAACCCCTAAACGATGCCTTGGACAACCCTCTGCGCGCCAGGGACACGGTAATCGCCGGGATCAAATTGGATGGAAACCTGATTGTCGTTCCCGAGGAGACCAGGTCGCTGGCTTACGAAGTGGATCTCGATCCCGGCGACAGCTCGCGCTTCGGATTGCCGATTCCCAAAACCTCGCCCGGTGTCGACCTGATCGATGGCGCCTACTTTTTCATTCTGCCCCTGGTGGGCCGGGATTTCCCGGCGCAATGGCGGACGCCGGTTCGCCTCACCTTGGAGTTCGCGGAATTTCCGGGCCGCGTCCTGGTGGGTGCGGATTCGCTGATGACTTACGGCTCGAATTACGCCTTGATGTTCGTGCGCGGCGCATTCGATCCCGTGCGCATGAAAACCTACGCCATACGCGGCCACGAAGTCACCGTCTACGCCACATCGGCCGATACCTTGGATATGGATTACGTGGGAGGAGCCATGGGCCGCTATATCGGCTTGGTGGAGGATTCCTTAATGCTTCTGCCAACGCGTAACTTCTCGGTGGGCCAGAACACGAAGTTCTGGGGAATCGAAGGAGCGCAAGGGTATTGGTTCCGTCCGGAGGCCGTCGCTTCCGCCGAGGTCCACGTCCATGAATTGTGCCACACCTTCGTCGGCATCTACCAATCCGATTACGACGATCCCTGGTGGAAGGAAGGCATGACCGACTACCTTGGCTTGTTGCTCACGGTCCAGGCGGGCCTGATTGGGGATACTGGCTTCGCCGCCAACGTGCTGACCCTGCGGGATACCCTGCCGGCGGCCCGGCGCTATTCGCTTTCCGACCCGTATGTGCGCAACCACCTGTTTTCGCCCTTGGATACCACCTTCTCGGATCCCTACGATGATCAGGGATTCCTGGGTCTGGTGTACGGCAAGGGGAGTCAGGCCGCCATGATCCTCGATCGTTACCTGCTGGAACGCAGCGCGGGAAAAAAGTCCGTCTTCGATCTCATCCGGGAACTCGCGAAGACGAACCGCCCAGCCTTCCACCGCTCCGAACTGGCCGCCGCGGTCGATCGACTGGCCGGGGGCTCCTCCGCGGGCTTCCTCTCGAGTCTGCTGGACCGGGCTAATCCCCTCGGCCTCGACAGCCTTCGTCATACCTACGCGGCGCTGAGGAAAATTGGGCGCTTCGGTCCCTACGGAGGCAAGGCCCGTATCGCCGGCATCGATTCCGCCGCCGCCGATACCGCTTCGGCGTTTCCAGGGGCCCCTAAGGCTTCGTCGCGCGCCACGTCTCCGTTTCCCGCCAATCCATCCACTTCACCAGTAACCCGCAGGCTACCCATGTTCCCGCCTCCAGGATCCAAGATTTGAACGGCCTCGACGAAGTATTGCGTCTCAAGCGCGTCCACAAGCGGTGGGCAATCCTGAACATCCTGTTCGGCGCGCTCCCCGTCTTCGGCCTGATCAACCGCTTCTCGCCCATGCTCACCGACGGCTATGGCGTCGATCTGGTTCCCACCCTGCTCCCCGAATCCCTCGCCGCCCGCTACAACCTGATTCTTCTCGCAGGGCTCTTGGCCCTGCTCGCCAGCGAGATTCTACGCCGCCGCTTCCACACGCGGCATAAGGAAGACCTTTCGCTCTGAAGATTGTTTAAGGAAAATACGCCGCTCTCCTAACAATATGCACCGGCCTTTTGCGGAACACTTCCGGCCGGACTCATTGCCTCCGCATCAATCCGTTTTTCCGGCCCTTTTCCGACCCTTTTCCGCATCCTCTCCGCGTCCTTTCCGCGTCCCTTTCGAAGCTCTTTTCCAAGGCCTTCGGCATGTGGTTGCGCAACGAAGGATAAAATATTTATTCAGGATATCACCCCCCAAAGGAGGATTGTATGCTTTACGCAATGAGCAAGTACACTATCGCAGTCGCAGTTTCAGTTACTCTCACAGCGCCATGGGCGCAAACCCAGACGAATATCACGGTACAGGATGGAAAGGGGGCCGCACCGGTCGCCCAGCACGATTCGGTCAAGGTGGTGCCGGAAGGCGCTGCGGTGGTGCCGAACTCGAGCGGCGGATCCACGGTCATCGACGATCAGGCTTATACACCGCCTGATACGGTCAGCGAAGTGGGCGCCATTCCCAAGTCGCAGACCAAGACGCTGCAGAACCGCAGGGAATCCAAGCGCTTCGCCACCGCCGGATTCGGACCCGCCGGATTCGGCAACATCGATGAGAAGACTCCGGCCTACGATATCTATGCCGGACGCTTCTGGGAAGTGAACAAGCACGCGGCCATCAAGGCCCTGGGCGAAGTCGCTTCCGATTTCGACAGAGCCACGCTCGCCAACCTTACGCTCGGCGCCAACCTGTACGCTATGCCTACCGATATCTCGCCCTATGTGGGCGCGGGCTTGGGCATGGGATACGGCACGATCCCGGGGGATCAAACCTTCGGCTTCAACCTGGGCGCATCGGTGGGAGCTTTGCTGTTCCGGACGTCCAACGCCCAGATGAACATCGAAGGCTCCGCCGCAACCATGCTCTCGGAGCTGGGCGACGACGGGGACATGCCTACCGTATATGCGGCCCGTTTGGGCGTGTTGTTCTAGGGCTTGCCGTTGTAAGGTGGCGCCTCGGGTGGGGATCGAGAAACCCATCGAAGCGCGACGAGTGTTACCGATGGCTTTGGCGAAAGCCCGTGCGGCAAAGAATCGATTCAGGGAAGGATGCACGGGCATCCCTTCCCCAAATCGTCATCGACTACAATGTAACGCCAAGCTTTGCTTGCGACCGGAACCGGCGCGCGGGCGCGTCCACGGACCACCCCCGCGGAAGCCCGCATGGGAAGCGGCAGAAGAACGCCCTGCCGTAAGACAGGGCCGCCTCAATCAGGTATCGTAACACTTCATGATCCCGTCCTCCATCCACTTATACTCTCCCGCCATCATCGACTTCGCGATTTTCGTCGCCTGACGATCATCGTTGTCGTTGATGCCGGCGAACAAGGCGTCCACGCGGCGGCGAGATTCCTTGCAGAAGTAGCTGGCGAGATGCACGTAGTGGGGATTCTTCGGATCCTGCTCATGGCGCAGCTTGGCCAAGGCGCACACCGAAGCCATGGCGAACAGTTCCGTGCCGATGTCGACGAAGCGGGCGAGCAGCACCTGCTTGCGCTCCAGGGTGTTCTGGTACATGCCCATGGAGTGGAAGATGCTCCGCGCCAACTGGTGGGAGGTCCGTTCCACGAAGTTCATGTGACGCGACAGTTTGGGACCGAATTCGGAATAACCCGGGAACATGGAGGTGTTGATCCACTGGGTCGGGTACCACTTGCTGTAGAAGTTGGCCATCTTCAGGCCGGCCTTCAGCTTGCGGCCGATGGGCACCCTGAGCATGATTTCCGCGGCCACCTGCATGTGGGGATCCAAGGCCTCGCGGGCCAGGAACAGATGCATGATTTCCGTGGTGCCTTCGATGATGCGGTTGATGCGGCAGTCGCGCATCATGCGTTCCACCGGCACGGCCTTTTCGCCGCGGCCCTTGAGGGATTCGGCGGTCTCGTAGCCGCGGCCGCCGCGGATCTGCATGGTTTCGTCGATCATCTTCCACGCGGCTTCTGAACAAAACATCTTGGCCATGGCGGCCTCGATGCGGATGTCCTTGCCCGGCATGTCGGCCATGGCGGATGTCAGCCACGTGGTGGCTTCCATGGCGAAGAGGGTGGAGGACATGTAGGCGATCTTGTTGGCGACGGCTTCGTGCTTGCCCACGGGCAGGCCCCATTGCACGCGTTCATTGGCCCAATTGCGCACGATGTTCATGCATTGCTTGCCCATGCCCACGCAAGCGGCGGGCAAGGTGAGGCGGCCCACGTTCAGGGTGCTCAGGGCGAGCTTAAGGCCCTTACCAAGCCCCAGGATGATGTTCTCGGCGGGTACTTTCACGTCCGTGAAGCTGAGCAAGCCGTTCTGGATGGCGCGGATGCCCATGAAGTCGCAGCGCCATTCGGTCTTTAGGCCGGGCGTGCCTTTCTCCACGATAAAGGCCGTGATCTGGGCGATTTCCTTGCCGTTGCGGATCTTGGGCGGCGTGCGGGCCATGACCACCAGGATGTCGGCGGCTGGGCCGTTGGTGCACCAGAGTTTCTTGCCGTTGATGATGTAATGCTTGCCATCGGCAGTGGGGGTGGCGGTGGTTTCCATCTTGGCCGGATCCGAACCCACGTTGGGTTCCGTCAGGGCGAAAGCGGAGATGGCACCCTCGCGGAAGCGGGGAAGGTACTTCTTCTTCTGTTCGGGAGTGCCGAAGAGCTTGAGCGGCTGGGGCACGCCGATGGATTGATGGGCCGACAGCCAAACGGCGGTGGATCCGCAGTAAGATGCGACCATGCCGACCACGCGGTTATAGTTCACCTGGGTCAGGCCGAGGCCCCCGTATTCCTTGGGGATCTTCATGGCCCACAGGCCCATGGTGGTGAATTGGTCGAGCACCTTCTTGGGAACTTCGCGGGTGCGGTCGACCTCATCGGGATCGAGGTTGGCACGCAGGTATTCCGCGACTTCCTTGCAAAGCTTGTCGCCGATCAGCTTGTCTTCGGCCGACTGTTCGGGGAAAGGGACGATCAATTCCGGCTGGAATTTGCCCATGAAGAGCCCGCCCGCGAAGCTGGGGCTGGCCCATTTGTCTTCGCGCGAGGACTCGGCCACCATCATGGCCTCGGCTTTTTCCTTGGACATCTTCGAGGTGTCGATTTTGATTTCGAATTCGGCTTCTTTCGAGTCCTTGGTCTCGGCCATGGCTTCCTTCCTCCGCGTATATCAGCGGATGCATACGGGTAATATCATACACCAATGGAAATGCCCGGGCCACGAAAACAGATTGCCGATTCGTCACGTCGCGCACAGGCGAAATTCACTGTTAAGCGGAATGTCCGCTGCCCGGCGCGATCCATGCCTCCGGTCGGATTGCTGCATTGGCCGGATGGAGACGTGCCTGGCCTCGGATGGGAAGGCGGACCGGAAGTATCCAGGAAAACTTGCGGGAAGCGGTTTCGGAAAACGGCCAGGAGGGTTGGGTATCGAAGGGGGCCGGCCAAAGGCGCAAAGTGAAGGGGAAAGGGAAATGAAAAGCGAAAGAGGAGCGCCGAACGCCGAACGCCCCTAGACTCTCAATGGATACGGCAGCCCGGAACCCAGATGGAAGCGATGCTCAGGATCAAAGCGGCGGCGACTGAGCCGATGCCGATGGCAAACATCTGCTTCTGGCCTTTCTCGAGGCCCTTGGTGAAGATTAGCAGACCCTTCAGCGACTGGCCGAGAAGGATCCCGCCGAAGCAACTGAAGACGCAAACCAGACTCAGCAATAACAGCATAGGTCCCGCTCCTGGAGGAATTGTGGTCCTATTATACGTTGTAAGAATTGCCGGTACAACTAGTTCGGTGGGTCGATTCACTGGAGGTCTGGAGTCCGGTTCCCTGTGGTAGCTCGTCGCAGTCTGGGGTCTGGAGCAAGAAAACGGAAATTCGCCGAACCGCCCCGGTTACCTCGGTTTTCTTGCCCCAGACCTGAGAGCCTGGACCCCAGACTCCAGACCAGGGAACAGAATCAGTGGATAAGACTCCGCGTTCTACCCCGCAGGCGACTTCGCTTTCTTCAGTTTGACATATTCTTCCAGGCTATAGGACCGGTTTTCCAGTTCCACTTCGGCTTCCTTGGATGAAGTGGAGGCGGGAGCCGATTCGGCGCCGTAGCTGGAGCCCGTGGTCGCCGAGGATGCTGCTTCGCGGGACATGACGTGGGTGTCGCTGGAACCTTTGCCCTTGGGGATGGGGGCGTTGGAGAACAACTCCATGTCGTCCAGGGCCGAAATGTCCAGGGTGGGCAGTTCCTGTGCCAGTTTCTGGGTCAGGTTTTTGCCTTCGGACGAGGCCTCGACCAGCATTTCCTGGAGGCGGACCGGAATGGTCAGGCGGCCCAGCATGGTGCTGATCTTGATGGAGTGGGAATTCGGCACTTCGTATAGGCCGAAATAGCAGGTGGCGCCGTTGGTAAGGGACTTGAACTCCTCGCCCAGGGCGTTGAGGAATCGGCTGGAGGTCTTTTGCAGGATGGCGGCCGGGGCGTATATGCTGATGGCGCCGCTGGCAGCAGTCGCAAAATTGAATCCCTCGGCCATCAGACCGCTGGTCTGCCAGATTTCCTTTAGGCGGGGGAGGATGTCGTCGAGAGTATTGATCTGGTTGGCGGCCAACTCGGTCTCGCCGAAGATCAGGATGCCTTTGGAGAGCAGCACCTTGCGGAAGTCTTCGTTGTCGAAGCTGATAAGGCTCCTGGACGAGAATTCGGCCGAAAGGGAATTGAAGTTGGTAAAGGTCTTGGCAACATATTCGTTGGCCTGGGGGTAGAACGCGGATAGGCTGCTGTCCGGGAACTGGTGCAGGATTTTGGTATTATCCACGATGATGCAGGAGTCGAAGTTCTCGCCCACGATGCGGTTGACCGCGCGCAGGGCGTTGACTTTGGACAACGCCGATTCGTCGTTGGTGGGAATGGTCACCAAGGCGACAATCGGCAGGTTGAAGCGCTTGAGCATGTTGCCTAGGAGCGCGATATTGCTGCCGGTGCCGCCGCCCAATCCCGCGGTGATGAGAATGGCGTCCGCTCCGGTGACGAATTGCTGGATGCCGGCGAGGATGTTGGGGAGGTGGGAGAAAATCGCCTTTTCGCCGATGCGCGGGTCCTTGCCTGCCCCATCGGTGTCGTTAAGCGGCGTGTGGATCTTCCGGTTCTCGGGGATATTGGCCAGATCTTTCAAATCCAGGATGGAGGTATTTACCGCCATGCTGGGATAACCGTACTTCGCAAAGGCATTGGCGATATTGCCGCCGCACTGTCCTAACCCGATAACCGCGAATTTAAGTCTCGTCGTCATAGCGCTCCCGTGCATTGAAAAAGTAAGGAGAAACGCACCCTGCAGCCACTTCTCCGGGTACAGGGGCTAAAGCTAAGAAATACATTGATTTCCCGCCAAAAAAATCGGAGGCGGTTTTGGGATATCCGGATCCGGAAACCCTGGAATAGGCGCGGTTTCGCTTCCGCTGTGGGGTAAGGAGACCTGAAGGGGTTTGGGAAGGTACCCTGAGGCTATAAATAGCCCAGATTGTTTATTCTTCGGAAGTAGCGGATTGCTTCTTTTCTAAGGCCCCCATCAGGGCATGCCAGGCCAAGGAGGCGCATTTGATGCGGGAAGAGTATTCCTTGACCCCTTCGAACAGGACCAGTTTGCCGAGATGGTTTTCTTGAGACCTGGGATCAAAGGCACCCGTGACCATGCCGTGGAACTCGCCAAAGATTTCTTTCGCCTCCTCCAGGGTTTTACCCTTGAGGTAAGCCGTCATCATGGACGCGCTGGCTTTGGAGATGGCGCAGCCATTTCCCTGGAATCCCAGGTCGCCGATTCTGCCTTCGGAATCCACATTAACATAGATCGTTATGTGGTCTCCGCACAAAGGGTTATGGCCTTCACAGGTGTAGGATGCCTCGGGAATGACCCGGTAGTTTCGCGGGTTCTTGTTATGGTCGAGGATGACCTGCTGATAGAGTTCGTTACTGCGGGACATGGGAACATTCTCCGGTCGATAAGGTGCTCGTAGGGCGTCCGACGACGGGTGTTGGGCGTAAATGCGCGGGGAGTGCTCCCATTTGCATATACGCCAGACTCCGCGCCTCTATTCCTATCTGAACATTTCTCCAATTCTCCGCAGGCCCTTGGCCAAAGCGTCGAGATCGGAGGTGTCGTTATAGGGTCCCATGGAAGCACGCGCAGTGGCCGGGACCCCGAAGCGGTCCATGGTCGGCTGGGCGCAGTGGTGTCCTGCCCGGATGGCGATGCCATCCTCGTCAAGCAGAGTGCCGATGTCGTGGGGATGGACTCCTTCCAGGGTGAAGGACAGGATGGCTCCCTTGTGCTTCGCGGTGCCGATCAGCTTGAGGCCCGGAACTTGGTCCATCACGGCAGTGCCGTAGGCCAGGAGTCCGGCTTCGTGGGCGGCGATGCGGTCGAGGCCGACCCATTTGAGATAGTCGATGGCGGCTCCCAGTCCCAAAACTTCGGTGATGGCCGGAGTGCCGGCTTCGAAGCGGTGGGGGGGAGCCTGAAAGGTGGTCTTCTCGAAGGTCACCTTCATGATCATATCGCCGCCACCCTGGTAAGGGGGCATGGACTCGAGCAGGGCGTATTTGCCGTAAAGGATGCCGATGCCGGTGGGGCCGAACATCTTGTGGCCGGAAAAGGCATAGAAGTCCGCGTCCAGGTCGCGCACGTCCACGGGCATATGGGAAATCGCTTGGGCCCCATCTATGAGCACCACAGCGCCTTTTTTACCAGGACCGCCGGGCCCGGCCAGATGAGCTAAACGGATGATTTCCTTGACCGGATTGATGGTACCCAAGGCATTGGAGATATGGTTGACCGCCACGATGCGGGTTTTGTCACCCAACAGGTTC
This sequence comes from Fibrobacteria bacterium, assembly GCA_039917895.1. GTDB lineage: Bacteria > Fibrobacterota > Fibrobacteria > UBA11236 > UBA11236 > Chersky-265. The sequence goes on along the minus strand of JBDSIO010000120.1, from coordinate 737 downwards.
TTGTACGCTTCCAGGTCCAAGGTACCGGTTTCGTCTACGGGGATCACCTTGATGACTGCGCCCGTCATGCCGGCGATGATCTGCCATGGAACGATGTTGGCATGATGTTCGATCTGCGACAGGATGATTTCATCCCCGGCCTTGAGAAAGCCGCGGCCATAGCTGTAGGCCACCAGATTGATGCTCTGGGTGGTGCCGCTGGTATAGATGATTTCTCGTTCCGAGGCTGCATTGATGAGGTTCGCGACTTTCTTGCGCGTTCCTTCATAAGCGACCGTGGCCTTTTCACTTAGACGATAGACGCCGCGGCGGACGGTGCCGTAGCTTTCACGGTAGAAGGTATCCATGGCTTCGATGACGGCCAAGGGCTTTTGGGTCGTGGCCGCGCTGTCCAGATAATGCAAGGCGAGGCCTGGCTCGCCCGGTTCGCCGCCGAATTCGCGATTCAGAACCGGGAAATCCTTCTTGATGTCCAGGACGGACGAGAAGGCCGTTTGATTCGCTTGTGCTAAGTCAGCCATTTGCTGCTCCTTGCGATGAAACGGGGAGACGGTGCTTCAGGGAGTCGAGCAAGGCATGGTCGAGTCCGTCGCGAAACCCTTCCCCGGCTTTTCCGGCCATTTCCAGAACTTCGGCGATGAATGCCACGGTCAATAACGCGCGAGCCTGCAGGGTGGGCAGCCCGCGGGATTCCAGATAGAACTGCTGGGCCGGATCCAGCTTGCCGGAAGTGGCAC
>JBDSIO010000119.1:0-6156 GCA_039917895.1 Fibrobacteria bacterium | reverse complement strand
CGGGCGAGGCGGAAATCACTGCGCACGATGCCGACGTAATGCCACATGGTGGACTTGATGGTTTCCAGGGAATGGGAATAGATGATGGTTTCCGGCGCCGGCTTCAAGGCGAAGCTGTTCCAGCTCCTGAACCGTTTGCGCATAGGCTTCGGAGAGGGATGCGCAACCGCATGCGCCAGAGCGCGCTCGGCGAAGACCACGCCTTCCAGCAGGGAATTGCTCGCCAGCCGGTTGGCCCCGTGGACTCCCGTGCAGGCGGTCTCCCCCACCGCGTAGAGTCCGGTGAGCTCCGCGGCCGAATCCGCGTCGACTTTAACCCCTCCGCACATGAAGTGGGCCGCGGGTACGACGGGGATCCACTGGGTGGCGATGTCCAGGCCTATCCCCTTGCAATGCTTGTATATGTTCGGGAAATGGTGGATCAGGTCCGCCCTGTCGGTCTTGGTCACGTCCAGATAGACGCAAGGCTGCCCGGTGCGCTTCATCTCCGCATCGATGGCCCGGGCCACGATGTCGCGCGGAGCGAGCGATTTCAGGGCATGCACCTTGTCCATGAAAGGTTCGCCGCGATGGTTGCGCAGCACCCCGCCGTGGCCGCGCATGGCCTCGGTGATTAGATAGGTCGGATGGCCCGGATTGTAGAGCGCGGTGGGGTGGAATTGCATGAATTCCATGTCCTCCACGGCGGCGCCGGCGCGGAAAGCCATGGCGATGCCGTCCCCGGTCGAAACCAGATCGTTGGTGGAATGGGCGTAAATCTGGCCCACTCCGCCCGTGCACAGCACCGTGGCCGCGCCCAGGAAAAGGTCGATCTTGTTGCGCTTGACATCCAGGGCGTACAGGCCGTAGCAGCGGCGCGCGCCCCGCTCCCTTTCGCCCTTTCGAAGGTGCTTTCGGGTCACCAGATCGATGGCCAGGTAGTTTTCCAGGATGGTGATTTTCTTGTGGCCGGTAGCCGCTTCGATGAGGGCCCGTTGGATTTCATGTCCGGTCAGATCTTCGGCATGCACGATGCGGGAGCTGGAGTGCCCGCCTTCCCGGGCTAAATGGAACGGCTCCTTGCCCCGGCGGCCTTTGGACTTGGAATCGCTCTTGCCCGAGGCCAGGGTGAACCTTACCCCCCAATCGACGAGGTCACGGATGGCCTGGGGCCCCCGGTTGACCAGGACCCGGACCCGGTCTTCCCGGCACAGGCCGGCTCCGGCGACCAGCGTGTCCTCGGCATGCCTTTCCACGGAGTCGCTGGGGTCCATGACCGACGCGATGCCCCCTTGGGCCAGGTTGGTGGATCCGGACCAACTCAGTTTCTTGGTCAGGACCAGGACTTTGCCGTGGGAGGCCGCCTTGAGGGCGAAGGAAAGGCCGGCGATGCCGGACCCGATCACGATGAAATCATATTCCGCCATCGGATCTCCGCCCGTGCTGAATCGACTGGCCGAAAACTCGACCGGATTCGGCCAAATATATAAATTTACCCTTTGGGCCGATTTCCGGCCGTTTCCAGGATTGGAGTATTTCCACAATGACATTGGATTGGTTGAAACAGAAGGCCAAGTGGGTCATCATCTTCTTTGGCGTCTTCATCGTAGCCGGATTGGTGATGATGGACCGCGCGGGGAGCTATCGCTCCGACCGGCACCACAACATCGTAGGCAAGGTCAACGGCGAGGAAATCCCCACCGACAGATTCCAGAACGAATTGAAAAATTACCTGCGTTCCCAGGAGGCCCAGAACGGCAAGGCTCCGGAGGGCCTGCAGTTGGCCCAGATCCGCGAAGGCCTTTTCAACTTCAAGGTCCAGTCCGTGCTGATGCAGAAGATTTTCGACGGCTATCATCTGGACGCCTCCCAGGAGGAGATGATGGACTACGTGCTGAAACACCCTAAAGAGGTGGCCGGCCACATCGCCCGTTATAAGGGGTACGAGGAGATGCCGCCCTTCTTGGCCGATTCCACCATCGACCAGTCCCGGTTCGAAAACTGGCTGGCCCAGGATTCGATCTATGACCGCTACTCCATGCGGGAGTTGGAAGAGCAGTTGAAGACATCGGTCATCCCCCAGATCCAACTGCAGCAGATCATGAAAGCACAGGCGCATCGGACGGCTCTCGAAGCGTCCTTTTCCATAGCGGTGCAGGAGAACAAAGCCAAGGTGAAGTTCTATCACGTCTCCACCGACTCATTTACCGTGAGCCCGGACAAGTTCAAGGACGCGGACCTGAAGGTCTATTACGACTCGCATCCCGACAGCTTCTACTTCCACGACGACGCGGCCCGCCTGGCCTACGTCCGCATACCCATGCATCCCTCGCATGCCGACAGCGCACTGATGGCCGACTTCGCCAAGGAGCTCAAGGAGCGTGTCGCCAACGGCGAGAAATTCGCCGATCTGGCCAAGGATTATTCCAACGATCCCGGCAGCGCGGAAAAGGGCGGCAAACTGGAAGGCTTGCGCGGCCGGGAAGGATTGGATCCCGCCTTCGCAAATGCCGCCTTCGCGTTGAACCCGGGTCAGATTTCCGAACCGGTGTTGAGCCAGTTCGGCTACCACATCATCCTCATGCATGACAAGCAGGGAGCTGACAGCTCCTCCAAGGTCGAGATCAGCCATATCCTGCTGAAGATCACCGCCGGCACCGAAACCATCGACAGCCTGATGGGCCTCGGCGAGAAGATCCGCACCGCGGCGCAGAAAAACGGCTTGGCAAACGCGGCCAAGCAAGCGAACCTGACTTTGGAAAAGACCGAGATCTTCGAGAAGAGCAACTTCTCGCCCCTTGGGGGCGGCTACGTGCAGGGAGCGAACTCCTTCGCTTTCAGCCAGTTCGAAGCCAAGGAAAAGGTCTCAGAGCCCTTGCAGGCCGAAGAAGGCATTTACCTTTTCGAGCGCGACGGAAAATTCCCCAAGGGCCGCAACTTCGAACGCGCCAAAACCCAAATCGGCGCTCTCCTTATGACCGAAGAGAAAATTGCCCTGGCCAAAAAGGAACTGGAAGCCCAGAAATCCGCCATCACCGCGGCCTCCGAGCCCAATCTTCCTGCCCACCTCGGAAAAGCCGTGCTCGACAGCTCGGCCGCCGGCCTGATTCCGGCGGACAGTTGGTTGAACGGCTTCGGCTATGCGAGTCCGGTACTGTTCAAGGTCTTCAACCAGCCGGTCAACACCTGGGGTTCCGTCCACACAACGGATAAGGGGGCGGTTATGGCTAAAGTCACCGAAAAGGCCACGATTTCGGAAACGGATCTGGCCGGCAAGGTGCAAGTGCAGTTATTGCAGCCCGACCCCTATGCGTCTTCAGGGGTGTTTCAGGACTTCGTGAACAACCTTCCTAAGACGGCCAAAGTCGAAAATACCATGGACATGGTTTTCCGAAATTAGCGGTATTTAGTCATAAGTAGTCTTACGGCCCTGGAAAAATCTTCCATTGGCCAGAATACCTCTATTTTAAGCAGCAATAGGGTTCTTGCGCCCACCCATGGGTCCGTAAGCCATAACTTGGTAACTTGGATATTGATGAAGAAACTAATCATCCTGACACTTATCAGCTTCGCCTTGGCAGGCTTGGGGAATATGTTCAGCAAGAACCTGACGGGCGCTTTAGGCTCCCGCCAGATTCCCACTTCCGGGTGGGCCATGTTCAAAGAGCTATTTCAGTAGCCGGCTGGCCCGGTCCAGGGGTTGATAATCCCGGTCCAGGGGTTGCCAACCTACCCGGCACTGCCGGCCCACTCGTCGTTTTCAAGGGCATTGCGCCAACCTCCCCAAATCTCCAAAATCGGTTCCGGATCCTGATGCTTTCATCAGCCCCTTCCCACCCGGTTCTGGCGAATTTTAATGTTGGCTTTGGATCCTACCGGCCTTTAAGATTAGCGAGGTTATAACCCCTCGAGGCAAATTGGATTCCAAAGGAAACATCCTGATTGTTGACGATGAACCGTCCATCTGTACGGTCATCTGCGATTACCTTCGGCTCCAGGGCTACAATTGCGCCAGCGCCAACGCCGTGGACTCCGCTCTGCAAATATTACAGACCGTGCAGGGCATTGATTGCATCCTTTCCGATATCAAGATGCCCGGCAAGACCGGCATCGATCTCCTGAAGGAAGTGAAGACCAATTGGCCGGAGATGGCGGTAATCCTGTTCACGGGCAATGCGGAAATCCATACCGCCGTGGCCTCCATGCAGGAGGGCGCCTACGATTTCATCCTCAAGCCCATCCAGCTCAAACAGCTCATCCACAGCATCACCAACGCGCTCGAAAAGAAGCGCATGAAGCTGGAATTGAAAAACTATCAACGCAACCTTGAAAAGCTCGTGGCGGAGCGAACCAATCAAATCAAGGAAGCGATGCTGATGCTGGAAGGCTCGCATCTGGATACCATCAACCGCCTCTGCCAAGCCGCTGAGTACCGTGATGATGAAACCGGATACCATGTGCTGCGCATCAGCAAGTATTGCGAAGTGCTCGCGCGCGGCGTGGGTCTCAGCGAAGAGGAAACCTGGCTTTTGTGCAAGGCCAGCCCTCTTCACGATATCGGCAAAATCGGCATCCCCGATTCCATCCTGCTGAAACCCGGCCGGCTGACGGTGGATGAATTCGAAATCATGAAGAAGCACTCGGAAATCGGCGGCCAAATCCTGAAGAACGCGAACTCGCGGGTGCTCCAGGTCGCCGAAACCGTGGCACTGTCGCACCACGAGAAATGGGACGGAAGCGGATACCCGCGAGGACTGAAGGGCGAGGAAATCCCCCTGATGGGCAGGATAACGGCCGTGGCCGACGTCTTCGATGCCCTGACCATGAAGCGCTGCTACAAGCCGCCATTCTCCCTGGAACAATCGGTGAATATCATCACCGAAGGAAAGGGCAAGCATTTCGACCCGCGCATGGTGGACGTCTTCCTGTCACGCCTGCCCGAATTCATTGCCATCCAGGCGGAATACTCCGACAAATAGCATCGGAAATCAGGGTCCCTACATTCTCAACATTCGGCGGTTGGCCTTCAGGATAGGCTTGCCCGGCGCGGACGCTTCCAGTGTGAGCTGATAGACGCCGGCGGGAAGGGGGGCGTCCATCCGGTCATGCCCATTCCACAGATAGTTCAAGGAGTTTCCGCCTTTAACGGTCCTCTCCCAGATGGTGCGCCCGCGGAAGTCCCTGACTTTCATGTTGAAACTCACGCGTCCGAAGCTCTCGGGCAGGGCGTACCGGATCAGGGTCGCGCCCGCGAAGGGATTGGGGGAATTGGAAAGCGCCAGCATGTGCAGGGGGATAAGTCCGTTCAGGACCCCGTCAAGGTAATCCTTTCCGCCCGCGACCAGATGATAATCGTTGGAATTCAACTGTTCCTCGGTGAGCGTTATTGGGGCGTCGGCCGTTACGGGCACAGCGGTTTTGCTCAGGGTTTCAACGAGATGAATAGGAACCTCCCTGCTCGCGTCTTCGAGCCGGAGCGTGATGCCGCCCGCGCCCTTTTCGGCTGAGGATGTAAGAGCCCAATGGCCTTGCCATTCCCCTTCCAGGATCTGGATGTAATTGGAAAGCTTCTCTTCCCCGGCCGGCAGGGAATGCAGCAAGGTCATGCGGAAATTCTGACCAGGGGCATCCGGAGCTTCGGAGACCAGGGCTTCGGAACTTCCCTTGCCGATGCGCAGGTACATGGATGCCGACGCATTGGTCGCCCTGATACGGGCGGTCCAAGAAGCATCGGAGTTCGTGGCGGTCTTTGCCGTAACCTTGGCCACGGCCGTACCGGAACGGGCCGTATCCAGGATCGGGAATACCAAAGTCACGGGACTTGAAGGGCGAACGGTGTAGCCTTCCCAAGGTTTCAGGACGCTCGCGGCGACCGGAGGGCTGACGCTTCCGAACTCGAGAGGTTCGAAACCTCTGGTCGAGAGGTTGTAATGAAAGGCGTCGAATCGCGGAGTCCTGGGTATGCCGGAAGAATCCAACACATCCGACCATTTGATGGGGAAGTTGAAGGGAAGCGCGATATCGGTCCATTGCCCGGAAGGGAGAGGCATTCTGAAGGATTCAAAATCCAAGGACATGCCAGTGACGCTGGAAGGAGTGTACGGCGAGGTGGATCCCGACCAGGAAGCCATGCCCGAATCGAATTTGATGGCGGAGTTGTTGCTGCCATCGTAGATA
>JBDSIO010000118.1:0-7869 GCA_039917895.1 Fibrobacteria bacterium | reverse complement strand
AAAACGCGGCGGATGTCCTTGAGGTGCGAGATGCCCCACATATAAGCGAGCAGCAGACTCAACCGCACGCCGCCGGCGGTGAGGTTGAAAAGCACGGGGTTGGCGGGATCGGTCTTGGTGCCGCCGATGAGATGCCCGGCCACGAAATACGGAAGCAGTTGAAACAGGCACAGTGCCAGGCCGAGCGACGAGACGAGGCTGAGGGCGACCCAAAGGTTGTCCCAGGGCCGTTTGGCGGGCTTGGTTATCGGGTCTTCAGCCACGGGCGCGTCGGCTGCGCTTCCGGCTGGACGCTCCTGAACGGACATGGAGAAGTTCAGGGCCTTTACGCCGATGGCGAGGGATTCGATAAGCGAGGCCGCGCCGCGGAGGATAGGCAAGCTGAGCAGCTTGTGGCGCCGCGAATAGGAGAGGAATTCCTGGTTGTCGACGACGATTGAGCCGTCGGGAGCGCGCACGGCTACGGCCAATCGCCGTGGGCTGCGCATGAGCACGCCTTCGATGACCGCCTGCCCGCCGATGCTTTCAGGTTGATAGCTGGACAGGAAAGTAAGGGTCCAATTCAGGCGAAAGAGACCCTTTGCGAATCGGTTCATCAGCCCTTTGAAGCGCCCTTGGGGGCCGCGTCCTTGGGCGCCGTTTCCTTGACGGCGGCTTCCTTCGCGGGAGCTTCCTTGCTCGGCGCGCGCGTCTTGCGCTTGGCGCCGACGATGGAAGTGTAACGGGAAGTGAACTTTTCGATGCGTCCCGCGGAATCCAGGATCTTCTGCTTGCCCGTGTAGTACGGATGGCAGTTGGAGCAGATTTCGATGCCCTGACCCGGAATCGTGGCCTTCACTTCGATGATGTTGCCGCAAGAACAGGTGAAGGATTGCATGTCGTATTTGGGGTGAATGCCAGTTTTCATCGATAGGCTCCGAAATTTTAGTGAGAATCGGAAAGATAGCTCGGTACCCCCGTTTGATCAATATATGGGGTGACCTAAGTTTAGCTGTTGATTTACAAGGAATCTACAAAAAGGTGGGTGGGAAGTCCCGCAGGTTCGGCCTCTCTCTGGAAGGCCAATGATTACAAGGTCGTAGCTGCAGTGGTGCGCCGTTCGGATCGGGGAAAATTTAGGGTTTAGGGCTTTTTAAAGTACTTTTCGGTCCTGTAGTGCCGCGAGGGTAGCGCAATGGTAGTGATATGGTAACGGGACGTGGTCCTGGGATGCCTCAGCCCTCCGGGCCGGCGGATGCGGCTTCGGGGGATGGGGCCTGGTCCGGAAAAATTCCGGATGGCGCCGGGGAGTTCACCCTGCTTTCGGTCGGCCTGGGGCTGATCATCGCCTTGGTGATGACGGCGGCCAACGTTTATCTCGGCCTGTACGCGGGGATGACCGTTTCGGCCTCCATTCCCGCGGCGGTGCTGGGCATGGCGGCCTATCGCGTGCTGGGCAAGCGCAACATCCTCGGAACCAACATTGTGCAGACCCTGGCGAGTTCGGGCGAGTCCCTGGCTGCGGGAGCCATCTTCACCATTCCGGCTTTGGTGCTGGTAGGCGCATGGCAGGACTTCAAATTCTGGCCCACCACCTTAATCACCATGTCCGGCGGCTTGCTGGGCATCGCCTTCATGGTGCCCTTGCGCAAACTCCTGATCGTGGACAGCCCCCAGTTGACCTATCCCGAGGGCGTGGCTTGCGCGGAGGTGCTGAAGACCGGCGCAGGCGGCGGGCGCGGCGGCGTGGCGGTGTTGGGTAAAGGGTTTCTGCTGGGAGGCCTGTTCAAGCTGGGCTCCGCGGGCTTAGGGCTATTGAGCGGGACGGTGGAATGGGCTGGCCGCGCGGGCGGAAGGGTGTTTTATTTCGGCGGCGATCTCTCGCCCGCCTTGTTGTCGGTGGGGTTCATCACCGGTCTGGGCGTTTCGGCGCAGGTGTTCCTGGGAGGCGCGATCGCTTGGTTGATTGGCCTCCCGATGCTGACGCCGCCGGAAGCCATGGCCAATGCAACCGCGACGGATGCGGCTTGGGGCCTATGGTCGGCCCAGATCCGCTACCTGGGTGTGGGCGCCATGGTGGTGGGCGGTTTGTGCTCCATCTTCTCCATCCGCAAGGGCATCTTCCAGGGGTTGGGCAGCCTGGCGCTGTCCTACCGCGCGGAGAAATCCGGGGCCAAGCCGTTGCGCACCGAAGAGAACATGCCCGGACGCGCGCTCTTGGCCCTGCTCGCGATTTGTGCGATGATGACCTTCGGCGTCTACTGGTATCTGCTCAAGGCCCCGGGGCTTTCTCTGATCACCACCGGCCTGATGATGGTGGCCGCGTTCCTGCTTACGGGAGTGTCGAGCTACATAGTGGGTCTGGTCGGCAGCTCCAACAATCCCGTATCCGGCATGACCATTTCGGCGCTGCTGGGCACGGCGGTCTTTTTCCTGGTGCTGGGGTTCAAGGGTGATTCCGCCATCCTGGCCACGCTGGGCGTGGCGGCGGTGGTATGCTGCGCGGCCTGCTCGGCGGCTGACTGCTCGCAGGATTTGAAGACGGGGCAACTGGTGGGCAGCACTCCCAAGTACCAGCAATACGCGGAATTGATCGGGGCCGTGGGGCCGGCCTTCGTGATCGCGCCGGTGCTATCCTTGATGCTGCATTCCTACGGGATCGGCAGCGGGGGCCTTAAGGCCCCCCAGGCGACGTTGTTCGCCAGCCTGGCCGGAGGGATTTTCGGCAAGGGGCATATCCCGACCTTGATGGTGGGGCTGGGGGCCGTTATCGGCGGCTTGTTGGTGTTGGCGGATGCGTGGTTGAAATCCCGGAGATCGCGGTTTCGTCTCCATGTAATGCCCGTAGCGGTAGGCATGTATTTGCCTTTTAGCCTATCGGTGCCGATTTTCCTGGGGGGCCTCATCAGGTTCCTGGGGCAACGCGCTTTGGCGCGGAAAGGCGGAGATCCCTCGGATGAACTGGGGAATGCCGGCGTACTGCTGAGCTCGGGGCTGATCGCTGGCGAGTCGCTGGTGGGCGTGGCGCTGGCCGTGGTCGTGTACCTGAAGTGGCCTGTTTCCGTGGCCTGGCATCCCGCTTGGCTGACGTGGACTTCGCTGGCGCTGTTCCTGGGGCTGGCGGCCTATTTGGCGCGGGCGGCCAAAAAGACGCTGGATTAGCTGGATTAGCTGGATTAGGGAAGCCAGCTCGGCGCTCGGGCAAGACGCGCGTCCGCTGAAATCCTATTTTCCCCCATAGCCAAAGAAAAACAAGGATCGGAAATGATACAGGATAAGCCATTGGTATTGGGGGGGAAGACCTTCTTCTCCCGCCTCATCGTAGGGACCGGGAAATATCCGGATTTCGAAATCATGCGCAAGTGCCACGAAGTCTCGGGGGCGGAAATGGTAACCGTGGCTTTGGGGCGCGTGAAGCTGAACGGGCCGGAAGAGGACAATATCCTCAACTTCATCGATGGGAAAAAATACGCCTTGTTGCCCAACACGGCCGGCGCCTACAACGTCGAGGACGCGCTGCGCATCGCGCGCCTGGCCCAGGCCCAGGGCATGAAGTACCTGAAGCTCGAAGTGCTGTTCGATCAGAAGACCCTGCTGCCCCAACCGCTCGCCACCTACGAGGCCGCCAAAATCCTGGTGAAAGAGGGCCAGACCGTGCTGGTCTACACTAACGACGATCCCGTATTGGCGAAGATGCTTGAAGACCTCGGCGTCGCAGCCGTGATGCCGGCGGGCTCCCCCATCGGCAGCGGCCAGGGCGTGCTAAACGAAAACAACATCCGCATCATTATGGAATCCTTGAAATGTCCCGTGATCGTGGACGCGGGAATGGGCACGGCTTCGGATTTGGCGAAGGCGATGGAATTGGGCGTGGACGGCATCCTATGCAATACCGGTATCGCATCCGCTACGGATCCCGTGCGCATGGCGAAGTCCTTCCGGCGGGCCTGCGAGGCCGGACGGGATTCCTTCCTGGCGGGACGGATTCCCAGAAAACTATACGGTTCGGCTTCCAGCCCGCAGGAAGGGCTGCGTTAGAAGCGCTGCACTGAGCTTCCGCACCTCCGGGGCAAGGCGGAACTGTGTCAACACTTTTATTCCATGAACACCCGGAAGGCAAAATTATGAGCCGCCTAGACTTGAAATCCACACCCCTATACTTCGTCACCGATCACAACCTGACCGGAGGCCGGCCGCAAATCGACGTGATCCGGGCGGCGCTGGAGGGTGGCGTGCGGCTGGTGCAATACCGCGACAAGGAGCTTCCCGATACCGGCTTCGCCCTGGAGGCCAAGGCCGCCTTGGAAATGTGCCGCAGCCACGGGGCCCTGCTTCTCGTCAATGACCGGGTCGCGATCGCCAAGTCCATCGGCGCAGACGGCGTGCATTTGGGCCAGGGCGACATGGATCCGCATGAAGCCCGTGTCGCCCTGGGACCGGACGCCCTAATCGGATTGTCCACGCATAACTACGACGAAGTGTTAGCTGCCGAATCCGCGCCCGTGGACTACATCAACATCGGGCCCATGTTCCCGACGGCGACCAAGGACCATTCCCTTTACGGCGCATTGGGGCCGGACCTGGTGCTGGAACTCGCCCGCCTCAGCCGCCATCCGTTTACGACCATGGGCGGCATCAAGAAAAGCCACTTGCGCGACCTGTTCTCCCGCGGCGTCACGACCGTAGCCATGGTGACCGAAATCAGCCAGGCGCCGGACCCGGCAGCACGCATCCGCGAATTGCTCACGGAAATCGAATCGATCGCAAATTCCCCAAATTAGTACGCTTCCTTTCAGGTTGATTTCCGACCGGACTCTCAGGAAAAGAAATAGATAAGGGAGGCACAGGAGGAAACATGGCAAATCGTACCCTGACTTCCAGCCGTAGCGCATACATATCCGTTGATCCTTTGCGCGTGGACGCGCGCAAGCTCATGAAGGCCAAACGCATCCTGGGATCGGGGTCCGATGTAGACGCCTTGAACAAAGCCTTGGCGATGGTGATTGCCAATGAGGAGATGGAGTCGGCCATCGAAAAGGCCTTCGGCGCCCTGCCTCTCTTCGAATCCAATTAGCTAGGGCGGGTCTTTCGAGGCGCCACCGGATCGGACGGGGATGACGTTCAGGATTCCCCGCTGCCAGCACCGGAGTCGTACCCGCCCTCGAGGGACCCCGTCTTGGCCTCTGGATCCGCCTCTCCTTGGGCTAACGCCTTGACTTCCGCTTTAGCTTCCAGATAGGCGCGCACACGCGCAGCCACCGCTTTCCCCACCGCCGCGGCCAGATCGATTTCCGAAGCGGCTTCGATTGCGGAAGGCGCCCCGATTATCCGCAATAGTTTCATTTTGGTTTTGGTGCCCACGCCGGTCACCTCGTCGAGCCAGGACGTTTCGATGTGTTGCTTGCGCTTGGACCGCTGGAAGGTGATGGCGAAGCGATGCGCCTCATCGCGCACCTGCTGCAGCAACTGCAGGCTGGGAGAAGTCTTGGGGATGAGCAGGGGTTCGGATTGGCCCGGAAAAAAAATCTCCTCGAGCCGCTTGGCCAAGCCGATGACCGGCTGATCGGACCTTCCCGCCTCGCGGAGAATCTCGGAAGCCATGCCCAATTGACCCTTGCCTCCGTCGATCAGGAATAGGTCCGGGAACGGCAGCTTGTCGTCAATCAGGCGCTTCACACGACGGCCGATGATCTCGCGCATGGAGGCAAAGTCGTCGATGCCCTCCACGGTCTTTACGTTGTAATGGCGGTAGTCCTTCTTGCTCGGCTTGCCGTCCACGAACACGACCTGGGAGGCCACCGTGTCGGTGCCCGACAGGTGCGAGATGTCGAAGCCTTCGATGCGGTTGGGGGGATTGGCCAGTCCCAAGTCTTCCTGAAGCGCGGTCACCCGGTAGCTCTGCCGGTTCTTGCGCTCGCGCCGCGCCACCATCTCGGCCACCAGCAGCTTGGCGTTTTCCAGTGCCAGATTCACCTGGCGCCGCTTTTCGCCCTTGATCGGCACTTCCAGGTCCACGGCCCCGCCCCGCAGGCCGCGCAGGGCTTCCTGGATGTTCTCTTCTTCGAGAGTGGGATGTGAAAGAATGATCTCGCGCGGGATTGCTTCTGGACCCTGGCGCAGATAATGGCCCTTGATGAACTCGGTGATGATGCTGTCCTCGTCCTGCTCCAGCGGGCAGGACACCTCGAAATGCTTGCGGCCGCTGACATAGCCGTCGCGGATCTCCAGGATCAGGATGCAAGCCAGCTTGCCCGTGCGCGCGGCCGCGATGAGATCGCGGGACACCTGGTCGGGACCGAGATCCACCCGCTGCTGCTCCTTGATCGCCTCCAGGTCGCGCATCTGGTCGCGCACGCGCGCGGCCTCCTCGAAGCGATCGGCCTGCGCGGCCTCGCGCATGCGGCCGCCCAGTTCCTGCATCAAGTCGCGATGCCGACCCTTTAGCAACAGCACGGCCTGCTCGACCAGATGCCGGTAGGCCGGGGTATCGGTGAGGTTGGCGCAGGGGGCGTCGCAGCGTTTCAGATGGTAGCTGAGGCAGGGCCGGATTGGCTTGTCGAGTGGCAGCTTGAGATCGCAATCGCGGATGCGGAAAATCCGGTTCAGCAGATTGATGGTCTTGCGCATGGCGCGCACGTTGGTGTAAGGGCCGAAAGACAGGTCCTTGGACTTGGCGAGGCCGCTCTGGCGCGTGATGACCAGGCGCGGATAAGGCTCGGAGAGCGTGACCTTGATGTAGGGAAAATGCTTGTCGTCTTTGAGCTGGACGTTGTAGCGCGGAGTATGCTTGTTGACGAGGTTGGCTTCCAGGATCAGCGCCTCGACCTCGTTGTCGGTGATGATCCATTCCAGGTCCTTGGCCACCTGGCGCAGCAGGGTCGAGGCCAGGTGGTTGCTCTGGGCCTTGTTGTTGAAATAGCTGCGCACCCGATTGCGCAGGTTAACGGCCTTGCCGATATAGACGATTTCCCCCTTGGCGTTCCGCATCAGGTACACGCCGGGCCGGATCGGCAGGGCTTCGAGCTTGGCTTCCAGGGCGGCCGGGAGTTCGCCGGCGCTATCGTCGATCATGGGAAGCAAAATAGCAGATATGCGGCTCGGGGGGAAGCGGCGGATAGGGCGGGACGGCGAAGTTACTGACGTTTTTCGGCGGAGGGATGACGTACTGAAGTCAACAGGGAGTAAGAAGCAGGGTCCGACAAACCATTTCGTTCTAGAAATCGGATTTGTCCCCGAGCAAGAGTTCACCCTCTGACACCGGAGATTCGTCCTGGGACAGCTCTTTGTCGCTAAGCTTGGCCCAATAGAAAAGCCCCCTGAATCCAGGGGGCTTCTCATCAATACAGGGAATCGGCAAGCGGCCGTCGCATCACCTGCGTCGGCCCATCGGGCTGACTTAGGCGGCGGGAGTCTCGGGGGCCGCGGAGACTTCAGCGACGGAAGCCGGTGCTTCCGCTTTGGTGATGTCGACCTTCTTGTCGGCCTTGGCTTTCGCCTTGGGGGCCGGCTTGCGGGTCTTGGGCTTGATTTCCTCTTCGACGAGGGTGATGACGGCCATCTGGGAAGCGTCGCCCATGCGGTTGCCCGAGAGCTTCAACACGCGCGTATAGCCGCCGGCGCGCTTGGCGTAGCGCTTGGCAAGGACGTCGAAGAGACCGCTCAGGATCGGCTTCTGGGTCACGAAACGGGCCGCCTGGCGGCGGGAAGCCAGGTCGCCCTGCTTCGCGTACGTGATCAAGCGTTCCACCAGGCCGCGGATGGCCTTGGCCTTGGTCACCGTGGTCACCACATGGCGTTCCATGGGCTCTTCCTTCAGACCCTGGGCGATCACCGAGGTGGCCAGGTTCTTCAGGAGGGCCTTACGGTGGCCCACGTTGCGTCCGAGTCTTT
>JBDSIO010000117.1:0-6515 GCA_039917895.1 Fibrobacteria bacterium | reverse complement strand
AAGACCAAGGTCCGAGGGTTCATGCGCTCGCTACAAAAAGCGCCGGAGAGGGTCAGGAGTTTTTTCCAGGAACGACACGTTCGGTATGCTTCATGCATGTAACATAATCAGTGAGACGGGTAGTATGCTAAAGAATGCCAAAGATTCCCAAGGAAATTCTTCGATCCCCATATTCAGCTCGTTTTCCAATAAAGCCTTGGAATTTTAAGCCTAGGATATTTTGGGTCCTTGTGCCATTTGGATTATTCCATTTGTGGTAGCGTTCACAATTGAGCACGAAATCTGGTCCGGCATGCATTCTCGCCCGCGAACCTCAGGTGTAAGTTCCGCTCCAAGCCCCGAGCATAGACGGGATGATAAACCGGAGTTTTGGAATGGAAGCGGTGAAGGATACTAATGAAGTCCATGTCGAGGTGCGCACTGCGGGTAAGCCGCATAATCCATTGCAGGAAATCAACTCCCCGCATTTCCTGAAAGCCCTGCAAGCCGGAGCCCCGGCCACCGAACGCGCCTTCCGCTATCTGGTCATTCACATGCAAGCTCCGCTAAACCGTTACGTGGGACGGTGGCTGCGGGACTCCGAGTCCATCCAGGATGTCCTGCAGGAAACCTTTCTGGCCGTCCACCGCGGCCTCCCGTGTTTCGAAGGGAAATCCAGCCTGACGACCTGGGTGTATTCGCTCGCATATCATAAAGCCATGGATCGCCTTGAAGAATATTACCGGCCAGGCGGTCGCAATTCGGCGGAGGCTATCTGCACGGATAGGGAGGACTCCCACCCCCTTCCCGATGAAGCGGCCCATAAAGGATTGCTTATTGAGCGCATCCGGGCCGTTGCGGAATGCATTCCAGACCTTTACTTCGCGGTCTGGAGGCTGAGGGACCTGGAAGGCCAAAGCGGGAAGGAAGCGGCGCAAGCCCTGGGTCTCACGTCGGCCCTGGTCCAGGTGCGCCTGCACCGGGCCCGAGTCCAGATCCTCGCCCGCTTGCACAAGGAGCAGCCTGAGCTGGTTCGCGAGCTGGTTCACGAAGGTCGATACCCTGCCCCCGTGCTGCCCGGACGCTGTTTCAAATCCGCGCGCTTCCGGGACTTCACCTGCGCACCCCGGTGCAATGGAAAACAATTATCCGAAAGGTTGTATTAAATCCCTTGGACTTCCGGACTAACAGAGTATGAAAAGTTAAGTTCGTCACGAAAGCATCCGAAGCGGAACGTTCGCGGGACTGCAAGGCAAGGCGGACACCCGGGCGGGACGTATCTACCCCTAGCGAACTTCGGAAGATTCCCGAGTGGATCCTCCGCAACGAGAACTCCGGCGCGCGAAGTGGGAGCGCCTCAGGGTCAAAAATAACCCTCCCACATATCGGAAAAAGCGTCGTAACGACGCGGAAATGGATGATAACATGAAGAAGTATCTTACTCTCCTTGTCACTGGCTTGGTGCTCGCCAGTTCGGCTTCCGCCATCAACCTCAAGACCGGATGTAATATGGGTGGGGGCCAAAGGATTGGCATCGGCAAAGGTCCATGCAACTCCTCGAAGCCCGACCCGAGGTCCCCGAAGCGCGCCCCGAAGGCCGCCCAGAAGAGTCACCGCCGCTGAGTCGGAATCGGTGCAGGTTTAGCAAAAACTTGCAATCATCTTGAAATCTACGCGGTAGATAGTCCACGCGAGGGAAAATGCGATCGCATGTCCCTGGCGTGCGGCTATGACCGACTTTTTCGCCCCCTTTTATTTGTTCGGCTGGGGCGTCATCCGCAGATCAGGCTTGACCACCTTCCTGCCCCCTAGGCTGTTCGTCCCGTGTTTGCCGCCTGCGGAATCGGTTCCCGCCCTCTCCGCACCTTCTCCATCACGCCCCGAGCATGAACGGGACCTTGCACCGGATTATTGGGAATGGTCGCGGTAATTGAGTCTACCACCTGAGTGCATTCGCCCCGCTCTACCGGGGCTTCACCTGGCCACCCCGGTGCCAGGGAAAACAATTATCCGAAAGGTTGTATTAAATCCCTCCGTCTTCCGGACTAACTGAATAACCCGAATGCGTGAAGAGAACTTGCTGCAGGGTACTAATAAAATCCATCCAAAAAATAGGAGCGTATCATGACCATTTACAAGATTTTATCCGCGGCTTCCCTCGCCCTCGCCCTTATCGGCGGCAGCGTGGCCTTCACACCCTCCTCCGTTGAAGCTGCGATTCAGCCGGTGAAGCCGCCGCCGAAGACGGCGCCGCCGCAGAAACAGCCCCCCTCCAAGAAGCACTGCCTGGGGCCCTACGGCAAGAACCCTAGGTGGATTTGCAGGGTAAGTTTCTTTTAAGGAACTGCGGAGGATTCCTAAACGAATCCTCCGCATCTAAATCTTGGCGCGCGAAGTAGGAGCGCCGCAGGTCACGGCCTACGCAGGATTCTGTCTTCCTACCCGAGGATGCCAGGCAGAATGCCCCCCGGCCGGCCAAACTGGCAAACAGCATCGGATTCGGATTCTGGATTAACAAATCCCTTTTTGGCCGGGGAAAAGTAGAGGCATCCGGTTTCCATCGGTGGGAGCTTGGCAATGAACTTTTCCGCCGCCTGCAAGGCCTCCAGCCAATCCTGTTTCAATTGCTTGACATCGACGGGTGACCGCCCTCTTCCGCCCCTTTATTTGTTCGGCTGGGGCGTCATCCGCAGATAAGCCTTAACCACCTTCCAGCCTTTCGGAACCGCTGCTTCAGTTCCTCCGTGTCCTGCACCGCAGGCGCAATTACCACGTCCTCGCCGTCCTTCCAGTTCACCGGGGTGGCCACCTTATGCATGTCCGTGAGCTGCATGGAATTCGGCACCCGCAGGATTTCCTGGAAGTTGCGGCCGGTGGAGGCGGGATAGGTGATCATGGCCCTTAACTTCTTGTTCGGATCGATGAATAAGACCTACCTCCCAAATGACCGCCTAACGTTCCCTGCGGGTAACATACCCTGCCAAGTGGGGTAATGATCTGGCATTGGTTCCGGTATACCAGAACCTTGCCCTCGATCACTGTACCAAGGGGATAAGTCAGACGGCGCCAGGGACTATGCGGAACGCATGCCCTGGCGCGCTAAATCCATCCCTTTACGGTTCCCAACTCCGCCTCCATAAGCGTCAAACAGAAAAAGAGGGTGTCGCTTTCCCATGCGTAAATTGTTCGGATGCTGCCTATTGCTATTGCCGGCTTTCGCGTATCCGGTTCCGAGGATCACCTATATCACCGCGGGGCCGATGCTGCATTTCAATTCCAGGAACTCGGAAATTCACGTGAGTTGGGGCTTCGAAGTATCTGCGTGGAGTTATCAGGGGGCCTATGGTGGCGTGGGACTGTTCTCCCAAGATTCGAGCCTATACCCGGATATCAAAAAAAGGGGGTATGGGCTGGACGTGGGTTTCGACTATGAAAACGGGAAATTTCGCTTGTATTGCGAACCCCAAATATCCTGGTACATGGTGGGTCTGTCGCTTGGGCCGGTTTACGAAATCCGCAAGGGTCCGGAATCCCCGCGCTTCGGCCTCCAAGGTTCCGTGTGGCCTCTTTGGCTGCCGGTGGTAGACTACCGTTTCCGCGAAGTGAGCGATGAGTTCTACGTTTCCCCGGGCCTGTATTTGAAGCTGCCGGTGTTTATAGCAAAATAGAGCGGAAGTTTTCTGGCTTCATTTACCCCGAATTGGAATGCCGCCGCGAAAGAAAGTGAGTGCGGCCGAAGCGTAGTCTGAATGGCCGGACCGCCTTGAAAAGCCATTTGGGCGAAGCACCGGAGTAGCACTGGAAAGTACCGCGTAGCACCCTGCGCTTAGTTGTGAGTGGCGAAGCGCCCACTTTGTCTCAAGCTTTAATGGTACCGGTCCTGACCTTTCCCGCTCGCTTGTATTCAGTAATGATCACCCCGCTAGGTGTTACCACACTCTCCACTAATGTAAAGGCAGCGGGAATCACACCATTCGCAAATAATTTTTTGCCCTTACCAAGAGTTAAAGGATGAATTTTGAGGCGAATAATGTCCACTAGATCATGCTTAAGCAGCAGCTGAACAAGCTCTCCGCTGCCCCAAACTTGAAGGTCGGAACCTTTCGACATTTTAAGCTTTTTGATATCGGTCAGGCTTTTCAGGAAAACCGAGTGCTTCCAATTTGACCTCTTCAACGTATTTGACAGCACGTATTTCGTGCCATCATTGATACCTGGCCAAAAGTCTGCATGCTTAGGCCAATAGTTCTCCCAAATCTTGAACGTCTTTTTACCCAAAAGGTAATCAGCAGGCTTCAATTCCTTTTTCACGACTTTACTGTAAACCTTGTCGCCGTAGGGCTCCACCCACCCGCCATAATTGAACCTGCCTGATTTGTCTTCTCCAGGGTTGCCAGGTGCTTGCATTACCCCGTCCAAAGTTATCATTGACAAAACGATTATTTTTCGCATACAATTTGTTCCCTTTCTTATGTCCAAAAATAAAATTCATTTTCCTTTGGATTTGATTTTTTGTCCCGCTTGCATTCGGCGGCTATTTCTCTTGTAAATAAAATAAATTTTGAATTTGTCCCGCACCTGGAAAGGTCGGGACAACACTTATAGGGCCCGGTAATGCATTTAACGTTGGCCCATGGAGAAGTGGGCTCTGGGGCCATGCCCGCTATGCGAGGACGTGAATGGAGTTGGGTGCTAAAACCCCCGGAATGAAAGCCCGCAACGTTCAATGAAGCTAACCTGAGAGCAAGCGGACGTAGACTTTTGTGAAGTTCGCGCCGCTCGAAGGTTTAGCTGAATTGACGGGCAGGCCTACCTGGATCCCGGGTAACGGCGTAACTGTCGGGGAGTACCGTGCCCGAAGCGCGGGAGTTATTTGCTGCCAAAGCGCGTGAGTCTAAAAGGGCAGCAAAGGATCGCTATTTCAGCAGCAATCGCCGGACAGAGCCGGTCCGGAATTCGAGAAAGTAGCGGTTCTCGGAATCGGCGCCCGGCCGCAACGTTCTTCCGTCCAAACCAAATTCGCGGGCTTTCCCGGCATTTCGGAACGTGAAGCCAGGTGAATCATCTGGAGTCCGATGGATGGACACACTGCCGCCCTTTTTCACGATGGCGCCCGAGCTGCCGACTGCGAAAAGGGTATTCGCGTCCAAGGCCGAGATGGATTGGAACCAGATTTTCGTCCCGGTTTTTTCTTCCGTCCAAGTTTTTCCTAGGTCCGTGGTTTTCACGATGCTGCCGTAGAACCCCGCCGCATATGCCGTGGTGCCGTTCACGGCGGCGATGGAATAAAGCCATGACGAATAGCCCCGGTAATGCCGATTCCAGGTCTTGCCTCCGTCCGTGGTGGTCCAGATGGCGGTCTCCTGTGTGCTATTCACGGGGCTGATCCTTTCCAGGAAATAGACCGTATCCCGGTTCACGGCGGAAATGCCTTCAATACCACTTTCGACTCCCGTGATCAGGGAATCCCAGGTCGCCCCGCCATCCACGGTTTTCAGGATGATATTGGTGCCGGATGCGAAAACTGTTTTTGCGTCCACCGCGCAAAGGTGGTAAAGACCTTTTACCGTACCTGTTACCAGGCGGCTCCACGTAGCCCCTCCATCCACGGTTTTCAGGATGAGGCCCGCTGACCCCGATGCATATGCCGTTGCGCCGCCCGCCGCGGCAACCGAAGCAAGAGGGTAGTCCTGGAAGTTGTTCAGCTTGATCCAAGTCGCACCGCCATCCTTGCTGCTTAGGATATTGCCGTAGCCAACGGCGTAGACATGAAGCCGGTCTTTCGCACTGATGGATTGGAGATTACTCACGGAATCGATCTTTAGGTACGTCCAAGCGGATCCTCCATCCATGGTCTTGAGGATGTACGCAAGGCGATTGGAAACTTCACCCACGGCATAGGCGACTTCTGCATCGACGACGGAAACCCCAGTGAGAAGTTCGCTCTCCACCATGTGTTGCGAGACCCAATCCTGCGCTCGGATCGGGTAAGCCGAAAGCAGGATTGGGAAAATCAGACATTGCAGTGCGACGGAATGGATGCGAAACATTTTGGGGCCTCCGGGATAATCCAAAGATAATCTCAGTATCGCCAGTTGGTAATCTCCGCCTTGACATTTAGTCTATTGATTCAACTTCCGCTTGGAATGGGATGCGCGATGGGCTCCTGGCCTGTGCCTCTTCCACCTGCTCACGGAAGACCTGGGAGACCCTGCTATCGCCGCGGGAATATACCGCGTCGAAAAACCGGTCGAACTTGTTCTGGTAGAACAGGAGCAGCAGGGAGTCATCGCGGTCCAAGGTGCGGCTTTCCATGGCCAAGGATTCGGCGATGCCATAAGTCATCTCATCCAACTCGGGTGGAAAGGTGTACTGGTAGTAATCGAGGACCTTCGCCTTCTCATTGGGGTTGTTCCGTCCCACGCTCTAGCAGCGTATTCTGGTTCTGGAATCCCACGTTGCAATCCCAGTCGCATGTTTGACCTGGAGGCGCATTGTGGGATTGTGTTGGGAGCATAGGCCGGGATTTTTGCAGG
>JBDSIO010000116.1:0-4833 GCA_039917895.1 Fibrobacteria bacterium | reverse complement strand
GAATTCAAGGCAGGCTTCCTTCTTGGGATTGTAAAAACATTTTTCATCCCGGGTGTAGAAGGGTTCCGCAGCGCTACGGATCAGCGCCTTCCCCACGCTGTCGGCGACGAATGCCTGCAGGAGTTCCAAATCCACCAA
Source organism: Fibrobacteria bacterium (assembly GCA_039917895.1). Lineage (GTDB taxonomy): Bacteria > Fibrobacterota > Fibrobacteria > UBA11236 > UBA11236 > Chersky-265. Next base: position 4,695 of record JBDSIO010000116.1, on the reverse strand, counting down.
AACGGTATCCCGGGTCAGGCGCAATTCGAGGGAGTAGGTTCCATCGGGCAAGGGGACAGGATAGATGGCGGTAAGGGTACCCAGTTCGCGTCCAAAAGCGGCCGAGTCGGAAACCTGAACCGGTTCGGACTCCGGTGTCGGCTCCGTGCCCGGCAGGCAGGCGGGAAAGAGGAATGCGCAAATCAGAACGCTTCGGTTCATGGGGAACTCCGGAATCGGGACTTCGGCACGATGAGCCGAGCAGGAGAAATTTAGTTTCGCGCAACGGGAAGGACTACCCGGGTGGTTAACGGCGTTCAACCGGGCCGGGATGGATTGGCTTGATTCAGCAACTCCCTGACCTTGAGATGAAGATCCGCCTGCCCGAACGGTTTCTGTAGGAATTTAGAGGCGGGGTCGCTTACGCCTCCAGGCAGGAAAATATTGTCGGTATAGCCGGACATGAACAGGACCCGGATGTCCGGATGGAGGGCCTTGAGTTTATCCGCCAGGGCCGCGCCGTTCATGTCGGGCATGACAACGTCCGTGAGCAGTAGATCGATGTGCCGGCAGGTTTCTCCCAATGCGATCGCCGCGTGCCCGTCCTTGGCCTCGAGGATGGTGTAGCCTTGCGACTGGAGCGTTCTCTGAATGAATGTACGCACCGCATCCTCATCCTCGACCAGAAGGATGGTCTCGCTGGGGCGTGCAGATTCAGGGGTTCTACCGTTTCCGACGTCGGCATTATACCTGTCGGCCTCGACGATGGGAAGATAGATGCGGAACAAGGAGCCGCGGCCGGGTTCGCTTTCGACGTTTATGATCCCTCCGCTTTGGCGGATGATTCCGTATGCGCTGGAAAGCCCGAGGCCCGTCCCCTTGCCCACTTCCTTGGTGGTGAAGAAGGGTTCGAAGATGCGGGAGCGCACTTCCGCGGTCATGCCCGTGCCGGTGTCGCGCACGGCCAGCATCGCGTGGGGACGGGAGACCTGGGGGTCCTGGGCCTTATCGAGGATTACGTTGGCGGTTTCGAATACCAGCCTGCCTCCTCCTTGCATCGCATCGCGGGCGTTGAGGACCAGGTTGAGGATGATTTGCTGGATCTGTCCGGGATCGGCGCGGACCAGGCCCAGGTTGGGTTCGAGCGCCAACTCCATCCGGATATTCTCCCCGATCAAGCGGCGCAGCATGCGGTCCATGTCCGCCACCGTTTCGTTGAGATCGAAGACCGTGGGAGCAAGGATCTGCTTGCGGCTGTAGGCCAGCAATTGCTGGGTAAGCGAAGCGGCGCGCTCACCGGACCGTTTGATTTCGCCCAGATAGTCCATGAGGTTTTCGTTCCCCTCGACCAGGACCAGGGCCATTTCGCTGTATCCGTTGATGGCGGTGAGCAGATTGTTGAAATCATGGGCGATGCCACCGGCGAGTCGTCCGATCGCTTCCATCTTCTGCGCCTGCCGCAATTGATCCTCTGTCTCCTTGTGCCCGGTGATGTCGATGGCGCTGCCGATGAACCCGAGGAAAACGTTATCGTGCGAAAACCGCGGGGTTCCGGCATCCAGAATCCAGCGGTACACGCCGTCGAAGCGCCGGTAGCGGTACTCGATGTGGAAGGGGGTCCGGGTCAGCATGGCTTGGCTGAAGGCCTGGCGAGTTTTTTCCATGTCGTCATGGTGGATGCCATCGGTAGGTTCCCGGTCGAGTTCCGCGGACCAGGGATGGCCTGTGAATTCGAGCCAGGGGCGGTTCACGTAAGTTGCGGCTCCCTCGGCATCCGTCATCCAAAGCATCACGGGAGCGGAATCGGCCATGGTGCGGAAACGGATCTCGCTTTCGCTGAGAGCGGATTCGATGCGTTTACGCTCCACGATTTCCGCTTCCAGGGAGCTTGCCCTTTGTTGTAGCATGGCTACGGTGCGGAGGCGCTCGCCAGTGGGGGCGGAGTCGAGATAGGATTCCGCGGGGATGACGCTGGAATGCTCGCGGCAAATGTGCGCGAACAGCTTTCCATGGGCCTGATCCTTGAAACCCCGGATGGGATAGGCGCAATAGAGCGAGAACGCAAGGGTCTTTCCCAGCTTGTTCCACAACTCCTCTAGCGCGACGGCGGCTTCGTGATTCCCATCCGCCCAGAGAATCGCGACCATTTCACCGAAGGCGCGCAGCCCGCTGCGTTCCGAGCCGGCCTTCGCAATCAGGCTTCCGATGGTTTGCATGAACAAGTCTTCATCAGGAAGGCCGCGCCGCATGAATTTTTCCAGGGTCCCGGCGGCGTCGAGCGAGAGGAGTTGCCCCCGCTCGAGAATCGCGCGGACATCCAGCCCATGATCCAGAAGCTTGGCTTCCAGGATTTCGCGATGCGGAGGTGTGCAGATGACGATTGCGGCTTCGCCGGCCCCGAGTCCGGCGCCGATGAATTCCGCCACCGATCGCATAAGGACTTCCGAATCCTCATAGAAACGGACGAAATGCCCGTGTTCGTCCGGGATAGGTGAATGGGTCGGCTGGGTCAGCAGGGAGGGGGCGCGTTTGAATTTCGGATCCACTTTCGAATTTGAATCCGGTTTCATGGAGTCCTTCGCACGGCGGGCCTTAGGTGGATTCGTTGCCGGCATCTTGATATCAAATTAGCTGTATCCACCCCCGGACACAACCTATCCGAAAGCCGAAAACGCGACAACCGGCGCCGGGCAAGCCATCAGCCCGGAAAATCCAAATCGAAATACCCAGGTTTTGTATCATTTCCCGTAAAAATCATGGCGAACGTCGGGAAAAAACAGTGTCGAACATGACCCTATGGTCCAGCCTGCGGCTCTCGGCCTCCGTGATCCTTTTTCTCGTCGGTCTGCTGTCGATCTGCCGGCCGCCCTCCTATTCCTTTTGGAAACTTTCCATCGTGGTAATGGAGGGCGGGCATTTCCTCGTGCTTCCACTCCTAACCTTTGGGGCGCTAAGCCTGGTGGGCTCGGGACGTTGGGCGGGCGTGTTCTTCATCCTGGCCGCGGGGCTGTATGGTACCACGGCCGTGCGCGCCTTATCCGCCGCCGCTTTCCTCCAAAAAGAATTCGAGGCCGAATGGGGCAGGGTGACGGCTCCTTTAGGGAAGCTTCGCCGCTCCGTTCCGGTGTCCGTTTTGGACATGTATACGGGCATCGAAATACCGACTTCCGACTTCAAGACCTTCGTGTATAAGCAGGACGGTGATTTGGATCTGAAGTTGGATTTCTATCCGGGGGCGATACCCATCGGGAGTGGGCAGGCGGATACGGTTACCAGTCGCCCATTGCCCGAAAACGGCAGGCTCGTACCCTGCGTGGTAGTTGTGCATGGCGGAGGCTGGGACGGCGGCGCCCGCTCGCAATTGTCCGACCTCAATGGTTTCCTCGCCGCGGAAGGCTATGCCGTGGCCACCTTGCAATACCGCCTTGCTCCCAAGCACCAATACCCGGCCCCGGTCGAGGATGTCAAAGACGCCATGGCCTGGCTGCGCTCCCATGCATTCGAACTCGCGATCGATACGACGCGCTTTGTCCTACTGGGTCGGTCGGCCGGCGGCCAGATCGCCCTGCAATCCGCCTATACATTGCATGATCCATCCATCAAGGGAGTAATCGCATTCTACGCACCCGCCGATATGGTGTTCGGCTACAGCCTTCCCACAAATCCCTTGATCATGGATTCCCGGCAGCTCATGGTGCAATACCTGGGCGGCAGCTATCCCGCGGTGCCCGGAAATTACCTGGCCTCGTCGCCGGTGGAACATTTATCCGACTCCAGTCCGCCCACACTGCTGCTGCATGGGCGGCCCGACGTGCTCGTCTCGTGGCAACATACCGTGCATATGCGGCCGAAAATGGAGGCTTTGGGCATGCGGCATTTCGTCGTGGATGTCCCGTGGGGAGCGCACGGATTCGAATACGTATTCCGGGGGCCGGGCTCGCAGATCAGCCTGTATTTCATCGAGCGGTTCCTGGCCGAAGTGGTGCGGTGAGTCCCCGGCCAACCAGGCTAGGCTTCGTAAGGTACACTGCGGCCCATTTAGTTTTAGTCGCAGTCAGGCGTTAAGCCTCGCAGGCATATCCGGCCGCCCAAGGATTTTCAAACCGCGCGCAACCGCAGCTTGATGGCTTTCTCGGGACACACCTCGACGCATTTCCCGCAGGCCTGGCATGCTTCCGCCCGCACAGCGTGGGCCTGTTTGTTGCCATGGGCGAAGGCTTTGAGCTTCGGGAAAAAACCCAGACCGGCCTTTTCTTCCGGCGTAAGCGGCGAGATCTCGAAGACATCGTAGGGGCAGGCCGTAACGCAGGGACCTTTGGCCTCGCAGCGGGTGCGGTCGATGACGGGTTCATACTTACCGGGCGGTTGCGGGCAGGGTTTCGTTTCGGTAGCGGCCATGGGTCAATCCTCCGGAATGGACCCTTATCCTAACAATTTCCCCGAGGCCCGTCGAAAGGCTTACCTCAAAGGGAAGATTTAGAAGCAGTTATTGGCCATGCCCTCGCGGGTGTCCGCGTCTTCGTAGGCATCGGCGTTGGCTTGCGCGCTCGAGTCGGGGGTCGCCGTTTGCGCGCGATCGGGATCGGCTGGGCAAAGCCCCTGGGCTTCCATGGCCCGCTTGGCCAGCACCAGCTCCGGGTTTTCAAGCGGAAGCGCCAAAGTATCCAAGCCGCCGGCAACCTCCACCGGGGCGGGTTTTTCCCGGAATAATTTCGT
>JBDSIO010000115.1:0-1756 GCA_039917895.1 Fibrobacteria bacterium | reverse complement strand
TCTGAGCGACTAAAAAATTGTATTTCAAGCGTCGTTCAGTCCGCAAAGGTCCCTGCGGGACATGGCCCCCTGGCGCGGGTACCCCTTGTTTAGAGGGGGTCGGGGGCCATGCCCGAGAGTGGCTCGTGGCTAACGGGTTGCTGTGAACACCCCATCAGGGGATGTGAGCCCCCCGGTCGATATCTCCATCTGCAAACTCATCGCTCTTCGCATTTCGCGGTCTACCGGCTCACCGCTGGGCGGTTCGCGATCTTGAGTTGTGGCTTTGATGTTTTAGCAGCATCATTTGTCTTCCGCATCTCGACTTCTCCTGGCGACCCTTGATGCCCTGCCGGGATTCGCTTAAAGGTGGTGGTAGGCATGGTCATGGTTTTGCGTTAGGCGTCGTCACTAACGTCGGAGGTTATGCGGTTGGAGGAGCCGATTTCGCAGCTTCCGTTTTCCAGGGAGCCGCCCAGCTCGGATCGGAGCGCGGCGACCTTGGTCTGGAACTTGGCGAGTCGCTTGGTGATGGCGACCCGGGACACGCCGCAGATCTCGGCGATTTCCTCGTGGGTCAGGCCCACCTCGAAGCGCAGGAATACGACCTGGCGGTTGGCTTCATCCATGCCGTCCAGCAGCCGGCGGAAGAGGCGCTTGGCGGGATTATCCGCGGACGCTTCGGGCACGCGGCTGAAAGCCAGGTCGTCGCCGTATCCGGCAAGGAGTTCGGTCTGGCGCTTCTTCCAGCGCAAATGATCCAGGCAGTGGTTGGTGGCAACGCGGTAGAGCCAGGTGGAAGGCTGGGAGTTGCCTTCGAAGCCGGAGAAGCTGCCGTGCACCTTGAGGAAGATCTCTTGTGAGAGGTCGTCTGCCTCATCGCGGTTTTTAGTATATCGGTAACACACGCGTTGCACGAGTTGGTAGTACGATTCGTACACGTTCCGGAAGGCGTCATGGTCCAGGGTCTTGGTAATGGATTCGAGGGTCTTGGATTCAGTCTGGTTGAGAAGCCGTGTGTTGTTCATGCAAGACATACAGAGCAAAGAGCGTGCCATAGTGGAAAATGGCGATTTTAAGCCAAATAGGAGGGAATTAGCAGGTTTCTCCCAGGGCCTGCGCAAAGCCTTGCGCAGCTCGCGCAAGCTGCTCGTTGCCTCTGCTCAGGACTTGCGCAGCTGCGTTTGCGCAGACGAGGTCCAATGCGCCGCACAGGTCAAAAGGTCTTGCGCGGCAAGTATCGCCCTCGCCCTTTCCATCGCAGGTTGCTCAATACATCCGGTTGGCTCATCAGGTTCCCATACCCGAACTCCGGGATCCGATAAACCCCGAATCGAAAACGCCGTTGTACCCCGCGGAACCGCGGCCACCGTGGACGCGATACTGCCGACCGGCCGCAACCTCTTCCTCTTCGATTTCAATCAGTCCCGTTACCAGAAGTGGACGATAGCGGCAGGTCCAATGGATACCCTGGGTCCGTGCAGGATGCTGGATACGCTTGCAGGGGATTGGGCCGCGTCCCCCAAGTGGCTGGCGATACCCGAGCCGATGCAGACCTTCACGCCAATGCGCGCCTTTTGGGGACCGAGCGGGAATTTCTTCTTGCTGGACCGGGCGGGCAAGCGCCTAGCCCTGTATGATTCCGGGGCCCAGCTCCTTTCCAGTTTCCCGTTACCCCGTGAGATCCGGGACCGGAACCTCGATCGTTTCGAGGTGTTCTGGACGCGGGACGGGCTTTTCTCTTTTCTGGATCTGGGGGAGGGTACCGTCCGGCAAT
>JBDSIO010000114.1:0-4404 GCA_039917895.1 Fibrobacteria bacterium | reverse complement strand
TTGGCTTCCAGTTCCTCGCGCAAGGCGGCTTCCTGTTCGGCGGTGAGGGGAATCTCGGGCGTTGCCTTGGGATCGGGCTTCGCATCCTTGCCCGCGATGAGCTTGTCCTGCAAGAGGATGATTTCCTTGACCATCGCCAGTTCCTGGGTCCACTTCGCTTCCACGGCACGGGCTTCAGCGGAGACGTTCTCCAACCGGGTCTTGGCCCTGGCGAGCACTTCGCGATCGGGCAGGGAGCCCGAGGCGTCGTCCTTTTCCAGGGTGGCGATTTCGATCTTGGTGTTCTCGATGGCCTGATCCAGGTTGACGAGCACGGGGGGCTTGGCGGTTAGGCCCATCTTCACGCGCGCGGCGGCGGTGTCCAGAAGATCGACCGCCTTGTCCGGCAGTTGACGGCCGGCGATGTATTTGTGCGAGAGGTCGCAGGCGGCCTTGATGCCTTCGTAGGTGATCTTGACGCCATGGAATTTCTCGTAGTTGACGCGCAGGCCGCGGAGCATGATGGCCGCGGTTTCGGGATCCGGTTCCTCGACCTTGACCATCTGGAAGCGGCGGGCCATGGCCGGATCCTTTTCGAAGTACTTGCGGAACTCGGTGATGGTGGTGGCGCCCATGATCTTTAGTTCGCCGCGGGCCATCTCCGGCTTGAGCAGGTTGGCCGCGTCATTCTGTCCGGCTTCCCCGCCCGCGCCGATGATGGTGTGGGTTTCGTCGATGAACAGGATCACGGGCGTGGTGGAGGATTTGACTTCCTTGATCACGCCCTTGAGGCGGTTTTCAAATTCGCCTCGTACGCCTGCGCCGGCGGCCATCAGGCCCATGTCCAGCCCGCGGATCTCGACGTTCTTGAGAATGTCCGGCACCTGGCCTTGCGCGATGCGCAACGCGAGGCCTTCGATCACGGCTGTCTTGCCCACGCCCGCCTCGCCCACCATGATTGGGTTGTTCTTGCGTCGGCGGGAAAGGATGTCGATGACCATACGGATTTCGTTGTCGCGCCCGAAGATGGGGTCGACCTTGCCTTTGCGGGCCTGCTCGGTGAAGTTGACGGTGAACCGCTGCAGGTTCGAACCCTCGGCGGGGGCGCCGTCCTCGCCGCGCGAACCCTCAGGAGCCTCTGCGGTCTCCTTGGAATGGGCCGTGATCTCGGCGAACTTGGCAAGCAGGGTCTCGGAGTTGATCATGGCCAGTTGATCCGCTAGGCCACGGGAGATCGATCCGGACATTTTTTTCAAGGCGAGCACCAGGCCGGCGGAACGAATGCTGGTTTGCCCCAGATTCAGGGAAGACTCGGCCCAACCGGCTTCGAGCAGGTTCATGAAGGTGGGGGAGAAGACCGGACGGCCGGTGTTGCCCATGCGCAATTCCTTGAGTTCCTGTTGCAGCGCTGTCTTGAAGAGGCCCTCGTTGATCTTGAAGAACGCAAGTATGTACGAGAGATCTCCCTTGCCCTCTTCCAGTGCCTGCCCGAGCAGGTGGCTGTGCGTGATTTCATAGTGGGAGCGATTCACGGCGGATCCCACGGCTCCTTCGAGAAGGCTCTTGGTGTACTTGTTCAGCTTTTCGAGGATGGCGCGGGGGGAATTCGAAATCATGGCGGGTCTCCCATGGGTTTTACATCACGCTACAAGCGTCTAAAAGCTAAAAAAAGCTGTTCTTCCGCGGAGCAGACCCGGGAAACCCACACACTTTTTTAAATTTCGAACGGAAAGGTCCGTTCCCAAACATCAGTTCCGTAACGGAATCGTGTTACTGGGACGGCGCTCCGAATGTCCAGACCTGGTAAGGGCCCTGCCCAACTTAAATTCGGCCGCTACCATGCCCTGACCAAGCTAGGCCAGGGGGCGATGGCCACGGTGTATCTCGCCGAGGATCCCGCCCTCAACCGCATGGTGGCCATCAAGGTCATCCACACCCACCTCTCCGGTAACGCCGGCCTGCTCGACCGTTTCACGGTGGAAGCCAAGACCGCCGCCAGCCTGCGCAATCCCAATATCGTGGAAATCTTCGACTACGGTCTGGAAGACGGCGCCCAATACCTGGTAATGGAATACATCGACGGGCCGAATTTGCAGTTCGTGCTCAACTTGCTGGGCGGCAAGCCCATGCCGTCGCAAGTCTGCGCAGCCATCATCTGTCAGGCAGCTGACGGCCTCATCACCGCCGAGAAATTCGGCGTGGTCCATCGCGACATCAAGCCCGAGAACATGATGTTCAAGTCCGAGGGCGTGCTCAAGATCGCCGATTTCGGCATCGCCCATATCAGCGAACAGAACATGACCCAGACCGGCAGCATCCTGGGCTCGCCCAATTTCATGTCGCCGGAGCAGGTCGAAGGCAAGAAACCAACCCATCTGACGGACATGTTCTCCTTGGGGGCGGTATTCTATTACTGTCTGACCGGCCGCAAACCCTTCTCGGGCCCTAACATCCCCACCATCATGCGGCATATCTGCGACCTACCCCATACCCCCGTGGATAGCATCATCCCCGATCCAGATCCCTTCCTGGTGTATTTGGTGGACACCCTGTTGGCCAAGGATCCGGAAAACCGGGGGATGGGCGCGCGCTGGCTCTCCCTGCAATTGCGTGGCTATCTGAACCAGCGCGGGTTGCTTGATCTCCAGGAGGCGACCAGGGAATTCCTGGAAACCACGGGAAAGCTGACCGGCGGCCATACCATGGTGGACCTGACCCCGGCTCCCGGTCCCGATGATTATCACGGGGGCCATGCGCCCTTGAGACCAGGCATGAAGGTGGAACGGAAGCCCGGTTCCCTCGCCAAACCTGGCACCGGCATCCGCCCGGGAACGGGCATACGACCCGGAACCGGATCGGGGGTACGCTCCGGAAGCGGAGTCCGTCCTGGCACCTGGAATGCCGGAAATCCAAGGAGCGACAACTACGATTTCAGCGATACTCATCCCGGCTCCGGAAAAAATGTTTTCATGTGGATCGTCGGCGGCTTGGCCGCCGTGGCCCTTTTGGGCGCCGCCCTGTTAGTGGTGCTGGGAACGGGACCGGAAAAATATCTGGCAGCCATTATTAAACATGGCGGAAATGCTGAAAGTGGCGCCGGCAAAGCGCCGTCGAAGGAGCCTCTGCTTGCCTCGGTGTCCTTGCAACCGGTATCCATGGAGCTGCAGGCGGGCCAGAAGCGAAAGTTCATCCTGAAAATCCAACCGCCCGAGGCGCAAGCCAATGTCCGTTGGGAAAGCGAAAATCCATCCATCGCTTCAGTGCAAGATGGGGAGGTCTGGGGCCAGAAGACCGGCCAGACCCGGATCCGCGTGATATCGGTTCAAGACCCTTCCAGGCAGGGGATCGCGGACGTCATCGTGGCTGGAATCACTCCCAAGCCGAATCCAGTTCCGGAGCCGAATAAGGACGATGAGCCGGTTAGGAAACCGAAGCCGAAGCCCAAGCCAATCCACAAGCCCGATCCCTCTCTGAAGCCGGATCCGGACAATGATGAGGGCGCGGATAAGTTCTTGGCCGACGCCGGCGACGAGACCGTTGAGAAACCGGTCTCGACCAGGGCCATTCTCACCGTGACTTCGGCTCCGCCTTTCGCAGAAGTCATCGTGGACGGCCGGTTCATGGGGACCACGCCCGTCAAGGACAAGGAACTGGCGCCCGGCAGGCATAAGCTCCAAATCACCCACCGCTCCTTCCCGCCTATCGATACGGTGATCAACCTGGCGCCCGGCCAAAAATTGCTGCGCTTCCGGTTGTTCCGCTGAATTTCCCCGAATCCTTTCCCCGAATCCTTTCCCCGAATCCTGTAGAGCCCTCTATAAAGAGATTCTTTCGCCAAGTCCTAAGGGCTCGTCCAAGGCGTCCTCACTTCCGCCGCCGGAAAAAAGCCCGGAAAAAAACGGCCCCTCCGGCCAAAGACCGGAAGGGCGCGTAACGTGCAGATGACGTGACCTAAGCGTTACTTTTTCTTGCCTTTGCCTTTTTTGGCTCCGCCCTTGGCGGACGCGGGCTTCGTCTTGGCTTTGGCCTTCGCGGCCCCGCCCTTGGCGGCCCCGCCCTTGGCGGACGGTTTTTTCGCCGGCTTGGCTTTCGCCGAGGCCTTTTTGGCCGAGCCTTTGGCGGACTTGGCCTTGGCGGGCGCGGCTTTCTTCTTGGCGGGCGCAACCTTGGCTTTGGGAGCGGCCTTTTTGGCCGAACCCTTGGCGGCTCCGCCCTTGGCGGACTTGGCCTTCGCTGACCCGCCCTTGGCGGCCGGTTTCTTGGCTACGGGCTTGGCCTTCGCCTTGGGGGAGGACTTCTTGGCGGCGGCTTTTTTGCCGGATGCGGCCGCTGCGGTGGTCTCCGGAATCGAGTCGCCGGAAGCCGCCGGGGTCTCCTGGGCATCATCATCCAGGTCCCACAGGTCATCCTCGTCTTTGTCGCTGC
>JBDSIO010000113.1:0-9666 GCA_039917895.1 Fibrobacteria bacterium | reverse complement strand
ACCTTCTTGACTCTATCCGTAAACATGCCGTTCATTTTTTTGCTCCGTTGGGCCGGAATATTCCGGCCCCAATCAACATGGATAAAATACTTGTTATCCCCTGAAATCCCAATCCTTAATGGATTTCTCCATTGCGTTCATCCAAGTATGATCTTACAACATTCGACCGAACGATGTCCTCCTCTTCTTGCGACAATTCCTGTCCGGAACTTACCGCAAGGTGACCGCTTGCCGTCCGTACCCGCAGTTCTTCCAGTATCCCGGCAATTTGGGGGTTTAACATCCCGAGTCCGGCGCCCAAACGGAGGATGGATGCGGCCGCGAGCATGTCCGCATAGCCCAACGGACCCTTACCGGAAAGCAACCGATGGGATTGTTGCATCCGTTCTTCGAGCCTTTTGTGATGTTTTTCCAGAACGGTATTCCGCGCTTCCTGTTCCCGGCGCAACAACGGTTCCACGGTTCCCAAAAGCGCATTGTAGGCCTCCCGGGCGGTTTTACCCAGCCGGCCCCGGCCAGTGAGGCGGAAAAGTCCGGCATCGGCGGCGCCCGGAGCTCCGGAAGCCGCGACGCCGGAGAGCGGAGCGATGGTCTGGAAACCCGCACCGGCCGCCGCCAGGTAATTCCGCGCCTGCGGCAGTTGCCGTGAAAGGGCGAGGCCGGGCAGGTGGACGATGAGTTCGACGGACAATCCGGAGCCGATGCGGGCGGGATCGGAGGTAAGGAATCCGTAGGCCGGGGACCGGGCCCAGCGCGCGCGCTCCCGATCGGCGACCTGCGAAGGTTCCATTTCGGCGAAAGCGTCCGGAGAGGGTAATCCCGGAATGATCCGGCCGAACGCCAGATGCTCCACTTCGTTTACGAGGATCCACGAGACTCCGTCCGGCGCGACCGCGGCGTATTTGAAACCTTTTTTCCCAGGAAAGGAGACGGCGCGGGGCGGCAGAATCTCGCGCTCACGGAGCAGTCGGATGGCCCGCAAGGGAAGGTCGGTGAGTCGCGAGATCTCCAGGCCGCCTTGCTTGGCGATCAGGTCCAAAGCCTTATCGGCAAGGGCAGCGCAGGCATTGGGCGGCGCCGACACCACGAAAGGAAAGCCGGCGAAATTGCGGAAGACCACGGCGCGGGTGAACAGGATCGCCTGGGAAACCTGTCCGTTACCTGCCCAGGCCAACGGACGCGGCGCGAGATCAGACCAGGCCAAGGCCGGGCCCCGAACCCATGGAACCGAAAGAGCGGATGAGCCGGTTCAAGCGCGCCGCCTCTTCGTAGTTCTCGACGCGGACCGCCGCGGCGATCTGCTCGCGCCAACGGGCCAGGGTTTCCGCATCGGGCTTCGCGCTGGTGGAACCATCCACTGCCTGGTCCGAGGGGGCCGGTTCGGGCGAAACACGCATCCCGGACCTATTGGAATCGGATCCGTCCGTCATGGATGCGGCGGAATTCGGCCCGATCGCGGCGGACCCGATGGCCGGGATGCCCGAAGGAAAGGGTGATTCCGCATCGGCATCCATGTCGTCGATGAGCGCCAGCGCCTGATGCAACCAGGCGATATCCCCCAACAGGGCATCGCCGAAGCCGACGTAGCAATGCGGGCAGCCCAGGAGCCCCCGGGCCCGGTATTCCCCGAAGGTGAATCCGCAATGGGTGCAGACGGGGAAGCTATCCATGGGGCTTCCGAGCAGCCATGACCCTCTTCAAAATTTGAACTTTGCACTTTTCACTTTTCATTTTGAATTTTCCCCCGGCGACCCGGATTTATCGCTCAACCTTCAATCCCCCGCCTTCCATCATGTAAACCCTGCGCGCCAAGGCGGCCAGGTTCAGGTCGTGGGTCACCACCAGGATGGCCACCGAAAGGCGCTTATTGAGATCGAGCAGCAACTCATGAAGGTTCTCGGAGTTCTTTACATCCAGGTTGCCGGACGGCTCATCGCATAGCAGGATGCCGGGATTGTTGATCAGGGCCCGGGCCAGGGCGATACGCTGGCGTTCGCCGCCTGAGAGTTCGGCGGGCAGATGCTTGAGGCGATGATCCATGCCCACCATGCGGATCAGCTCCAAGGCCCGTTCCTCGTCAGCGCGGCGCAGGCCTCCAGCGATGCGCTTGGGCATCAGCACGTTTTCCTTCACGGTCAGATCCGGGAGCAGGTGGTGGAACTGGAACACGAAGCCGAGTTCGCCGTTGCGGATAGCGCTCAGGCCTTTGTCGGAAAGGCCGCTGGTGTCCTTGCCCTTGAACAGCACGCGGCCCGAAGTCGGATGGTCAAGCATGCCGAGGATGTGCAGCAAGGTGCTCTTCCCCACCCCGGACGCCCCCTTGATGGCGACGAAATCTCCCGAGGCGATGGTGAAATCCAGGTCGCTGAACAATTCGATCCGGGTGCCGGTTTCGACGAAGACTTTCTGGATCTTTTCGACCGATATCAAGGGCGTTCCGGCCGTCGCGGCTGCGGTCCTGGCCGTCTGGATGGCGTCACTCATGGCGGATCGCCTCCACGGGATCATGCCGGGCCGCCTTGAGGGCGGGCAGGATGGTGGCCAGGCCGCACAAGAGGTTGGTCACCACCAGCACGGAGACCACGTCGGTCAAATGCAATTCCACGGGCAGCACGGTGACGAAATAGACGTCTCCGGGAAGCTGAATGATACCGAAACGGCTCTGGAGCCAATAACTCAGCAGGCCCAGCGCCGTTCCCATAACCGAACCGGCCACGCCGATGAGCATGCCTTCCAGGATGAAGATGCGCAAGATGCCGCGGCGGGTGGCCCCCATGGCCCGCAGGATGCCGATCTCCCGCACCTTGTCGTTCACGGCCATCACCAGCGACGAAATGATGTTGAAGGCCGCGATGATGATGATGATGCCGAGCGCCAAGCCCACCAGGATCTTCTCATAGGCCATCCATTTGATGAGCGTATAGTTCTTGGCCTGCCAGTCCAGGGCCCGGTAGGGAAATCCCAGGGAATCCTCCAATTCCCGTGAAATGGGTCCGCTGGCGTAGGGGTCGTCGACGCGTAATTGCAGGCCGGTCACCGCGCCTTGTTGTTCAAAGAGCTTCTGGGCATCGTCCAGGGCGATGTAGGCCAGGGATTCATCGAACTGGTACATGCCGGATTCGAAGGTGGCCGCCACGATATAAGGCGCGATTTTGGGCGCGAATCCCGAGGATCCCAGTTCGCCCGATCCGGTGAAGTCTGCCAGGAACACCTTGTCCCCGATGGAGGCCTGCAGCCTCGATGCCAGGGCGTAACCCAGGATGATGCCGGGGAATCTCCGTCCGGAGGAATCGGAAAGCCCGTGGAACCGGTATTTTCCGTGGGAGATGGTATGCGACAGGCCTATTACGTCGCGGCTGCTGGCGCTATCGATGCCATAGACCACGATCCCGTCCTGATTCTTCTTCCGGGAGATGATGGTCTTGGACATGATGAACGGGGAGGCGGCGGTCACATGCGCGAAGGCCCGCACCTTTCGCACCAGCGAATCGTATTCCAGCACGGGCGCATATTGGTACTGGGTCACCTCGATATGCGCGTCCTTGCCGATCAACTGCTTCTTGACCTCATGCTCGAAGCCATTAATGGCCGAGAGCACGAAGATCAGCAGCCAGGTACCCACCATGACGCCCGCCGCCGAGAACAGCGCGATCAACCCGGTGGACAGGGTGCGGCGTTGGGCCCAGAAGTATTTCCTGGCGATGAACCATTCGAAATACTTCACTGTGGTCCGTAACCGCCCAAGGGGCGGAAAGTGAAAAGTGAAAAGTGAAAAGTGAAAAGTGCAAATTTGGGAAGGAACACACCTTCTCCATCACAAAAAATTGCAGCGCGAATCGCTCCCATTCTTTTCTTCATTTTAAACTTTTCACTTTGAACTTTGACTTTTGAACTCTATCCTGCTTCCCTGCGTTCACTCAGGCTTCATCAACGGAAACAACAGCACATCTTTAATCGTAGCGCTGTCGGTCAACAGCATCACCATGCGGTCGATGCCGATGCCCACGCCGCCGGTCGGCGGCATGCCGTATTCCAGGGCGCGCAGGAAGTCTTCGTCCAGCGGATGGGTCTCGTCCTCGCCGCCGCGGCCGCGCTCCACCTGATCCTCGAGCAGTTTACGCTGCAGCAGCGGGTCGTTCAGCTCGGAATAAGCGTTGCCCACTTCCCAGCCGTTGATGTAGGGCTCGAACTGCTCCACCAGATCCGGATCGGAGCGATGCCCCTTGCACAGGGGGGTGCTCTCCTTCGGATGGTCGATGATGAAGATGGGTCCCTTGAGCCGCGCTTCGCACTTGGCCTCGAACAGGGCCTTGATGGCAAGCCCGCGGATGTATTTGCCCTTCAGTTCGATCTGGCCCTTGTCCAGTTCGCCCTTGAGTTGATCATCGTTCATCGCGTCCACGTCCAGGCCGCCGAACTTGAGGATGGCCTGCTTCACGGTCATGCGCGGCCAGGGCGGCGTGAGATCGAACTCCTCGCCCTGGTAGGTGAACCTAGGGGAGCCGTTGGCGGCGGTGCAGGCCGCGGCGTAGATGTTCTCGAAGTGCTTCATCATGTCGTGGTAGTCGGCGAAGGCCTGGTAGAACTCCAGCAGGGTGAACTCGGGATTATGGGTCCGGTCGATGCCCTCGTTGCGGAAGTCCTTGGCGAACTCGAACACCTTGGGAAAGCCGCCGGTGATCAGGCGCTTGAGGTACAGCTCGTTGCTGACCCGCAGATACAGGGGAATGTCCAGGGCGTTATGATGGGTCAGGAAGGGCCGCGCGCTGGCGCCGCCGTAGATGGCCTGCAGGATGGGCGTCTCCACTTCCAGGTAATTGTCCGAGAGCAGGTATTGGCGGATGGCCTGGATGATGCGCGAGCGCTTCTTAAAGGTTTCGCGCACGCCGTCGTTCAGGGTCAGATCCACGTAACGCTGGCGATACCGGGTCTCCACGTCCTTGAATTCGTCGAAGATGACCTTGACGCCGTTCTCGGTCTTCTCCTTGGGGATGGGCAGGGGCCGCACAGCCTTGGCCAGCAGCTCCACGGTCTTGGCATGCACGGTATATTCGCCCGCGCGGGTGATGAACATGCTCCCTTTCACGCCGATCCAGTCGCCGATGTCCAGGATCTTGACCAATTCGAACGAGGGCTCGCCCACGGCGTCGCGGCCGAACATGATCTGCATGCGCCCCATGTCGTCCTTGAGATGCACGAAAGCCAGCTTGCCCTTCAGGTTGTAGCGCACGATGCGTCCGGCGAAAGCGATCTCCGGACCGCTGGCCGGGGAAGCGGTTTCTCCTTCGGCGGCGGGAGGCGGAAGCAGCTTTTCCTTTTCCGCCGTCAGCGCCGCGCTGTCATGCGTGGGAGCGAAGCCGTAGGGATAGGGATTTATCCCCATCTCCCGCAACTTGCGGAGCTTTTCCAACCTGGCTTCGACCTGATCATTCATTTCCATCGTACATTTCCCATCGTCGATTTGTTGCGCCTTGGGACCCCGGCGAGGCGGCAGCGAACGCCCCGCCGTTGGCCACAGCCGCCCGTCTTCTTAAGTGCCTTTTAACCGCTCTTCATCCGCGGCCAGCAGGTAGGCATTGATGAATCCGTCGAGGTTGCCGTTGAGCACGCCCTCGGCGTCCGAGGTCTCGAAATCCGTGCGCGCGTCCTTGACCATCTGGTAGGGCTGCAGCACGTAGGAGCGGATTTGACTGCCCCATTCGATCTTGAGCTTGGAGGCCAGCTTGGATTCGCGCTTGGCCTCTTCGTCGTCCTTATGCTTCTGGTAGACCCTGGCGCGCAGCATCTTGATGGCGCTGGCGCGGTTCTTGTGCTGGCTGCGCTCGCTTTGGCACGACACCACGATCCCGGTCGGAAGATGGGTCATGCGCACAGCCGAATCGGTCTTGTTGATATGCTGGCCGCCCGCGCCGCCGGCGCGGAAGGTGTCCACCTTGATGTCGTTCTCGTTGAGCTCGAACTCCACTTCCTCGACTTCCGGGTACACGTACACGGCGGCGAAGGAGGTATGGCGGCGCGCATTGGAATCGAACGGCGAGATACGCACCAGGCGGTGCACGCCGATTTCCGAACGCAGATAGCCGAAGGCGTATTCGCTGGCCACTTCGATGGTGGCGCCCTTGATGCCGGCCTCTTCACCGGGCTGCTCATCGAGGATCTCGAACTTGAGCCCGCGCTTCTGCATCCAGCTCACGTACATGCGCAACAGCATGCGCGCCCAATCCTGGGACTCGGTGCCGCCCGCGCCGGAATGGATGCTGAGGATGGCGGGCTTCTCGTCGTTCTCGCCGCTGAGCATTTTCTTGAGCTCGAGCTCGCGGATTTTGGCTTCCAGCGGGGTGGCTGAATCGATCGCCTCTTTGAGGGTCTTTTCGTCCTTGTCCTCTTTGGCCATCTCAGCCAGCATCTCCAGTTCCTTGACCTGATGGTCCAGGGACTTCCATTCATCGACCCACCATTGGAGGGACTTCATCTGCTTCTGGATTTTCTGAGCTTTGGCGGTGTCGGACCAGAATCCCGGTTCCGAGGCGGTGCGTTCGAAAAGGGCTATTTCTTCAAGCTTGCGTGCGAGGTCAAAGATACCCCCATAGGCGGTCGACACGGGCCTTCAAATTGACGATTTCTTCCATCGGAAACTCCCGGAGATGCCGGGGAAAGATAATCAAACCCGAGCCGGGATTCACGGAAGGGAATGGGAGTGGGCGGCTCGGCAACCCGGCGGGGCTTTCAATCGCCGCTTCCTGGGGTCTTCCGCGGACCGTCAGTCCCGACCGGCGAATCCCTGATGGCCCAATCCCTAACGACTGCTTGATGGGTGTAGGGTTGCACGGTTCTCCGGGCTGTCGCGGTCGAAACCGGCCATCAGATCTTCCTGCAAGTGGATCTCCCGTTTCAGGATTTCCCCGATATAGGTCATGTACTTCTTCCCCTGCATCCGCGCCAAGGCTTTAAGCTTCATCGTGTCCGTGGAGCTGATCCGCAGGTTCATTCGGCTGTTCTTGATCTCTTCCCTCCGCCACTCGATGTAGCGTTCGATTTCAGTCCACGGCAAGGCTCCGCTTCTCAAAGCAGCCTTGAACTCCTCTTCCGTACGGTAATCCCGGCGAGGGTGGATGTCGGCCCATAGAAAATCCGATTTCCTCTCCTTCATCCTGCGCTCCTCCCACCCCATGTTTCCACAATGTACCTCCATGCCTGGCTATACATTGTGCACACATTTGTTGTACACACATTGGATGCCCAGGGCCTGGGGAAGGATAGCTGAAAGCGGCGCTTCAGGAAGTGAGAGCGCGCACACGGCAGCCGGGTTGGAGTGGGAAGGAAAAAAGGGAAAAGCCCTCGGGAGCAAGCGGCCACCGAAGCCGCTCGGACGGCGTTTCCAGCCGGCTTGCCACCCGAGTGGGATGGTCCAGGAATACGGCTCCTTCACTTCTTCGGCAGGATGTCCTGATCGAAAACGCCGGTGGGAATCGCGACGGTGCAGGCGCAGTTGGGGATATCCACGATGCCGCCGATGCGGCCTTCCACCGGGACGGCGGTCAGGAGTATATAGGCCTGCTCTCCCGTGTACCCGAGATTCTGCAGGTATTCGATGGCGTTCAGGCAGGCGCGGCTGTGGACCACGGAAGCATCAAGGTAACACTGCTTTTAGACACTGGATCAAAAAGCAAGAACCCGACCAATCAAAGAAATGATTTTCCAGTGAGGATTCGAGGGCAGAAAATACTGAATGTCATTTCCTGCAAGGAGTTGTTAGCGTCACCGGATTTTCCGAATAGCCCGGATCATAGTCAAGTTCAATCCTGACAGCGGTATAAGGATAAGCGGATGTCGGGAAAGATTATGTGGCCGCACGCACGGGCACGCCCGCGGAGACCAATTCGGCCTTGATGGCTGGGATCGAGTAGGTGCCATAATGTACCATGGAGGCCACCAGTCCGGCGTCGGCCTTGCCTTGGTTGAAAACGTTGACCAGATGCGAGGGTGTCCCGGCGCCGCCGGAAGCGATCACGGGCACGTCAACGGCCTCGGCGATCAGGCGGGTCAGGGTCAGCTCGTACCCGTCCTTGGTGCCGTCGGCGTCGATGGAGTTCACGCAGATCTCGCCCGCCCCCAGCGATACCGCGCGCTTAGCCCACTCGACTGCGTCGATGCCCATGGCCTTGCGGCCCCCCTGGACGAAGACTTCGTAACCCGAAGGTAGACCTGGAAGACCGGTCTTCTTGGCATCCATGCCGAGCACGATGCATTGCTTGCCGAAGGCCCGCGCGCCCTGGCCGATGATCTCAGGATTCTGCACCGCAAGCGAGTTGACGCTCACCTTTTCCGCGCCGGCCAACAGGACGGCGCGCATGTCATCCAGGTCGCGGATGCCTCCGCCCACGGAGAAAGGGATGAATACTTTGCGGGCCACCGAGCGGACCATTTCGATGTCGATGGGGCGCTTTTCGGCCGAAGCCATGATGTCGTAGAATACCAGCTCGTCAACGCCGTCCTCGTAGTACTTCCGGCCCATTTCCACGGGGTCTCCCAAGTCCACGTTCTCCTTGAACTTGACTCCCTTGGTAACCTTGCCGTTACGTACGTCCAGGCACACGATCAGGCGCTTGGTCAGCATACTCCGAATCCCTCGAGGGCGCCGTCCCACTTGCAGAAATTCTTCAACAGGGCGAGCCCCCACTTTCCGCTTTTCTCCACGTGGAACTGGCAGGCCGCGATGTTCCCCGATCCGAGGATGGACGCGAAAGGCTTCCCGCCGTATTCGGTATGCGCCAGGACATGATCCGGATCCGCCGGCGTGGGATAGTAGCTGTGCACGAAATAGAACTCGCTGCCGTCCGGGATGCCCATGACCAGGGGATGCCGGGGCCCCCGTCCCGAAACCGCGTGCTTGGTGAAGCGCACTTGGTTCCATCCCATATGCGGGACCTTGGCATCGGGAGCGGCCTGGAAGATGTCCGTACCGCCAGGCAGGATGCCCAGGCAAGGCGTGCGACCGTCCTCAAGGCTCCAGTCCATGACGATCTGGCATCCCACGCAAATGCCGAGGAACGGTTTTCCGGTCGCGATATGAGCTTTCAAAACCGGCCCCAGGCCCAATCGGTTCAATTCTTCCATCGCGGAGCCGGCCGCGCCGACTCCCGGAAAAATCACATGATCGGCGGTGGCGATCATGGCGGGTTCCGAAGAGATGACGGAGTCGTGCCCCACTTCGGCCAAGGCCAGCTGGACGGAGGTGAGGTTGCCGGCTTTGTAATCGACGATGACTATCATGGTGCTTCGCAGCGGGTTCCCCCGGGACGGCCCGGCTTCTGACCCGCGATGCCTATTTGGACGCTCGGACCTGCCGGGACGTCAGGGTGACGCGATCGACCAGCGGTACGGCCGCGCCTTCAACGGAGTCCTCGCCCACGATTTCGAAGCCAAGGTCGCGGATCATTTCGCGATCCAGGGAACCGGCCTGGCCTTCGGTGGTCAGGTAGTCGCCCACGAAAATCGAGTTGGCGGCGTACAGGCCAAGCGCTTGGAGACTGCGCAGGTGCAATTCACGGCCGCCGGCGATGCGGATTTCGCTGAAAGGATTGACCAGGCGGAACAGCGCCAGGATCTTCAGGCAATAGACCGGGGTCAGCTCTTCGCGGTGGCCTTGTTGCGTGCCCTTGAACG
>JBDSIO010000112.1:0-11018 GCA_039917895.1 Fibrobacteria bacterium | reverse complement strand
AAGAGCCGGAGTCGGAGTTTTTATTTTGAATCTGAACGCAAATAAAATTTAAGCAGGAACTATTGCCGATGAAAGCCAGACATTCTATTCCAATCCGCATCATGCTGACCTGCGCCCTCGCGGGGATGGGTGTCCAGGCCCAGATCAAGGTCGCCTGCGTCGGCAACAGCATCACCGCCGCATTGTATCCGGGCAAGTTGGGCGCCCTGCTGGGATTGGGCTATAGGGTGAAGAGCGAAGGGGTATCCGGCACCTGTATGCAGAAGGCGGGGCGCCAGCCGTATTGGAATTCTTCGGCGTTCAAGGACGTCTTCACCTTCAAGCCCGCCATAATCACCATCGCCCTGGGGACGAACGATTCCAAGGCCACCCAATGGAACCGCGCGCGGTACATGGCGGATTACAAGGCCATGATCGACACATTTTCCACCATTTCCCCCAAACCCCAGATTTGGCTGGTGAAGCCCATGCCGGCGTGGTACGCCACCAACAATTCCGCGGTCAATCCTTCCGTTCCGGGTTGGGGCTTCGAAAACAACATCGAGGGAAACGGCATCAACGGTTTAACCATCCGGGATTCGGTGGGCCCCGCCATCGAACAGGTCGCCAAGGAAAAGGGCCTTCCCACGATCGATCTTTTTGTCCCCCTGCTGATGGGAAAGCCGTACGAATATACCGTCACTCCCTCCTGGGCGCGGGACGGCGTCCATCCCGAAGCCATCGGGCATGATACCATCGCGGCTGTCATCTACCGGGCCTTGAAGGCGGGGCCCACTGCGATTTTCTTGGAACGATCCCAGGCGGATGGGGCCTTCCCGGAACCGCGTCATTTAATCGGCATGAAAATCTGGCCAGTCGGATTACCCGGTTTTGAGCACTTGTATTCGCTGGACGGAAAATCCCGGCTGCGCACGGGCACGCCGATCTCCGCAGGCGCTTACGTTCTGAGGGTCCGTTAAAAAAGGAGTAGGTTTGTTATCAAGTAGCGTGCATGCTTTTTTTAACTGTATTTTAACCAGTGCCGTTCTATTGTTTTTACCGGTTTTTGCTGGAAGCGCCTCTGCGAAAATGTGCATTGTATTGCTGGCCGGCCAGTCGAACATGGCCGGAAGGGGCAATATCAGGATTCCCGAGGATACGGTTACGTATAAAAACATCGTTTCGTTGAACAAGGATTCCGTCTGGGTACGCGCGAAACATCCGCTCCACTGGGACAAAGCCGAAGCGGGCGTAGGCATGGGCATCGCATTCGCGCATGAGCTTTCGGTGCTGCTTAAAACAACCGACACCATCGCGCTCGTGCCATGCGCCGCCGGAGGGACGACGGTTGATAATTGGCTCGGCGACGATTATTTCGCATTTACCGGTAAATACAACCTGTATTCGAACCTGATCAATCGCGCTAAAAGGGCCGCCAAAAGCGGTCCCATTATCGGGATGATTTGGCACCAAGGAGAGTCCGACGCCACAGCCGGACTCTATTCAACGTATCAAGGCAAGTTGGAAAAGCTTTTCAAAATGATTAGGACCGATCTCAATTTGCCTGAAATGCCTATTGTCGCCGGGGAACTGGGGCGGTTCCTGGTAAGCAGCAAATCCTACCCGCGTTGGGAAGCCATCAACACTTCGATCAATAATCTCAAAACCGGTCTTCAGAATTATTCGGTAGCGAGCTCAACGGGCCTGGCATCGAATTCCGATAACACACATTTCTCTTCCGCTTCGCAAAACTCCTTCGGGAACCTGTACGCCGGGCTTTTTTTCAAATTGATCGATTCGAAAACTTCGGCGACGCATAACCCGGCCCGACCCGGTTTCCATGAAAGTCGCTATATCATGGCGGACCGGATGGGCCTTACGGTAATAGGGGATATTCCGAAGGGAACGAGGATCGATTTTTATACGCTCTCGGGCCGCCATGTTAAAACCGCGATTGCTGCAAAGGCCGGCGACCGGATTTCCCTCGACGGCCTGACTGGATTATTCCTGGCAAAATTAAAACCCGGAGCCGGATGACGCTCCTCCGCTTCTGGTCATGACGGGCGGTTTCTCGGTTTCTTCTTGTTCTGCTTCAGGATCAGGATGGGCCCCTTCTTCTGCTCGACCACCTCGCGGGTGACCACGCATTCGGCCACGTCGGTGCGCGAAGGCAGGTCGAACATGATGGGGAGGATCGCGCTTTCCATCACCGAACGCAGGCCGCGGGCGCCGGTCTTGCGCAGGATGGCCCGGTCGACCACGGCTTCCAGGGCCTCGGGCTGGAACTTGAGGCGAACGTCGTCCATCTCGAAGAGTTTGGTTTATTGCTTGACCAAGGCGTTCTTCGGCTTGGTGAGGATGTCCAGCAAGGCTTCCCGCTGGAGTTCGTCCAGGGGTGATGACGGGCAGGCGGCCGACCAGTTCGGGGATGAGCCCGAATTGGATCAGATTGTCCGGCTCCACTTGCTTCAGGATCTGGCCGAGCTTCCGCTCCCGCTTGCTCTGGATGGGCGCGCTGAAGCCGATGCCCGCCTCCCGGGTGCGCCGGTCGATGATCTTCTTCAGCGATTCGAAGGCGCCGCCGCAGATGAAGAGGATGTTCTTGGGTGTTGATCTGGATCAGGTTCTGTTCGGGATGCTTGCGGCCCCCTTAGGCGACACGGCGGCTACGGTGCCTTCGAGCAGCCTCAGCAGGCCTTGGCGGCGATGATGGCATGCCATCGCGCGTAACGGTTCGCCTGCTAGCCGGAATAGGGGGGCCGGACCGAATTCGCGAATTTTTAGAGGGCGGATTTCCGCCCTTACGCCCGGTCCTTACTATCCGTTCACATTGGGAAACACCCTAAGGGCAGCGTGGCTGTTCCGGCGTGCGGAATCCACCGCCTAGCAATCCGCCCGGTAGCGGCGGTAAGACTCGTGCCTATTCCGAATCCACCCCTTGATACCTCGTCAAGCCCCGGAGGCGCACCTTAGGGATGACGACCTTCAGCTTGCGGATTATGCTGCGCGTGGCCGGGTCGCCGAGCTGGATAAGGCCTGAATAGTTTAGGTTCCAGAGCATTCCCCCCGGCGCCGAGGTAAAGGAGAACCAGTCTCCCTCGAATCCGGCCAGATTGAAAAAGCCGCCATAGGTCCCGGAGCGGAGATCGAGGACATGGTATTTCGGGTTGACGTTGTCTTCGACGAAATAGGCGACGCTATCCGCGATGACGAGATCGCGGATAGCGCCGGTCGGAAAAGGCAGGGCCAGGCTTGCCTCCGGTTGGTTCAGGAGGAAGGCCGCCTCATCCGGGTAGATTTTCAAGTCGACGGCATTTATGAATAGCGCGTAGACCTTCCCCCGGTAGAACGTAGCGCTGAGCAAAGACGTGGGGAGTTCCGGGAATTGGGACACCCGGCCATTGGAATCGATCTTCATGGTCCAGCCCTTACCTTCGAGGGGCAAGAAGTCGGACTCGTGGCTCGACATGGTGCCGGAAAAGGTGACTGCCTCGGCGGGCAGCGTACCCTTGGTCCTCCAGGTCCCCAGGCATAAATCGATTTCGATCCACTGGGGGGGATTGGTTTCCAGTATGGAGCGAAGCCGGTCCCGGCGGTCCGCGACGGCCGGACCCTCGTAGGGATACTCGGTTATCCGGACAGGATCTTCGACACAGGCCTTGCGAAGGAGGTTGCTTTCACCCGCTGTTGGTTTTCCGAGAGTCACGGTGTCCAGCTTCCCATGGGCGCCCGGCGCCAAGTGCCAGCCCGACACCTTTATCCGCTCGGAGGTTTTACCGGGGTCCCGGATCAGCAGGAGATTGTGCCGACCGGGAGGGATGCCTTCCAGCCTGAACCCCCCCGCCCCATCCACCTTTGTGAACCGGTCGGTGCCGGGGAAGCCCGCCCATATCTCCTTCGTCGAGGCGCTGTCCGGCTGGCTGACCGTGCCGGACAGGACACCGGAAATTTCCAGGGACAGGGTTCCAAGGTCGGTGGCGGCCTCGTCCTCCCGGAGATAGATGTCATTCCTCCACACCGTCAGGGAATCCGACGCGGGGGTTCCAGTCCCTTCCAGGAGGTAGGCCGAGCCGGCTTCCGTCTCCAAGGTGAAACGGCCGGCTGAATCGGTCAAGGCCGTCTTGGGAGACGGTGCACCGCGCACGGCCCCGGGCACGGTTTTCGGCACGAATTCCACCGGATAGAGGGTCACCCGGGCGCCCGCCGCGGGGGCGCCTCCCGGAAGGACCACCCGGGCCGAGACGGTGTTGCCGGTTGCTGTTCCCGTACCGCCAGCGTTACGGTTGTCCAGGCACCCTGCAAGGGCCAGCAGGGATGCTGCGAGTAGGACTGCGGATATTCCACCGATGGGCTGCCTGGGCAGGTTGATTCCGGGCTTCATTTCTTTTCCCCTGACAGAGGGAACAGCTGGAGATTGAACTGGCAGACCCGGTCTATGCCTTGATCGGATCGTACCAGGTCGGCCAGCTCATGCAGGAATTTTTCCATCATTAGCCGCAGCCTGTTGTTTCCGTTTTCGGAGATGCTGAAGGTGAAGCAGGAAACATGGCGCTTCTCCCTAGGATACCGCTTGAGGGCCGCCTTGGCCATATCTATCAAGGACTCCTGAAAAGGATGTATGAGTAAAGGCCCCAGGCCCGGAGTCGAGACCAGAATGGCGTCGGTGGCGCGCCAGCAGCCACCGCCATCGCGGAGGATGAGCCCCAGGGAATGCAGCAACTTGAGAGAGGCGGCGGCCTGCCTGGAAGTGATGGGGGGTTGGAGGAAATCCGCCAGGACGCTAGTATCCTCGCCGACATCCAATACCGACAGAGCTTCCCGTACCGCCACGTGGTACCACTTCCGGTAATACTCCGCCTGGTCCCGGGTCAGGATCCGGGAACTGGGGGGCATCAGGGGAAGCATCTTTTCGAACCAATGTTGCTTGGCCTCGGGGGTGGAGGCATGGGTGAACTGGACCATCAAGGTGAAGTACTCCGCCTCCCGGGGGTGCAGTTCCATCCCTTTGATGAACATCGCGAGCTTGTTGCGGGTGAGGTTCAGCTTGCCCTTGACCAGCATGATGTACAAGCCCGGGTTCTTGTATCCGGCCTTTGCCGCGAAGACGCGATAGGAGAACCGGCGATTCAGGGCCTTCCGATGGAGAAAGTGGCACCGAAGGCATTCCCTGTAGTCGAAATAACCGTATATCGAAAAGCCGGTACCGGCCTTTCCGCCGTCGCCTGTTTCCGGGGACGATTTCTGAGTTTGGGGTCTTTCCATAGTACGGCCTTCGCCATCCTGAAAATAGCCTATCGCTCCCGGTTGTTCCATCGGTTTCGAAAGCCTTGCGGGCTTTAGCGATCCAAAGATCAAAAGTAATCCGGTAATACTGCCATTCCGTCTCTCACGGGTCGAACAGAAAAAAACAGTACTGAAACACTTTCTCGAAGCCGTGACCCTATCGCCCGGTCATTTCCGCCGCTTGACCTTACCCTATGAAACAAATGAACGGGGGATAGTGCATATGCATCATCGGTGGTTGAATATCCTGGTATTATCAAGCGGCGTTTTGATCCACGCGGAGACGATCAATCTTCATGGGACGGTTTCCAGCGGGGGCAAGCCGATATCCGGGGCCAACGTCACCTTGATGAAAGCGGGCGCGAAGGTCACTACCGGGGCCGACGGGGCCTATTCCTTTACGCAATTGAATACCGCCTTATCATCCCGCGCCCCGGGCGCCGGGATGATTTCCTTTTCCGGAGGCGTTTTGGAATTCAAGCTTGCCGAATCCTCGCCCGTGGCGATTGAAGTCTTCGATATCAAAAGCAACCGCTTGAAAGCCGAAAATCTCGGAACGCAGGGAGCGGGACAATACCGGTTCGACATCACCGGGAAATATCCCGCCAACCAACTGCTGATAGTCCGGGCCTCGGTCGGGAGAATAGCCTCGACCTTCCGCTACTTACCCATGGGCGTCGGGAATGGCGCGCAGGCGGGCCTTGTGAAATCCGCGGAGAGCCGCGCCTTCGCGAAGACGGCGGCCGCCATCGATTCGCTGGAGGTAACCGCTTCCGGATATTCGGCAAGGAAGGTGATGGTGGAATCCTACGATGCGAAACTGGACGTCAGCCTGGACAAAGTCGACAATAGCGGCGACATATGGGGCGGCCTCAAGAATCCCCCGGTCAAGAGCGCAGGTTGCGGCAAGGCCACGACGATCAAGACCGGGGCAGGGACCCTCATGAGCGGCGGCGTTCAGCGTCCCTACGTCGTCGACGTTTCCGCCAATTACGACATGAACCATCCGCACCGATTCTTCTTCAACTCCCACGGTCAGGGCAGTAACACCTCCAACTATTTGAAGGACAATTATTACGACATGAAGCCCAATGCAGCCGCTGCGAATGAGCCTGGGGTTTTCTTCGGGGGCCAGGGGTACGGCGGCTCGTCCAGCACCAGTGGATCGGCATGGAGCGAGAAGGACCACGCCTTCTTCGATGACGTCGTCACCTTCTTTAAAAACAACATGTGCATCGATGAGACGCGCATCTTCACCATCGGCATGAGCATGGGGGGAATGCAGACCTACTCGCTCTCCACGACCCACGCGAAAAAAATCCGGGCAG
This sequence comes from Fibrobacteria bacterium, assembly GCA_039917895.1. Classification (GTDB taxonomy): domain Bacteria; phylum Fibrobacterota; class Fibrobacteria; order UBA11236; family UBA11236; genus Chersky-265. The sequence goes on along the minus strand of JBDSIO010000112.1, from coordinate 4,428 downwards.
GCGTCGGGATCGCCGCGGCCAATTTCAATATCTGGCTCCCCGCCACCAGGGGCACGGAACCGGAGGCCTGGATGCAAACAACCGGTATGAGCGACGGAACCTGCCCTTGGATCAGTAACGAAGCCCAAAAGCGCGGGTCGAAATTCATCGCATTGGAGAAAGCGGCCAATAATGGGTGCACTATCCCGGCGGAAATCCCCACCTGGAAGAGCGGCGCGCATGTCTGCTATGACTTTCAAGGCTGCAAGCCCGGATATCCCGTCAAGGCCTGCACCTTCAATGGCGGTCACTCCCACCAGGCTAGAGACCCCGGCTCCACCGTGAATTGGATTGGCGTAGAGTCCTATAAATTTTTCACGCAGTTCTGACATGCGCGGAGGGGAGAGAACCTTCCCCCGTGCTCTTCACAAGCCGGGCCAGTTGTGTCTGTGTCCGTGCGGAATCTCGAATAGGCTTTTGGTTGGGGTGGGGTATAATGTTCACTTTTAAACACCGTTTCCTTGGCAGGCTCGGCAAATCCGCGACCGCCCTCTCCTTGATTGCCTTGGGCTCATCCTGGGCCCAAGGTTTTTCCCATTCGGACTCCGGTTGGACTCCGCTTTTCAATAACAATGACTTCACGGGAATATATGGACGCGTCTATGGAGCGACCGCGCCCGTACTGGATGTACCTGATCCCAAGGGCTGGAAGATTATGTATCCGGGCACCGATACCGCGGCCATTTATGTCACTTCCACGGCCCTCGACCAGCAAGGGAATATCGGCACCAAGAAAACCAGCTTCAGCCATTATCGGATGCGGGTGGAGGCGAAGTTCGACGTGTTGAATGGCCAGAACAATGGCGGCATCAACTACCATACCGATGAAACCAAGTCGCGCTTCAAGAATAATTGGCCCCGTTCCATCGAATTCCAATTGCAACAGATGTGGCCGGGCTCCGCCTTCTCCATCCAACGGGCGACATTCGATACGAGGGCGGTATCGCAGAGCAATGGCGCCAGGTACAGCCCGACCGGGGTGCTCGTCGAGTCCGTATGCAAACCGGGCTGCGGAAGCGACTATCATGCCAGCAGTCCCACCATTTCCAACGGCTCGAACGGAAAAACCCGTTGGCTGCGGTACGAGTTGGTCGTGCGGGGACCGGATAGCGCCATCCATATCATCAATGACACCGTGGTTTTCAAACTCTGGAATATCCGGATCTACCAGGACACGGAGAACAAGACCCCCGACGGCCCTTATGATCATGGCGGCTTGGGCCTCCAGTCCGAAGGCGCTCTGCTCATGTATCGCCGGTGGGAAATCATGGAGTTCCCCGCGGGCACGCCCAAGGGCGAGCATTACCTCCATCGGTTCTTCCTGGACAGCCCGGCCAAGGGATCGGCCAGCATCCCCGGCGGATCCACATATGCTATAAAGTGGCGGACACTGGGTTCCATTCCCACCGTGAATATCGAATACGGAACGGGAGCATCCGGGGCCTGGCAATCCGTGGCGACGGGCATAAGCAATACCGGGACCCATGAGTGGGCCGTTCCCGCTTCGATCACGGGACCGGTACGGGTCCGTATCTCCGGGCCGGCCTGGGCTGGAGCCGATTCGAGCAATGCGACGGGGAGTACCGGGATCGGAACCGGAGGGTTCGCGCCGAGGGCTTTCCTGAATCCCGTCTCCTTCTCGATCGAAGGCCAGGGAGAGATCCTCAATGACCTCGCGGGATTTTCCCGCCTGGAGGTCCGCGATGTATTCGGAAGGCTCGTGCGGGCCTTCGCCATCGGCGAAGAAAACCTGGTCTGGGACCGCAAGGATGCCAGGGGCGCCTGGGCCCAACCCGGGGTCTATTTCTTCAGGATGATTGGTCCAAGCGCGGAAATGACCGCGCGTAGCCTGCTTTTTTTCCCGGCGCATTGATGGTTCGGGAGGAAATACCATGAGATTCGACGGCAAGGTGTTACAGAAGCATGTACTGGCTGCGGTATGCTTACTTGTGGCTGGAGCGGCGCGGGGGGAGGACTCCGCTTGGGTGCAGCTGTTCAACGGCAAGAACTTGACGGACTGGGACATCAAGTTCACCAAGCATCCCTTGAACACCAACCTGAACAACACCTTCAAAGTCGTGGATGGCGTGCTCAAGGTGGATTACAGCGGTTGGGGCACCTTCAACGAGGAATTCGGCCATGCCGCCAACAAGACCCGGACCTGGTCCTTCTACCTGCTGCGCGTCGAGTATCAGATAGGAGAAAAGCAGGTGAACGGAGGGCCGGAGTGGGCCATTCAGAACAACGGCCTCATGATCCATGCGCAGCCCATGGCCACAATGACCCTGAACCAGGATTTCCCCATCAGCCTGGAAACCCAGTTGCTCGGCGCCGCCAATACGCGGGTGAGCCCCAGCGGCTTCATGAACCTCTGCACTCCCGGCACCGCCTTCCACACGGCCCCGACCGGCGGCAGCCCTAGCGGCGCCCATTGCTGGGGCGGCTCCTCCGCCAAGCGGGCCGCAGCGGGGGAGTGGGCTTGGGCTTCTCTTTCGGTGATGGGCGATTCCATCATCCGCCATTATAAAGGCCCAAACCCCACGGGTACCCCCGAAGTGACCTACTACCGGCCTGTTTACCAAGGCGGCGCCGTCAAGAATCCCCCGGCCAATGTCCCCGCCAACGGCACCCGCCTCCGGGAAGGATATATCGCCATCCAGGCGGAAACCCATCCCTACAACTTCCGCAAGATTGAGGTCTTGGATCTGGAAGGCTGCATGGACAATTCCAAGCCCGCCTACCGTTCATACTTCGTGAGGAGCAAGGCCGGGGCCTGCGAGGCGACCGGGGTGGGGGCCCTCCCCGGCAGGCTCCCGGACAACGTCTTCCTGACGCGGGAGGCGCAGGGATTCACCTTCCGGTCCACCGAATCGGGTACCCTGGAAGTTTTCGATCCGGCCGGCAGGCTTCTGTTCAGCAACAAGGTGGCGGCGGGAATGCGGCAAACCCTGAAGCTTCCGCGCAAGGGTCTTTGCCTGGTCATCTGGCGGACGGCAGTCGGCATGGCCCACATCAAGTGGGTTGGGCTCTAGATGTCCCAGGAGAATAGCATGAGAATGGACAAGCTTTTTAATGACATGGGGATTCGAGTGTGGATTATTGGATCCTCGGAGAGATACGGAGGGCGGCCGTCCAACCGCCCAGCCCGAAAGGGCCTAACTGGAGGAAAAATGTTCCATCGGAAAGAATCTGACATGTCCGCCATCCCCAACCTCGTCAGGGCCTTGGCCCTGGCGACCGTCGCCGCCGGCGCTGCCTTCGCGCAGCCGACTCCGCCCCCGGAACCCTACGCGGCCTGCGGCACCGAGCCCACCGGCGCGGCGACCGATACCGTGATCGCGCAGAGGCAGCCCGACGGTTTCATCTCCATCTTCAACGGCATCGATTTCACCGGCTGGTGGCAGAGCTGCGTCACCCAGCATAAGGGCCCCGCTAAGTGGAAGGTCGTTCCCGAAGAGAAGGGCATCTTCTCGACCCAGGACCGCACCAACGGCGGGGTGCTCATGACCAAGAAGAAGTACCTCCACTATGAGATAGTCTTCGACTACTGGCCGGACTTCAAAAATGACGGCGGCCTCTTCAACCGCACACCGGCCAATGGGCGTTGCTTCCAGACCGTGCTGGACTACCTCAGTACCGGTGGCTTCGGCGGGACCTGGGGCGAGAATTCATTCACAAGCCGCGACTTCCGTCCTTTCGCCTTCGCGGGTAATGAGAACACCATCTCCATTCCCGGCAAAGGCTCCGGAGAACCCGGCAACTGGACCTTGATGACCGCCAAGATGAAGGCCGCCGGCGAAGTGTTCGATTGCCCGACTTCAGGATGCACCCAAGCGGATTGGAACAAGCTTTGGGACGCGGACGGTTGGAACCAACTCCGCGTCAAATTCTACGGCGGCACAGCGGCCAATCAGCGCGTCCGCATGAAGAGCTGGTTCCGCAAGTCCCGCACCGATGCCGCCTGGACCCCGCTTTCCTATGACACCACCCTGATGGAGACCATTCCGGAAGGCTATATCGGCCTCCAGGTCCACTGGGGCGGACGCTTTAGCGGCCTCAAGGGCACCTGGTACCGCGATATCAAGATACGCCGCCTGAGCGACGTCGGGATTCCTCTCGATTCCTCCGGCTCGGTGCGCGTCCAGGATGGCAAGGTGATGCATGACATCGTGCTTGCCAATGATGCCCTCGTCGGCACCTTGGACTCGGACTACGAGATCGAGGTCGTCAATATCCTGGGCCGCACCGTCCAGGTGTTGCGTGGCAAGGCCGGCCCCTTCGAGCAACGGTTCCTTCCGCATGTGAACGGGAAACTCATTCTTCGCATTAGGACCGCCAAGGGCGTGCAGGTGCGCAGCATTGTCCGGGATCCCTTATAGGCACCCGTCT
>JBDSIO010000111.1:0-8402 GCA_039917895.1 Fibrobacteria bacterium | reverse complement strand
GAAATCCATTAAGGATTGGGATTTCAGGGGATAACAAGTATTTTATCCATGTTGATTGGGGCCGGAATATTCCGGCCCAACGGAGCAAAAAAATGAACGGCATGTTTACGGATAGAGTCAAGAAGGTCATGCAGCTGGCGCGCGAGGAATCCGTGCGGCTCGGCAACGACTACGTCGGGACCGAACATCTGCTGCTCGGCCTCATCCGCGAGGGCGACGGAGTGGCCGTTGCCGTTCTGAAGAACCTCGGGATTGACCTCGACGACCTGGCCCGCAATATCGAGAAATCCATTTCGTCTTCCGGCGGCATGATGACCATCGGACAGATGATCCCCTTCACGCCCCGCGCGAAAAAGGTGCTCGAGATCGCCGCGCAGGAAGCGCGCTCGATGAGCCACAAGTACATCGGCACCGAGCATCTGCTGCTCGCCCTGATGAAGGACCATGAATCCGCCGCAGCCAACGCCCTCGCCAGCATCGGCGTGGAATACGAACGCGTGAAGGAAGAGATCGAACGCGTGCTGCGCGGCGGCGACGCCCAAAGCGGCACCGACTTCGCCGGTTCGCGCAAGAAGTCCAAGACCCCTTTCCTCGACCATTTCGGCCGGGACCTCACCGAGCTCGCCCGCCAGGGCCAACTGGACCCGATCATCGGCCGCGGACCGGAAATCGAACGCGTCATCCAGATCCTGTCGCGACGCAAGAAGAACAACCCCGTCCTCATCGGCGAACCCGTCGTAGGCAAGACCGCCATCGTGGAAGGGCTGGCCCAGAAGATCGTCGAGCGCAATATCCCGGAAATCCTGGAAAACAAGCGCGTCGTCACCCTGGACATGGGCAGCATCGTGGCCGGCACCAAATACCGCGGCCAGTTCGAAGAGCGCCTCAAGTCCCTTATGACCGAGTTGCAGAAGAACGATAACGTGATCATCTTCATCGATGAGTTGCACACCATCGTGGGCGCCGGCGGTTCCGAAGGCTCCCTGGACGCGTCCAACATCTTCAAGCCCGCCCTGTCGCGCGGCGAGTTCCAGTGCATCGGCGCCACCACGCTGGACGAGTACCGCAAGTACATCGAAAAGGACGGCGCCCTGGAACGTCGGTTCCAGACCATCGTGGTCGACCCGCCTTCCCTCACCGAGACCCTGCAGATCATCAAGGGCCTGCGCGCCAAGTACGAGGCCCATCATAAGGTCACCTATACCGAGCCCGCCCTGGATGCGTCCGTCCGCTTGTCGGACCGCTACCTGTCCGACCGGTTCATGCCGGACAAGGCCATCGACATCATCGACGAGGCCGGCGCCCGCGTGCGCCTGGCCAGCCTTTCCATCCCGCCCGAGCTCCGCAACAAGGAATTGGAGCTGGAAGCCGTGGTGAAGGAAAAGGAAGCCTCGGTCGAGAATCAGGATTACGAGACCGCAGCTTCCCTGCGCGACACCCAGGAAAGCCTCAAGGCCGAACTGGAAGAGATGCGCAAGAAGTGGCGCGAACAGAAGCGCGAAGAGCGCCTGATCGTGGACGAAGAAGCCATCCAGGAAGTCGTCGCCAAGATGACCGGCATTCCCTTGGCCAAGATGGCCAATCAGGAGAGCCAGCGGCTGCTCAACATGGAAAAGGAACTGAACCTGCGCGTGGTGGGGCAGGATCGCGCCATCGAGGTCATTTCCAAGGCCATCCGCCGTTCGCGTTCGGGCGTGCATTCGACCAAGCGCCCCATGGGCAGCTTCATCTTCCTGGGCCCCACGGGCGTGGGCAAGACCGAGCTCGTCAAAGCCCTGGCGGCCTTCCTGTTCGAAACCGAAGAAGCTCTCATCCGCATCGACATGTCCGAGTACATGGAGAAGTTCGCCGTGTCCCGCCTCGTGGGCGCGCCTCCGGGCTATGTCGGATACGAAGAAGGCGGGCAACTCACCGAAAAGGTGCGCAAGAAGCCCTACTCGGTTATCCTGCTGGACGAAATCGAAAAGGCGCATCCGGACGTGTTCAACATCCTGCTGCAGATCCTGGACGATGGCCAGCTGACCGACTCATACGGCCGCAAGGTGAATTTCAAGAACACCCTGATCATCATGACCTCGAACCTTGGGGCCAAGGATATCAAAAAGGGCGTGGGCCTGGGCTTCGGCAAGGACGATCTGGACACGGAATTCGAACGCATGGACAAGATGGTCCGCGAAGAGGTGAAGCGCACCTTCAACCCCGAGTTCCTGAACCGGCTGGATGATCTGGTCGTGTTCCGCCCTCTGGAAAAGCGGGACATGGGCCGGATCGTGGAAATCCTGGTGGCCGAGCTGGAAAGCCGTCTCAGCCCACGTGACATCAAGGTGCAGATCTCGGACTCGGTCCGCGACCTCATCGTGGAGAAGGGTTTCGATCCGCAGTTGGGCGCGCGTCCGCTGCGACGGGCCATCCAGAAGCTTATCGAGGATCCGCTGGCGGAGGAAATCCTGCGCGGCAAGATCACGGACAATTCCGTTCTCAAGGTCGGCCGCAAGGGCGATCAGTTGACCTTCACTCCCGGCGCATCGGCCACCAAGCCCGCGGCCGCCGCGAAGAAGGAAGAGAAGGAAGCTCCCGAGGTGAAGGGCGAATAAGTCGCTTAGCCGACGTCGGCCTAAGCGAACCGAGTAGAGACTGGCGACGACCCACTCTACTCTTACCGAAGGATACCAACAGTGAATACGAAGCGCCGGGTCTTGGACCCGGCGCTTTTTTTATCCGCTTCCCGCTGCATTCGCGCTTCCAACCGGGCGCGAAGGAGAATAAAGAGACCCATTTATCTATATTATTCCGGTTTCCAACCGGGAAGGCGTTTTGACCATTTTGAAGCATTGTTTCGCGGTTTTTTTCCTATTTCTGGCTCTGACACCTTCTTCGGCCCAGCTAGCAGGTCCGCAACCCTTCCGCAGCCCGGTCAAGGAAGTCAAGGTTGTCGAAGTCCGCGTCGAGGGCAACAAGACCGTGGACAAATCCCTGATCGTCCGCACCGTGCAGGTCGAAAAGGGGGAAGAGTACCTTCCTACCGTCCTGCGTCAGCGGGTCCAGGCCTCCATCACCGCCCTGAACAAGCTTTCCTTGTTCTCGGACATCAAGGTCGACGTCGACTACCCCGATTCCGCGGATGGCGTCATCCTCACCTTCTCCCTTTCCGAACTGCCCACCCTGGCCAGCGCCGAAATCAAGGGCAACGACAAGATCAAGAAGGACGACCTCAAGGACGCCATGGATCTGCTGGACGGACAGGTTTATTCCCGAAGCGCCGTGGAGCGCAACCGCCAGAAAATCCTGGACCACTACCATAACAAGGGATACCTGCTTACCACCGTCACCGTCGAGGAAGGCCTGGAGGCCGAAACCGGCCGAAAAACCGTCACCTTCAAGATAGACGAAGGTAAAAAAGTCCGGGTCCGCTACGTCACCTTCGCAGGCAACAAGCACGTGAAGGACAAGCAACTCCGCAAGAAAATCCCCACCAAGGAAGACCGTTGGTGGCGCGACGGCGACTTCAAGGAAGACGAATTCCGCCTGGGCCTGGATTCCCTGGTCGACTATTACCGCGAGCTCGGCTACCTGGACGCCTCGGTCATGGGCGAGCGCCTCAATTACACCGAAGACAAACGCCACATGGACATCCGCATCAACGTGACGGAAGGCAAACGGTACCGCTTCGGCAAGGCCTCCTTCATCCATAACAATATCGTCGAAGACGGCGCCCTCAAGGCCCAGGTTCTGCTGGATTCCGGCGAGATCTTCAACATGAAGAAGTTCGAGGCCATGAAGTTCCAGGTGCAGTCTCTGTATCGCGAAGAGGGCTACCTTTTCATGGACATGCAGGACCAGTTCACCTACCAGGACACCATCGTCGACGTGACCTTCACCATCAAGGAAAACAACATCGCGCATATCCACCTGGTGGACGTGCGCGGCAACACCAAGACCAAGGACAAGGTCATCCGCCGCGAAGTAAAGCTGTTCCCGGGGGACATTTTCCGCCAATCCCTGATCATGCGCGCCCAGCGCGACATCATGCAGTTGGCGTTCTTCGACAACGTCGAACCCAACATCGAGCAGGTCAAGGACGGAGACCCGAGCGACGTGAACCTGGTCCTGAAGGTCTCGGAGAAGCAGGCCGGTACCGGCACCGTTTCCGCCGGTCTCGCCTATAGCCAGCGCGATGATTTCGTCGGCACGCTCGGTCTGCAAATCCCGAACTTCCTCGGCAACGGACAGCGGGCCGACCTGAGCGTCGAATACGGGCAGCAGAAGCAGTTGGCATCCGTGGGCTTCACCGAACCCTGGTTCCTGGACACGCCGACCATGGTCGGCGGCAGCGTATTCTACAGCAAGCAGAAGGCGCTCCGGGACATAGACAATGACTACACCCGCTACGGTCTGCGCCTCAATCTGGGCCGCCGCCTGACCTGGCCGGACGATTATTTCACCGTCAGCAGCAGCTACAATCTCACCCAGAACGAAAACGGATTCACCAGCAACCCCAACTCCCTGATCATCCCATCGGGATTGGAGTCGTCGTTGCATCTGACCCTGACCCGCGACGACAAGAACCTGCCGTTCTTCCCTTCCGAAGGCTCGCTGTACCGCTTGACTTATAGCCGCGTGGGCGGTCCATTAGGCGGCGACTTCGACTACCATCAGGTGGAGAGCAAGGTGAACTGGTGGTTTCCGACCATTCAGAAGCTGGTCCTGGGCGTGTCGACGGAGTTCGGCGTGCTGCTGGGAGACAACATCCAGAGCTACGATCTGTTCCAGATGGGCGGCGTGCTCGGCTATCAGGGCAAAATGCGCGGTTACGATCCCGGCAGCATCGCCGCGGCCCGCATCGGCCGGAGCTACTTTTCCTTCGTCACCGAGCTGACCTATCCCGTGGTCGAGAACACCTTCTACCTGCTCGGCTTTTACGACGTCGGCAACGTGTTCGGCAACCTTTCCAAATATGATCCCAATAACCAGGGCAGCAACTCCTACAACCCCATTTCCAATGACGCGGTCCCGGAACCTTGGGAGGAAATCGACTTCTCCGACCTGCGCCGCGATCTCGGTTTCGGCTTCCGCCTGGTGATCCCGCTGGTGGCTCCGTTCGGCATGGGCTTCGATTTCGGTTGGGCATTGGATGATTTGGAAACCTACGACGGCCAGCGCGTGAAGAAGGTGGGCAAGGCCCCCGTTGTCAATTTCGTGATTGAGCAAGGATTTTAAGGAGGAACGATGAAGAAGATGGTATTGGCTCTCGGGCTGCTGTTGGCCGGAATGGCCCACCCCACGCATGCCGCCGATCTGAAGATCGCGCATGTGGACTCGAAGCTCGTGTTCGACAAATACGCGGATACGAAAAAGGCCCAGAAGGAATATGATAAGCAGGTGCAGAAATGGGAGCAGGACGCGGCCACCAAGCAGAAGAGCCTGATGGAGCTGAAGGACAAGCTGGAGAAGCAGTCCCTGATGCTCAGCGAAGAGAAGAAGAAGGAGATGGAGGCGGACTTTCTCAAGAAGAAGAGCGAGTACGAGCAGTTCGTCCAGCAGATCTACGGCAAGGACGGCGCCCTGTTCCAGAAGAACGAGGAGTTCTCCGGACCCATCATCACCAAGATCAAGAAGACCATCCAGGACGTAGCGAACCAGGAAGGCTATGACATGGTCTTCGATCGCGCCGCCGGCGCCGTGGTGTTCTGGAAAAAGGACAACGACCTGACCCAAAAGGTGATCGATGTCCTGAACAAAGAGGCCAAATAGGCTTGCGCTTCGCCGCTCCGCGGCGGGTCGCGCTCCCGGCAAACGGCGCGATTGAGGCGGACGCCGGGGTCGTAGCTGAACCGCAGGACGCGGCCCCGCATATCTCTGGTATCCGGGCCTCCGATATCCTCCGCGCTTGCGCTCCTCTGATACTTCCCGGCTGCTTGCCTTTGGCTGGTGCTAATGCTTCGGTCCCTCCCGGCTCTCACGGCTCTCACGCTCTCGATAACCTGACCCTCTTTTCCATCGACCCTCCGGAGTCTTCAGGTCCGGACTCGTTGACCTTTGTCGGTCCCAAAACGCCTTTGCGCGTGCGCTCCAATTTGCGCGCCGGGCTCATTCTGGCGGAACCGGGTATCGAACCGGTTTGCGCGCCGCCATCACCCGGCGGAAAAACCGTCACTCCCATCGGGGCGCGTGTCGTTGGATCAATCGAAACCGCGATAGTCCTCGTGAACTCGGTTCCCGCCGCCATGGCCGCCATTCTCACCTGCTTGTCCGACCGCTGGGAACGGACACGACCCTATGCCTTCGGTCCGGGCAACCGCATCGCTCCCACGGCGGTGGTGGAAGGCTGTCTGGAAGGGAATGTCATCGTGGGCGCGGGAGCGTATGTGGGTCCGGGATCCTTCATCGGATCGGGAACACGCATCGACGCCAATGCGGTCATCCAGGAACATTGCCATATCGGCCGCGACTGCGTGATCCAATCCGGGGCCGTAATCGGCTGCGCCGGTTTCGGATTCTACGCTCGCCCCGCTGCCGACCCGGCCGAGTCCGGGCCCATCGAATCCTGCCAGGAGGCCATGCCCCATCCGGCCGGCGTCGTAATCGGCGATGGCTGTTGGATAGGCGCCAATGCCGTGATCGCCGCCGGGGTCCTCGAGCCTACCAGGCTGGGCAACGGATGCAAGCTGGACAGCCACGTGCAGATCGCCCACAACGTAAAGCTCGGAGAGGGATGTCTGCTCGCGTCGCAATCCGGCATCGCCGGCTCCACCGTGGCCGGCGATCGCCTGCGTATGGGAGGCGCAGCCAGCGTGGACGGCCACCTGCGCCTCGGCAACGATGTCTCGGTAGCGGCCTGTTCCGGGGTTACCAAAGATGTGGCGGACGGCGTTACGGTGGCGGGATTTCCCGCGCGTCCCATTCGCGAATGGCGCCGCGACATGGCGCACCGCCAATCGCCTTAGCGGATTCATCCACGCAGAATAAGGTCTCGACCTAATTCCGGATGTATCCGAAGGTGGTAAGCAGTTTGAAACTCGTTTCCGGGCAACGGGCGGCGAAAGGGCTCGGCTCGAGGGGTGCGGCTTCGGGGAAAGTGCGGAATGACCCCCGGACCACGTAGGCACCTGTGGAGGCCATGTTACCCTTGCTGCTGACAGGGTACCACATCAGGGAAATGGTCCGCCGGCCGTCTCTCTCTACTTGGATATACCTTAGCATTTCCCCTGAGACCACGCCTTGCGCCCGGTTCACGAATTCGCCGTGGTTGGTGAAGACGCCCAGGTTGAATTCGAAAGCTCCGGGGGTCGTGACCCGGATTTCCGGACCGTTGGGAAAGTGGGTTTCATCCGGACGGCGCGGATCCAGGTGGCGCCAGGATTGATCCAGGTAGATACGCGGCTGCGCGGGCTTGGACCGGGGCAGGATGGCGGAAACCGGCACGTCCATGACTTGGGGCTGGAATGCCTCCCCGCGGGCAACGCCGCCCGCATCCGCATCGATCCCGCAGAACACGGGGAGCGGATCTCCGGGAACCCCAGCGACGACCGGATTCGGCAGCCCGGTCCGCTCCACGTCCATTTCCACGCCCGTTACCAGGATTACGAGATCGCCGAAGGTTTCATTGGCCCCGTCGCTGAACGAGAACAGCACCCCGCCTTCCCCCGTAGGTTCGCTGCCGCCTCTCGGCATGCCGGGGCATGGCGGACCCAGCGAGTCGGCCTGCGCCTGAGTGATGCGCGCAGCCTCTGCCCACATATGGTTCGCAAGGTGGCTGAATTCCCCCCGGGAATGGAAGCGGCTGGTAAGTGGATCGTTCAGGCCCGTGTAACGCGGCCCGCAAGCTTCGGCTGTGCAGTATTGCCCCGCGAAGGCGCTGGCGGTGGTGCGCAGCATGAAGACGATTTCCTCAGTGGAGTCGCGATATCCCAGGTCCGCGGCCAAGCCGCCGCTGTCCGGGCATTTGTTCCCCCTGCCGATCGAATGGTAGACCATCAACGGAATTTCCTTGGCCGTGCGGGGGTCTACGAAGTAGAGTTGGTTTTCCCAGTCCGCCGTGCTGTGGACGAAGCGGACTGTGACGGCCTTTCCGGTGCCGTAAAGGGTGGCCCCGCGGTACATGGTGCTTACCGGAAGGTATTCGGAGGGGATGGTGGCGACGGCGACGGGAAAATGCGCTTTTCTGTTTGCGGTAGCAGAGGCCGCGGCTTCTGACGCGCCTGTTGGGGACGGGGCCGCCAAAATCAGAAACGACAAAGTGGCCAGCGCCAGGAAAGCGGAGGCCGTTCGCCCTTTCTGCGATTGCGCCCTAAGCGCAGCCTTCTCCATCAAGGCCCCAGATTTACGGTTCCAGCGGATATTTCCCCTCCGGCGGGGAGGATGATGCCTACCGCCTTCGTCGAAAACACCGTCGCATTGACCGT
>JBDSIO010000110.1:0-10947 GCA_039917895.1 Fibrobacteria bacterium | reverse complement strand
AGACGTATAGTGGGGAACCCAGGATGAAGGCTTTTTCCTCGTCGTAAACGGTATGGTAGACCGCGGCAAGTCCGAAATCGGCAACCATCACCTTTCGGGATTTCTCTATCCAAAGCAGATTTTCCGGCTTGATATCGCGGTGCACCACCCCTTCCTGATGGGCAAAGGCGAGAACTTCCAGTACCTGCTCGGCCAAACGGATGAGATCGTCCAGGGAAGGCAGGCGTTTGCTGGGCAGGGGGTGCTTTTTTTTCTGCTTGAGCCATTGGGATAGGCTGATGCCTTCCACCAACTGCATAATGAAATACATGTAGTCCGGAGCTTCGCCGAGCTCGAAAATGGTGATGATATTGGGATGAATCAGGTTAGCGACCACTTCCGCTTCTTGACGGAACCGATCCGAGGTGAAAAGCTTGTTCAGGCGGTTCCGGAAAACGACCTTGACCGCGACCGGGCGGCTCAAAGTGGTTTGGAAACCTTTGTAAACCACTCCCATGCTGCCCTCTCCGATTTTGTGGAGCAGGGTGACTGTGCCTAGGGTCTGACCGGTCAAATCCGGTAATGCGCGGGATTGGGTCATTCCGGTCCAATAATAGCATTAAGCGGGGGTGCGTCGCCGTATCCCATATGGTGACAACGCCGGGAGATAAGGTGGCAGGTTGCCCTGGAAAAGGCTAAAATAACGGGGTCGCATGAACCAAGAACCCAAAGGCTTCAGCCGTACCGATGCGGAATATCTGGTCCGGCTTTGGAACCTGTTTTACCAGCGCACCGTCGCTTACGCCTTCGACCATCCGGCCGCCCAAGAAACCATTCCTCGCGTCTACGAGGCGGTAATGAAATGTTTCGGCCAGGAAAGCACCATGTCGGTGCTGTTCCAGGAGTTCGGTTATTATATCGGCCATGTGGACCTGGTCTACCAGCCGAACAACCGCAAGATCGCCGATCACCTGCGCCGCTTCGGCATCGAATCCATCACCTTCACCCAACCCCTGAACCTGCCGGACTTCGCCCGCTTCCTGGACGCGTGCAGCTTGACCCACGCGGATCCAACCCGGTTTTTGGCTTACCTGACCAATCAAGGCGTCCGATGCATAAGCGTCAACAACGTATCATTGCAGACCGTGAAAGAAGGCGACTCCGTGATCGCCTCAGGTTCGCCGCGCCTTCAGGACAGGTCCAGCGAAGGTACCGGAGTCCACCAAGGCGAGGCGCGCAAGGAACGCAGCTCATTCGATGACGCCGCCATGCGCGTGGTTCTCGGGCATCTAACCGCCCAGGAGATGAACGCCAACCTCAGTCTGCTCCGCGTGCTGGAATCCCCTTCGGCATTGCCAGACGCCATCATGAAATCCACGGTCGGCAGTCAAGGCAACGAGGCTAACGCCATGAAGCAGAGCCTTCTCAATGTAGTGGGCGCCTTCAAAACCGAAGCCGGCAACGGAAACGTACCTATCGAGGATTTGCTGGCGGGCATGTACAACATGCGCACGGAACTGCTCAAGGCTGTCAAGGCCCAGCAGGGGATTGCCCAGCACCTTTCCGGTACCGGAGCGGGCTCGGGTGGAGTCTCCAGCAACGGCCAGCAGGCCTTGGGGAAACCGGGCGAAGCGGCCCAGAACCCCGGGTCCCATTATGTGACGCGCATGACCGACGCGGCTGACGAGATTTTCGTGCAAACCGCGGCGCAGTTGGTAATGTCGGAATACCAGAAATGCAAAGGCAATCCCAAGCGCATGGCGCAGGTGATCCAGCGCATCGTGCCCGATCGCAATCACCTGCAGCAGGTGCTTAACCTATTTCGGATGGATCTGATCAAGCAGGGGATCCCGCTGATCGAATTCTTCAACCTGCTTTCGGAGCTGAATTCCATCCTGGGAGCGGATCAGAGCTATCAGGAATTCCTCAAGGCCGGCCAAAGCCTCGGCATCAGCCATGATGAACTGTTGCGCGAACTCCAGGAAAACCCCCAGCAGGCCGCCCAACTCATCGTGCTCGCGAGCGAAGCCCGCAAACTGAACCGCGAAGGCTCGGCCGAAGACATGATCCGGAATTTGGCGGATTTCGTCGAGAAGACGGGCGAGGCGGCGGGCGCGCGCATGGAGTCCAACCCCAAGGATGCGGTGAAACTGACTTCCATGCTGCATCAGATGGAGGCCGAGGTCAACAAGGAACTGCAGCAAAAAGGCCTCTCCGACGAACTGCGTACCATGGGCCAGCAGAAGCTGCGTATGCGCATGCAGCGCTCCATCACCGATCTGAAGGGAAAGGCGGCCCTAGCCCAGCTCAAGGATGGGCGCGTCAGCGAGACCGAAAAAGTGCAATTCCTGCTCGAAATGTTCGCCGACGAAAAGGAACTCGACGAGGTGATGGGCCAGGCGAAGGAAAGCATGGACGCCGAAGCGGTGGCGCGCGACGTGGGCGCCCAGGTCATGCAGAAGGCGCGCCAGGAAATGGCCGCCCGCCGCGAAAAGCACATGTCCAAGGAACTGCCCCCCGGGGTGTACGTCAAGGCCGTGCTCGACTTCTTCATCAAGTCCGAGGTGAGCCGCGCCACCCGCTATAACGTTCCGTTCAGCGCCCTGCTGGTTTCCTTCCAGGGATTGCCGGAGGATAAGGCCGCCATCGAAATCCAAGGCGATGCCCTGCGCGGGTTGCAGAACGTGCTGATAGGCGATCTGCGCAAATTCCTGCGCGAATCGGATTTCGTCGGCTACCTGACCTTCAACCGCTTCCTGGTGGTTCTGCCGATGACCACCATCGAGTCTGTTCCGCGCATCATCCGCAAGTTCCAGGATAACCTGAACCGCCAGGTCGCATTGCCCGACGGCGCGCGCCTGGCCATCCGGCCACGTTGCGGCATCGCCGCCTTCGTGAAGGAAACCACGAACAGCTACCCGAAGATCTACGCGGAGCTGGTGAAGAGCTGGCAGGCTGCGGGGTAGGCTGCGGGGATAGATTTCAAAGTGAAAAGTGAAAAGTGAAAAGTGAAAATTTGAAGAGTAGAGGAAAAGCGGGCGCGCCTCCTCAATCCCTTAGCTCCGCGAAGCGGCAATCCATTTTGCACTTTGAACTTTTCACTTTTCACTTTTCACTTTATTTTCCAAACCCAATCGGCCGCAATGGATAACTCCCTCTCAATCCTCATCGTCGACGACGAGAAGATCACCGCCTTCTACCTGAAGGACATCCTCACTGCGGCCGGCTACGACGTGCATCTGGCGCAGAATGGCGAAGAGGCGCTGGAGCTGCTGGAACGCCGCAAGTTCAACCTCATAATCACCGACCTGGTCATGCCCGGCATCGACGGCTTCGCGCTGGTCCGCCGCGTCAAGCAGATGCAGTCCGATCTGCCCGTCTTCATCCTTACAGCGCACGGCTCGTACGACGTGGCCCGTAAGGCCCAGACCATAGGGGCTGAGGACTACCTGCTCAAGCCGGTGAATCCCGACCAGCTCCACGCCGCGCTGGCGAAGACATTCGGGAAAGGTTCTCGCGCGAAGGGCGGGCCGTTGGTCAAGCTAGGCGAAAGCGGATATGCCTCGCAGAACATAATCGGGCAATCAGATCCCATGGTCGAGGTCTTCCGCCTGATCGACAAGGCGCGCCATTCGCGAGGCCACGTGCTCATCCGCGGCGAAAGCGGGACGGGCAAGGAACTGGTGGCGCGCGCGATCTACAGCGCTGAACTGGCCCCGGCAGCGCACGGCTTCGTGATCGTAAACTGCTGCGCCATCTCCGAAGGCTTGATAGAAAGCGAACTGTTCGGGCATGCCAAGGGCGCGTTCTCAGGCGCCGTGGCGGATCGAGAGGGCCTGTTCGAAGTAGCCGATAACGGCACCATCTTCCTCGACGAAATCGGAGACATCCCGCTGCGCAGCCAGACCAAGCTGCTCCGTATCCTGCAGGAAGGGGAGTTCCGCCGCGTGGGTGAAAACAAGGTCCGCCACGTGAACGTGCGCGTAATCGCCGCGACCAACCGTAATCTGGAAGATGCCATCAAGCAGGGGCATTTCCGTGAGGACCTCTATTACCGCCTGAACGTGATCCCGATCCAGCTTCCCCCGCTTCGCTCCCGCATCGTCGATGTCCCCCTTTTGGTGAAGCATTTTCTGGACAAGCACCAGAAGCGCAGCGCCTTCAAGGTGGGCGTGACGGACGAAGCCATGGAAATGCTGACGCATTACGCATACCCGGGCAACATCCGCGAACTGGAAAATATCATCCAGCGCGCGATCTCGTTCGCGAAAACGGGGCATATCAGCAGTAGCGAGGTGGAGACCTACCTGAAGGCGGGCACGACGACAGGGGTGCAACCTCTGGTGGTAGCGCTCGACAAGCAGACCTACCCCTCCCTGAAAAGCCACCTGAGGAAAATCGAGCGGGACTACGTAATGGCGAGGCTAAAATCCTGCGCATGGAACGTTTCCGACGCGGCAAAACTGATGGAGATCACGCGCACGGCGCTCCACAATAAAATGAAAAAGCTCGGCATCAACACCAAGGAGATGCGTCAAGCGGGCGAGAGTGCGGACGGTAAAGGCGGGTCAGGACTGGCGCGTAAAGGCTGAGCCGGCCGGGGATTCGGGTCGCATGAACCTGGCGGAATCCCTGGGCTGCGTTTCTAGTGGCAACCGGTGACTCCGGGAGACCGGAGCCCTGGGAGCCGGAACCAGGGTCCTAAGACCCTGCGGGGTTCTCAGATCGCCGGAACCAGTTCTTCGCGGGAAGGTTGTTCTTCCAACATCAGGGTCAGTTCTTCCAATGAACCGATCGGGAAATTGCGCGAACCCAGGAAGTCATAGAGATCCGCAAGGGTAACCTTGCGGGGACCCCTTCCGATCCGGAACGATCGCAATTGCTTGCGCTCAATCCAGGCAATGACGGTCTTAGGGCTTACTTCGCATATCTTGGCGATCTCGCCTGTCGTCACAAATCTTTTCTTCGACATCGATGGCAACTCCGCGTTGTGGTGTGTCCCCTGCCGGATTTTTTTCAATCCGGGCGCCATGTCTGCGATCAAGTTAACAACCCGTATCAAAGCTCTCAAGATCCTGGAAAAAATTGAACTTACACAACGTACGCGGGGCGTCTCCTTCATGACATGGAATTGTCATCCGCCAATCCGAGGGGGTAACGCGGCTTTGGCAAGTGACGCGATGGAAAGGATACGGTTCGTTCGATTCAGACGCCTCGACCGCCAAGCCCGCACTCTATGGGCTCCAAGGCCGAATCAGCTCCGCAAACCATGCGGGTGGACGCTCTCCGGATCCAAAAAAACCAAAGCTCTCGGAAAAGGTAGAGGATCGCAAATGGCATGGTCGCATTCATTTCCCCGGGATGGGGTGGAACCCCGCGATTTATCCAAATGGCACACGCTTTGCGTGTCAGAACCACGCTTCGCAGGGCATGTTACTAAATTAAGCCGCATGTTCATAGATGAATCAAAATTGGAAGTCCATGCGGGGCACGGAGGCAAGGGCCAAGTCAGTTTCCGCCGCGAAAAGTTCGTCCCGCTCGGAGGACCCAGCGGCGGCAACGGCGGCCGGGGCGGCCATATCATTCTCCGGGCGACCACGGATGTCCACACCCTATATGACATAGGCAACAAGCGCATTTTCCGAGCCGACAAGGGTGAAGCCGGAGCGCCGTCTCTGTGCACCGGCCGAAGCGGAAAAGACGTTGTGATCAATGTGCCCCTCGGAACCTTGATCAAGGATTTGGTAACCGGCGAGTTGCTGTCCGACCTTAAGGATGACGGTCAGACTTTTATGGCAGCCGAAGGCGGCAAGGGGGGGTTGGGTAACGCGGCCTTCAAAAGCAGCACCAACCGCGCCCCGCGGAAATTTGGTCCAGGCACCGAAGGCCAGAGCCGCAAGCTACTTCTCGAATTGAAGCTGGTGGCCGATTGCGGCCTGGTCGGGTTTCCCAACGCCGGCAAAAGCTCCATCATCCGAAAGCTGTCGTCCGCCACCCCCAAGGTCGCGGACTACCCCTTCACCACCCTTAAGCCCGTGCTCGGCATCGTGAACGTGGGCCCGGGAAAAAGCTTCGTGCTGGTCGACATTCCCGGCCTCATCGAAGGCGCGGCGGAAGGGAAAGGCCTGGGTCATCAGTTCCTGCGCCACGTGGAACGCAGTTTCTGCCTCGCCTACGTGCTCGACAGCACGGACAAGGATCCTTATGCCCAGTACGTCATCCTCCGGAAAGAGATGGAAAAATTCCATCCCCTGCTCCTGACCAAACCCAAGCTCATTGTGCTCAACAAGATCGATTTGGGCGACGTGAAGCTTGACAAACGCTTCAAGAAGGAAGGCTGCCAGATCGTAAAGACCTCGGCCATTTCCGGCGCGGGCCTACCCGACCTCAAAGGCGAAATCCGCGCCCTCATCGGTGAGAAGAGCATTCGCCAACAGGGTTGGTGACGCTTACAAATCCGGGACCCACCGGAGGAAGTCGCGAAAGGCGGTTTACTCCAAATGAAAATGGGCTGGAAATGAAAAAGGACCTCTATCAGAGGCCCTTCCAGAAGGCGGTCCAAGTCCAGCTCAGCCGCCTACCCTATATGATTAATATACTCAGTTTTCGTCGTAGGTACGTTCGACTTCTTCGCGGTCTTTTTTCTCTACGATTTCATTGTTGAAATTGCGGTCGATGGGCAAAGCGTTCAAATCGGGGTTGGTGTTGTCCAAAATGTAAACCGCGGCAGGATTGTCCAACCAACCCACGACCTCGACGTCCTTCAGATTATGCGAACCGCCACTAGTGATTTTCACTTTTTCAACCGTGCCGTTGTCGATCCATCCCTTGATGGAGCCGGAAGTCTTGACCAGCGAGCGGGATTTGCCCTGTTTTAGGATGGTGACTTCGTCACCGGTTCCGATATCCGCGATTTTATCGCCTTCGTCCGAGGCTTCCGACTTGTAGATGGCGGCGCCGCCGGATTTGATACGGGTAACCGTAGTGGTTTCCGTCTTGGAAGCCGCAAAAGCAACAGCTGCGAAGCCAAGCAGCAGGAAAGCGATAGTCTTCTTCATAAATCCTTCCTTAAATCCGGTGGGGAACCGTGTCCGATGGATAGCAATATATAGCGGAAGGCGGGAATTCACAAGGGAACATGGGAAGAAAAACCTGGTTTTTTGAGGTTAATCGGTAAGAATCGCAGGAGGTTCATAGGCTGGGGTTTAGGGAGCTGGCGTTGCTCCTTTGAGAAGCCGAGGAGGCGGCCGCGATGGCCCTGCCGTTCAACCCAGCCGCCCGTCTTCCCCTAACTTCTATTGATTCTTTGCCTGACTCCTAACCCCTAACCCATAACCGCTTCCTCAGTGCGACTCCCGTCTGACAACCTTCAATTCCCGCTTAAATCCTCGCTTTACCCTGCTCCTGCATTGCATCAAAATCCCACGGAACAGTATAATCACCAAAAACCCAGTTCTTTGGAAGCCAGAGGTGATATGGAAATTCTGATGAAAATCGCCAAATTCATCGATGAAGGCGGCGCCATCGAGTACCTCATTTTGGGCTTGCTGGGTTTGGGCCTGTCGGTGATTTTTGAGCGGATTTGGTTCTTCTTCATCAAATGCCGGGTCAATTCCAAGAAACTGCTGGCCGATACCACGGCCTTGATCCGCAAGGAGAAGATCGCCGAGGCCCGGAAATTGTGTAACGCCACCGGAACTCCGCTCGGGCTGATTATGGAGGCCGGCATTTGGAAATACGAACAGGCCTCGACCGCGGAGGAAATCAAGGACGCTTTGGATGAAGTCGCATTGCGCGAAGTCCCTCGTCTGCAGAAACGGACGCAGTATCTCGGGCTGCTCGCCAACCTGTGTACCTTGGTGGGCTTGCTGGGGACGATCTTCGGATTGCAAGAAGCGTTCGCCGCGCTCGAATCCGCGGACCCGTCGCAGAAAAGCAAGCTGTTGGCCCGCGGCATCACCCTGGCGCTCAATGCCACGGCCCTGGGATTGATGGCGGCCATGGTTTGCATGGCCACCTTCACCTGGCTGAGCTCCAAGTCCAACCAGTTGCTGGACCAGATTGACGAGACCGTGCTGCGGCTGGTGAACTTCCTGAACGCGCAACGCAAGACCAATCCGGACCGCAGGCCTTCCCAAACTCCAGGCTCTCCAAGCTCGCCAGGCTCCACTGGACAATCCGGATGAGGGGATCGGGCAAATCGCGCGGTGTGACCTCCCGGGGCGGGGGCCACGACGAACCTATCGAACCGGACATGACTCCGATGATGAACATGCTCATCATCCTGATCTCGTTCCTGGTCACGATGGTGGTCTTCACGCAATTGGCCGTAATAAAATTCAATCTGCCTCCCGCCCAAGGAGGCGGCGGCGAAGCGGCCAAGGCCCCCGCCGATTCGTCAGGTTCGTCGGAGAAGGGCCCGGATGCGGACATCACCGTGGTCATATCCGAGAATGGGTTCCAGGTCATCGGCGAGGGCCGCAAACTAGATCCCATCCCGAAGGGCGCCAAGGGTTACGACTACGGCGTGCTGGGCGCATTCATGAAAAAGCTGAAAGAGGAGTACCCGGCCTCCGAAAACGTGGTGCTGCTGATCGACTCCAACATCGTCTACCAGGACATCATCACCTCCATGGACGTGATGCGCGAACATAAATTCCCGAACATCCTATTGTCGGGAGGGGTTTACCAGTGAGACTGGGAAGGACCCGGCGCAGAAAAGGCGATGACTTCGCCAAGCCGCAAATGACGTCGCTGGTGGACGTACTGACGGTGCTGGTGTTCTTCCTGCTTAAAAACTTCTCGTCGGAAGGCGACATAGTGACCCCCTCCAAAAACCTGGAACTGCCCATTAGCAGTTCCAAGGCCAAGCCGGAACAGATGCTCAACATCGCCATCAGCAGCAAACACATCCTGGTGGAAGGCACCCCCGTCGCCGTGGTGACCGAAGAGCAGGAACGGGAAGGGAACGATATCCCGGGACTCGCCCATTTTCTCGAGGGTAAACGCAAGCAGACCGAGGAGATCGCGGAATACGACAAGAACGTCTCTTTCAACGGCAAGCTGGTCATCCAAGGGGATCGGCTCATTCCCTATTGGCTGTTGCAGAAGGTGCTCACGACGTGCGGCAACAACGGTTACAGCAGCTTTTCCCTCGCGGTGAACAAAAAAGATGTCGATTGAACTGAAGGAGAAACCCAAGCCGAAGCCGCCGGTCGAATCCCTGCGCGGCTACAAGGGCGGCATATTCGACTACATAGACGTTCCCGCGATCACGAGTTTCACAGCTTGCCTGCTGATTTTCATCCTCATCCTGGTGGGAATCCGTTCAGTGGACTATAGCGAGCTGAATAAGCCCTCGCTGGAAGACCTGTCGGACCGCGTTTCCAAGATCATTATGCCTTTAAAACCCCTTGGCAAGGCCCCGCCCAAGCCGGAAGCCGCCATGGGCGGAAGCCGACGGGCGAGGCGCACTCCCGCCGGATCCCCGGGGGACGCGTCGGCGCTGGGACGCATCGAACGTTCACGGCGCACCGTGACGGAACAGGTCGCGCAGGTGCAGGAACGCATCACCAAGGCCGCGGTTCTCTCCATCCTATCGGGCAAAGGCCCGGCTACCTCGGGAAGGGCGGTTGGACGCGCCCGCGGCGGTGGCGAAAAATTCGCCGGCTTCGGGGATTTGGATGCGCGGCTGGGAAGCCTGGAAGGCCTTACGAAATTCGATGGCAAGCAGGGGGAATTCAACCGCGATGGTGCGTCTCCGGCGCAGACTAAAGGAGACGCCATTGCTTCTGGCCTGGCTAACATGGTTAAAGGTTTTGAAAATGCGAAGAACAGTTCCCTGAGCAGGATCGGCATGGCCGACGCCGGCATCCCGGAAGCCACGGAAAGTTCCGCGAAATTCACAGGAAACCGCAGCCCGACGGATGTCGCCGCCTTCATCAACAAAAAACAATCGCTGGTTAGCATGCTCTATGAAGAAAGACTCAAGTCCAATCCATCCCTGGAGGGAAAGGTGACCGTAATTATGGTTATCGAAGAGGATGGCGCCGTGTCCAGCGCGTCGATAATGCGTTCGGAAACCACTTTGGATGATCCCGATTTCACGGCCGAACTGCTGCGTCGCATCAAACGTTGGATATTTCCGCCCTCTAACGGCGGGCCCGTGGAGATGAAATCACCCTTTGTTTTCAGGCCGGCCTAGGTGATCCAGGGGGTATAATCGCTGTGGTCCACCAAGTAGAGTTCAAAATGCAAAGTTCAAAGTTCAAAGTTCAAAGTGCAAGAGGCCGGGCATTCGTCTTTCTTCGATTTTGCGTTTTGCATTTTGCGCTTTGCGCTTTGACTTGCCAACTGCACGCGACCGTGATCAAATCCGGCATGATGCTGAACATCGTCGTGAAGAACGACAAGGACCTGTCGCAGATAGTGCGCGTGAACGACAATGGAACCATCGACTATCCTCTCTACCAGGACGTTTCGGTATTGGGCAAGACCACGAGCGAACTCCAGGACATGCTAACCTACAAGCTGGCCAAGGTGGTCGAATCCCCGATGGTGCTGGTGAGCGTTATGACGGAGAATCCCCTCACTCTGTATGTCCTTGGGCAGGTCAAGAAGCCGGGGCTGGCCATGGTGCCGCCGAAGTCCAGCCTGCAGGAGGTGCTGTTGGCCGCGGGCGGGAGCCTGGAGAACGCGGATCTGAACCGGGTGAAGATCGTTCACAAGAACCAGGGTGATGAGAACGCCAGCTATTACGACCTGCAGAAGTTCCTGAATTCCGGCGATCTGTCATTGCTTCCCGCCCTGATGGACGGGGACCGGATCATCCTGCTTTCCTCGAAGAAATCCAAATACGTGAAGATTCTGGGCTCGGTACAGAAGCCCGGCTTCTTCCCCATTGGCGAGTCGGCTTCGGTGTTCGACATGCTCTACCTGGCCGGCGGCCCGTCCGCCGACGCCAACATG
>JBDSIO010000109.1:0-6269 GCA_039917895.1 Fibrobacteria bacterium | reverse complement strand
TCCAGCACTCTCGCCTTCGAAAAGCGCTGGAACAAAATGCTCTCCATGGGGCGTGACGAGTTCATCAAGACCCTGGAAACCGTGCCGCCGAAACCGGCAGAGATGGCCGCCATAATGGAACTGAACCGGGGCCATCGCCATGGTACGCTTCCTTGAATCGAACCCATTGAGGTCGGTCGAGGGCCCGAGCGCACCCACTCGTCTCGGCCTCCGGGAAAATGCAGCGCAATTCTCGCTTCTGATCCTGGTCAACGCGTTCGTGGGCGCGATGATCGGTATGGAGCGCAGCATTCTCCCGTCCATCGCGGAAACGGAGTTCCACCTGGCCGCACGTTCGGCGATCCTTTCATTCATCGTCGTATTCGGCGTGACCAAAGCCGCAACCAATTACCTCGCGGGCCGATGGTCCGACACCTTTGGGCGAAAGAGCGTATTGGTATCGGGATGGCTCTTTGCCATTCCGGTTCCCTTTCTCCTGATATGGGCGCCGAGTTGGAATTGGATCCTGGTCGCCAATGCGTTCCTGGGGATAAGCCAAGGCTTGACATGGTCCACGACCGTGATCATGAAAATCGATCTTGCCGGAGCCAAACAGCGCGGTCTTGCCATGGGTTTGAATGAATTCGCCGGTTATGTCGCCGTCGCCGGGTCGGCGCTGCTCACCGGTTGGATCGCGTCCAAATATGGACTGCGCCCGCAACCGTTCTATCTCGGATTTGGATTCCTGGCGGCCGGGCTCGTCCTTTCAGTTTTTTTTATCCTGGAAACGAAAGGCCACACCCGGCTGGAATCCTCACTCGGCAAGAACGCGAATATGCAGCCCACCCTGACGCAGTTCGAGGTTTTCCGGCGCATGACTTGGTCTGACCGGAATCTATCGAGCATCAGTCAGGCCGGTTTGGTCAATAACCTGAACGACGGCATGGCTTGGGGATTGTTCCCGCTGTTTTTCGCGGCGGCGAATATGACCCTGGGACAAATCGGAGTCCTCGCTGCCATCTATCCCGCGACGTGGGGTATCGCGCAACTCGGGACTGGGGCGCTCTCGGATCGCATCGGTCGCAAATGGTTGATCGCGACGGGCATGTGGATCCAAGCCCTAGGTATCGGCATAATCATCCTATCAGGCACGATGTTCGGCTTTTCCATGGGTGGTATTTTTCTCGGTCTCGGTACTGCGATGGTGTACCCTACCCTGCTCGCTTCGATCGGAGACATCGCCCATCCTACCTGGAGGGCATCCGGGGTCGGGGTGTACCGCTTATGGAGGGATCTCGGTTATGCGGTGGGAGCCTTGCTTGCAGGGGTTGCCGCGGATTTTATCGGGTTGACGGGAGCGATGTGGATAGTGGCCGCATTGACCTTCACCTCGGGAACCTGGGTTGCCTTCCGCATGAATGAAACCTTGATCAAGGAAACCACGCCGCCAGAGTGATAGGGTCCCGGACCCTCGCCCGAAGTGTACCCTTTTGCTGAGTAGAAGGGGGTACTACAGGGGGTGAGGCCGGATTCACTTTCAACCCTACCCACCTGCGACTGCCGATTTCCCTCGAAATTTGCCTGATCTGGAGGCACCAAAACTGCACCCGCCAGGATTCGAACCTGGGACCAACGGTTTAGAAAACCGCTGCTCTATCCACTGAGCTACGGGTGCCGGATTTCCTGATTGTTAAGGAAACTTCGGCCCATAAGGTATCAAGGGCCGCCCTGCCTTGCAAGCACCCCGTAGTTAGCTCAGTGGCCCTGCTGGGTCCCCATTGTCCAATCAAGGTTGGTCCGGCCGGCATCGATTTCCGCCAGGGTCCGCATCAGGGCGATCTCGCACTTCTTGAGGAATTGCAGGCGGGTCTCTTGCAGCGAGCATTCCCGCCGAACCACGAAGATTTCCTTTTCCATTTCGATCAGGCTGTGCACGTATTGCTGGGGAAGCCATTGGGAAAAGTGACCTATCAGGCCTTCCATGGTTGTAAAGGCGAACTGCACGGTATTACCGGGGGGCGCCAGGGGCAGGGAAGCATAGGTCGGCGCCACCATATCGGGGTGGGCGGCGGGCGGCGGGTAAGTCCGCGTCTGATCCATCATATCCGGAGTATTCGGGCAGGCGGGATATGGCGTCAAGGAAGGGAAGGGTAAAGTCCTGGGCACTGCCTCAAAGGACCCGAAAACCGCCGGGGGCTAAATTATTATATTGGTGCAGCTTACACATTCTAAGGAAACCCATGAAATTCAATGTCCAAGATCTGATGTTCTTTCTCCCGATGATTGCGATAATCTATTTCATGATTTTCCTGCCCAAGAAGAAGGAAGCAGCGGCCCTGGAAAAGATGCTTGGCGGCCTTAAAAAAGGGGACAAGGTCCAGACCCATGCGGGCATGATCGGCGAGGTTTCCGCCATCAAGGACAAAGTAGTCACCCTGAAGTTCCACGAGGGCGTGCGCATCGATTTCGCCAGCTCGGCGATTCTCCGCACCATCGAAGAGAAGGAAGCAGCCAAAGCTTGAGCAGGTCGCAAGCCGTGCAAACCTTGGCCAAGCCCAATCTCGGCAAGAGCGGCAAGGGCGGAAAATCCGCCTCGGGCACGAAGGACGCGAAAATGGTATTGCCCATCTATTTCTACGGAACCAAGGTCCTGCGCAAACGCGCCCAGGAAGTCGCCAACGTCACGCCTCAGCTCGCCAAGCTCGCCGAGGACATGCTGGAGACCATGTACAAATCCGCCGGCATCGGCCTCGCGGCCCCGCAGGTAGGCCAGTCCATCCGCCTCATCGTCGTCGACACCACCGGCGAAGAGGAAGAGAAGAAGCCCTACTATATGTTCAACCCCGTGGTCTCCGTGGCCCAGGGCGCTTGCACGGCCGAAGAAGGCTGCCTGTCGGTGCCCGGCGTGTGGGCCGACGTGGAACGCCCCGAGACCATCACGGTGGAATACCTGGACCGTGGCGGCAAGCCGCAGACGCTGAAAGGCGTAGACGGACTGATGGCCCGCTGCATCCAACATGAGATCGATCATCTGAACGGTGTGCTGTTCGTGGACAAGATCTCCAATACGGATCGCACCCTCAACGAGGGCAAACTCAAGAAGATGGCGAAAGAATCCAAGTCGGTGTCGGCATAACCTCTAGGCCGATGATACTCCCACGAAGCGAGCGTCGCCCGGTCGAGCGCTGGGCGTTGGGAACTCTGTTGGCCCGGCTTACCGTAGGAATCGCTTGCTCCGGTCTCCTCGCGGGATGCGGGTTATTCGGTTCGCATGGGGGCAAGGCAGGCCCCAAACCCACGGTAGGACCCGACTCCGCCAATTCCGGAACCCTGGGCGGTCCGGGCGCCGAACCCAGCGACTCCTCCTCGCTTTCCATCCCCTTCCCCGAAGTTGTCGACTCGGCCGCCGGAAAATCCGACTCAGCCTTTCTCGCTTCCCTTTCCACCGGCCTCAGCGTGGGCGACAGCTCCGATTCCACGCGCGATTGGGCGCTTCCGCAAACGCCCGTCAGGCCGGCGTCCAAGTTCGGTCTTTCCGGCTCGCGACCGGAAGGCATCCTCCAACGGCCGCGGCCCCAAGGCTTGCCCGGTCAAATCCACGTGCTCCTGAGCCGTTCCGCCAAACCGCTGCTCTTCTATTCCCTGGGCGACATGCAGATCCTGGCCGAACCCGTTGGCGCAGGCAAAACCGCGGCCAACACGGGTTTAGCCGTCCGCTTGGCCATCCTGAAGGGGCGCTTCCTACTCCGCCGGTCCGGGGGTGGATTCAGCATCGAACAGGCCCGCAAGGATCCCATCATCACCTCCGCGCGCGGCCTCCGCCTCATTTCGCTGAATCCCTACAACCTCGTCGATATGGGTTCCGGCGTATACCGAGGCAGCCTGCACATTTTGGGCGAGGCGAACGGCGAGATTTCCGCCATCAACGTGCTGGGCGTGGAAGACTACCTGCGGGGCGTGCTGCCTTACGAATTGGGCTCCGTGGACCGCGAAGCGCTGGAGGCGCTCAAGGCCCAGGCCATCGTGGCGCGCACCTATGCCTACAAACGCATGCTGCGCCCAGGCAGCGCCCCCTTCCACCTCTACAGCGACGTGCAGGACCAGGTCTACAAGGGCGTCCGCGGCGAATACCTGCTAAGCGATCGCGCCGTCTGGGAAACGCGTGGCATGGCCGTAACCCATGCCGACACCCTCGCCCTCTGCTACTACTTCTCCACCTGCGGCGGCCGCACCGCGGCCAAGGACGAGGTTTGGGGCGGCGAACCCGTTCCCTATCTGGTTTCGCGCCCGGACACCAACGACTTCGGCGACAGCTATTGCATCGCCTCGAAATATTCGTCCTGGGAGGAATCCTGGAGCGCGCCGCAGCTCAGCGGCATCCTGCGCCGCAACCTGCGTTCCGCGGGGGTGGCCGACTACCCTTCGTTCAGCATACTCAAGGGCATCGAGGTGGCCCAACGGGCCTCCTGCGGCCGCATCCGCGTCCTGAAGCTCTCGACGGACCGCGGCCCCATCCTGGTCAAAGGGGACAAGGTGCGATGGGCCCTGCGACCTTCCGCCAACGAGAAAAAAATCCTGCCCAGCGCCTCGTTCGACGTAAAGCTCGCGGGCGGCCGGGTCTCGGTTAATGGCAAGGGTTACGGCCACGGAGTGGGTCTATGCCAGGTGGGGTCCATCGGTCGCGCGCGCGCCAAGCAGAACTACCGCGAGATCATCGAGGCTTATTACAAGGACGTAAAGCTGGTGGAATTCAAGTAGGGTCTTCGGCGTCGGAAAGTACGGAGAACCGGCTCAGCCCCCGCCCAGGAACTTCACGATCTCCACCTCGTCCCCGGCCTTGATCTGCGTAGTCCCATAGGCCGATTTGGGCGGCACCTTGCGGTTCAGTTCCACCACCACCTGGTCGATCTTCAAGCGGTAGAATTTGACGAGGGATTCCAGGCTCATGCCCGGTTCGAGGTCGGCGGGCTGGCCGTTCACTTTGACTTGCATAAGGGATAAAAGATACAAAGGCGCGCGGACTCAAGCGCGCTTCGATTTCAGCACCAGGCAACTGCGCGGACTCACAAGATAATCCGGTTCCGAAAAGGGGACTTCCGCCCCCTCCTCCTTGATGTCCTCTCCGGGGCCCATGCTGGTGTCGATGACGCGGTGCCATTGCCGACCCTCTCCCGATTCAGGCAGCTTGAAGGGCTGGGCGTTGGGATCCGCGTTGAACACCACGAACAGACGGTAGTCCTTTTCTTCGGGCGTCCCGCGTTCCGCCTCGTTGCCGTCGAGCTGGAAGCCCAGGCAGCGCAGCTCGGGATCATCCCAATGCACGTCCCCTTCTCCTGGACCGTACCAATGGACGTCGGGGACTCCGTCCCCGGAACGATCCTGGCCCACCAGAAAACCCGCGCGCTGGAGCACGGCATGCCGATCGCGGAATCGCAGCAGCGCCTTCACGAAACCCAGCATGTCCGCGTTGGCCTTGCATCTGTCCCAGTCCAGCCAGGCGATGGGATTGTCCTGGGCGTAGACGTTGTTGTTCCCTCCCTGCGTGCGCAGGAATTCGTCTCCCGCCGTGATCATTGGCGTGCCGATCGACAGCATCTGATGGCAGAACAGGTTCTTGGCCTGTCGCCGCCGCAAGTCGTTGACCTCCGCATCATCGGTCTCGCCCTCGGCGCCGCAATTCCAGGAGGCGTTGTCGTTCGCGCCGTCCTGGTTGCTTTCGCCGTTCGCCTCGTTGTGCTTGTCGTTGTAGGCGACCAGATCATAGAGGGTGAAGCCGTCATGGCAGGTTAGGAAATTGATGCTGTCAGAAGGCCTACGGCCGTTGTGGCCGAATAGATCCGGGGATCCCGACAAGCGCGAACCGATTTCCTTGATCTGCCCCGGGTCCCCTTTCGCGAAGCGGCGGAAGGCGTCGCGGAATTTGCCGTTCCACTCCGACCAGGGCGGATTCAGGCTGCCGACCTCGTAGGCTTCCATGTCCCACGGTTCGGCGATGAGCTTGAGGTTGCGCAGCTGCGGATCGCCCGCGATAGCGCCCAATAGGTGGTCGCAGGCGGAAAAGGATCCATTGTGATCGCGTCCCAGACAGGCCGCGAGATCGAAGCGGAAACCGTCGACATGCATGGTTTCGGCCCAATACCGCAACGAATCCAGCACCAGCCGCTGCACCTGGGGACTGGCGGCGTTCAGGGTGTTGCCGGTGCCGGAATAGTTGCGGTAATAACGCAGGGGCGCATCTTCCCCGCCGCACAGGGAATAGTAACCGGTATTGTCCAGGCCCTTGAAGGACA
>JBDSIO010000108.1:0-13996 GCA_039917895.1 Fibrobacteria bacterium | reverse complement strand
GGCATGGTCCTGGAAGAGGGTGGAAAGGGACTTCACCCGTTTTTCCGGGAAGCGGGTGGCGAGGTTCGCCTCAAGTTTCGCCAACAGGTGGGGAATGGATTCCTTGCGCCGGCGTTTGTGTCCCAAGGGGTATTGCACCGCGATCTTTTCGGTCGCCGACCCGTCGCGGAAGAAGACCTGCACGGCGTTGGCGATGGATCGCTTGTCCGGATCCAGATAGTCCCGGCTGTAGCCCTTATCCTCCCGCACGGTCATGGCCGCCCGCAAGGCATCGATGCGGGGATCTCTGGCCGAGGAGTCGGAATAATGGTCGGCGGTCAAACCGCCGTGGATGAGACCGATGGCGGTCATGTATTGGATGCAATGATCCCGGTCCGCGGGATTGTGAAGCGGGCCCGATTTGTCGATGATGCGCATTGCCGGTTCCTGGGTGGTGATCTCCGCCCGTTCGATGTCCGCGAGCCTGTCCTTGACTTGCGGATGCAACCGGATGGCGGCCTCAACAGCGGTCTGCGCGTGGAATTCGGCCGGAAAGGAAACCTTGAACAGCACGTTTTCCATGACATAGGTTCCCAAGGGGCGGGCCAGCGTAAAGGCCTTGCCTTTCAGAAACACGTCCTGAAAGCCCCATTGCGGCGCTCCCAGTACGGCTGGATAACCCATCTCGCCACGCAACACCATCATAGCCAGCCAGACGGCGCGGGCGGTGGCGTCTCCGGCCGCCCAGGACTTCCTCGAACCGGTATTGGGCGCATGCCGGTAGGCGCGCAACGCGCCGCCGTCGATGAAGGCGTGGGAAACCGTGTCGATGATTTGATCGCGCGTGCCGCCCAGCATGCCGGAAAGCACGGCAGCCGAGGCCACGCGTACGGAAAGCACGTGATCCAGGCCGACCCGGTTGAAGCTGTTCTCCAGGGCGATGATCCCTTGGATCTCATGCGCTTTAACCATGGCGCGCAACACATCGCCGACGGTTGGCGGCGCCCGGCCCGCGGCCATGCGCGTTCTGCCCTGCCAATCGGCTACGGCCAGGATTCCGCCCAGGTTGTCCGAGGGATGCCCCCATTCCTGGGCCAGCCAGGTGTCGTTGAAATCCAACCAACGGATTAAGGTCCCGATATTGAAGGCTCCGGCCACGGGATCGAGTTCATGGGTCGTTCCCGGCACACGGCTTCCGTTCTCGACGCGGATACCTGGGACCACAGGACCCAACATTCGGACGCATTCGGGAAAATTCAACGCCAGCAGGGCGCAACCGAGGCTGTCGGCCAGGCACAAGGCGGCGGTTTCGAGGGCCTCTCCCTCGCCTACCGGAAAGTCCGAGACATATTCGGCGATGGCGACGAGGGCGGGGTCGGGGGGGCGTTTTTCATTACTGATGTCGGAGGACATTGGGATCCTTTTATCAACTTTGAGGAACTTTGCACTTTGAACTTCGACCTCTATCCGGCTATCCGGCTATTTCGCTTCTATCGGCACATACCGACGCGTCTCCGGTCCGATGTAATTGCTGGAGGGTCGGATGAGCTTATTGTTTGTCCGCTGCTCCAGAAAATGAGCCGACCAACCCGACGTGCGCGAAAGCACGAATAAGGGCGTGAACAGCGAGGTCGGGATGCCGCAATAATGATAGGCCAGTGCGCTATAGAAATCCAGGTTCGGGAAGAGCTTGCGCTCGTCCCGCATGATCCCTTCTACGGCTTCGGCAACCGGAAAGAGGAAGGCTTCGGCGCCCGGCCGGGCGGACAAACGCTTGGCCCAGGGTTTGATGATATCGGAGCGGGGATCGGAAATCGAATACACCCGGTGGCCGAATCCCATGATCAGCTTCTTTTCGATCAGCATTCTTCGCACGCCGGCCTGGGCGGAAGCCGGATCCGGGAATTTCCCGATCAGTTCCATGGCGGCTTCGTTCGCGCCCCCATGCAGAGGCCCGCGCAAGGCTCCGATGGCGCCCGTGACGGCCGAATGGTAGTCGGACAGGGTGCTGGCGATGATGCGGGCTGTGAAGGTGGAGGCGTTGAACTCATGCTCGGCATACAGGATCAAGGAGACGTCCAGGCATTTCCGATCGGTTTCGTCCGGCGTTTTACCTCCGAGCAGCCTCAGGAAATGCCCGGCGACTGTGGACTCGGTGGTTCGCAGGTCGAGCCGCGCGCCATCGCGGTGGAAGACCCACCAATAGGCGAGCATGGAACCTAGCGAGGCCAGCAGGCGGTCAGCCGCGGCCAGGGCGCCGCGTTGGGGACTTTCCGGCTCGAAGTTCCCAAGCATGGATACGGCGGTCCGCAGCATATCCATGGGGTGGGAGTCCTTGGGAATCCGCTCCAAGGTTTCTTTCAGGGCTTCGGGAATATCGCGTTGGGAGGCCAGCAAGGCGCGGTAACCGTGAAGCTCGGCGGGTTTTGGGAGCTCGCCGCGTGTCAGCAGCCAGGCCACCTCTTCGAAGCTGCCGTTGGCGGCGAGGTCTTCGATGGAATAGCCGCGGTAGGTGAGCCCTTTGCCTTCCAAACCGCAGGTGCAAATGGAGGAATCGCCGGCGACGACGCCGGCCAGGCCTCCGGTCTTGCCTTTCGCGCCATCAGCCATGCGTCATCCTTTTTTCTTTTGATTCCGTTTGGAAGCGCGCGCGGCCGCGGTCTGCGTGGCTTTCGTGGCTTTAATATCCTTGGCCTCGGATTTTCCAGCCGGTTTCCGGGCGGACTTCCCAGCCGGTTTTCCGATGGATTTCACCAGGGCTCTCCGGACCGGTTTGACCAATGCCCCCGCCGCCCGCTCTTCGTTTTCCGCTCCGGTCTGCCCGAACAAAGCATCCAGTTTGCGTTCGTACGCGTGATAGCCGAGTACACGGTAAAGTTCCTCGCGCGTTTGCATACGCGCCACCAGGCTCATTTGGTGGCCGTCCTCGCGGAGGGCGATCAGGCCTTGGACCGCGACCTGGTTCATGAGACGGTTAAGCGTCAGAGGATACAACACCATGTCCACCCCGGCCTTGGCCAGTTCCGGAAGATCGAAAAGCGGGGTCTTTCCGAACTCGGTCATGTTCGCAAGGATGGGGAGCTCCACGGCTTGACGGAAAGCCCGGTATTGATCCAGCTGGGTTAGGGCCTCAGGGAACAGCATGTCGGCGCCGGCGGCGCGATAGGCCTCGGCCCGTTCCAGGGCGGCATCCAACCCTTCCACGGCCAAGGCATCGGTGCGGGCCATAATGACGAAATCGGGATCAGTCTTGGCGTCCACGGCGGCCTTGATGCGGTCCACCATTTCAGCCCGGGACACGATGGCTTTCCCCGGACGGTGACCGCAGCGCTTGGCGGCCACCTGATCTTCGATATGGATGCCGGCAGCCCCTGCCTTGATGAACTCCTTCACCGAACGCGCGATCATGAAGGCGGGACCGAAACCCGTATCCGCGTCTGCGAGGAGCGGCAACGCGCAGGCTCCGGTGAGCCGTCGCACATCTTCGAGCACATTGTCCAGGGTGGTCATGCCGAGGTCGGGCAACCCGTACGATGAATTGGCCACGCCGGCGCCGCTCAGATAAATGGCCCGGAATCCGGAATCGGCCGCGAGCATGGCCACATAGGCGTTGATGGCTCCCACTATCTGCAGGGGACGCTCATCGGCCAACGCCTGACGGAAGCGCGCGCCGGCGGAATATTTCGACGAAGGCGATCCTGGATGCATCATGCGATCTCCTGCGTCCAAGGTAGGTAAATCCCCGCCGGATTGCAGGATTCTTCCTGGCCTTTGCTAACTTGGCAGGCATACGGAGGCCCTGTATGGCGAAGAAATATTGGTTGATGAAAACCGAGCCCGACGTATTCTCGATCAAGGATCTGAAAAAACGTCCCGGGGGAAAGGAGCATTGGGACGGCGTGCGGAATTACCAGGCGCGGAACCACATGCGCGATGGAATGTCCGTCGGAGATCGCGTGTTGTTCTACCATTCCAGCTGCTCGCCCGCGGGGATCGCCGGAGTCGCGGAAATCGTCAAGGCCGCTTACCCCGATCCCTCCGCCCTCGATCCCAAATCCAAGTACCACGATCCCAAGGCGACCCAAGAAAAGAATCCCTGGGTGATGGTGGACGTGAAATACGTAAAAGAGCTTCCCCGCATGGTGACCCTGGAAGAGATGAAGACGGCTCCCGGATTGGAATCCATGCTTGTCATCAAGCGCGGCATGCGCCTCTCCGTACAGCCGGTCACGGCTGAGGAGTTTGAGATTGTATTGAAGCTGGCGGAAGGCTGAAATTCCTCCCAAGGCTCCAGTCTTCCCAAGTCGGAAGCATGCTGGGCGATAATGCCTGTGTCCGTCCGCGCTGCTCGGATATAGATTTAGGATATGAGACCCGACCTGATGAGACCCGTCGCCGCCGTCCGTCCCCTAGTGGCAGACGTCGAAGCCCTGGAAGGAACGCCTAAAGGGGCCGATCCCGAACGCGACGAATCCATCCTCATGATGCTGCGCGAAAAGCTGAGGGAACGCAAGGGTAACGCTTACGGTAACTGGGCGCCCGATTCCCGTAAGCCAGCCAAAGGCGAAGAAGACAAATACGAGCCCCAGCGCCTCAATCGCAAGATTTGCTGGCAGTACGATAGCAGCGCCAAAAAGGTTCCGCTGCTCCGCCGCCATTACATCTGAACCAGATCCCTCGATTCTCCTGAATAGCCATTCCCGCTTCCCCTGCGGTGAAATAATCCATTTGATCATCACAAATATTACGCTCAAGAAATCCTAAATCCACAAGCCGGCATACGCTACAAATGATGGTAAAGTGGTTGAATGGATGAACCTGCCCCGCTATAATCTTTCCAAACCGCGCTGGTGCAACGATTGGATTTGCTTATGATCAAAAAACGCCCCGATTACATCCGCAATACCGGTTTGTCCCTGATACAGCCCAATGATTCCGGTCGCGAATTCCTATTGGAGAAGATGCGGGGGAAACTGGCCGGCAGCTCCATGGCCCATATGGAGGCGGCGGAAAAACGGCGCGTCGCAGTCCGCAAGCACACCATGAGCTGGGCTTGGCGCATCGGCGTCACGGCCGCGCTGGCGCTGGTGAATATTGTCTGGATCGGATCGCGCGAAGAAGCGCCTTTGAAGCTGATGGCGAAAAACCATGCGCGGAAACTGCCGGTTCCCACCGCCGCCATGGATGTGAATCAACAGGCGTTGTATTGGGCTTATGCGTTGTACGACTTCGCCGAACTGAAAGTCCATTTCAAGGTTCCCGATCGAGCTATAGTCAACACGGCAATGGCCCGCGAACGGCTGGCGCTGCTGCTTCCGAAGCTGGATGCACCGACCCGCGCCACCATTGATCGCATGACGTCGGCTTCCGGAGGCGTCCGATGAGAAAGCCAGGGACACGCGCCTCCCTACCAGCCGGCGCCGAGGGTGAAGCCGGCTTTAGCCTGATAGAGGTCATGGTCGCGGCCACTGTGGTCGCCATCCTCGCCACCGCGGCGTTCTATTTCCTGTCCTCGCAGAACAGCATGGGACAGAAGGGCAACGACCTGATGCGGGGCGTCAACCTCGGAAAACTGAAATTGGACTCCCTCAAAGTCACTTCCTATACGAATTTGACGGCCGGCTCGGACACCGTGAACGGAATGTACATCCGCTCATGGCACGTTTCGGTGGTCCGGGACGGAGCGGGAATCCCCAACGGCCGGAAGATGATCGATATCAACGTCATGTGGCCACTGAACGCGGCCAAGAGCGTCACTCTTGCGACCTTGAAAAGCGATGATTTGTACAAGGAGGCCATTCCATGAAAAACGCTTCCCAAGCGGGATTCACCCTGATTGAAATGATGGTCGGAATGGTCGTCAGCTCGATCGTAATGGTCGGCGCTTACACCTTATGGCATACCCATCAGACCGAAGGATACCGGATCGGGAAGAAGATCGAATTGCGCGACGCGATGGTCCTCTCCTCAAAACGCATCCAGCGTTCCATCACCTTGGCCGGATTCGGTTTGCCCGGAGGCGCCAATCTGGCCAAATCCGACGCGACCGGTAGCGATACCCTAATCGTTTTCACCAATCCCAATGAGACCAAATCCGCCTTGGCAGCGGATGCCGTCACCGGCGGAGGCGCGATGCTGCGCGTCGTCAATCCCGCGCTGTTCACGGGCGTAAGCTACGTCGTAGTCGTCACGGGAAACTCGGGAGAGCTCCGGCGCATCATCTCCAGGTCCGCAGACATACTTTACCTGGAAACCGACTTCGCGTCCAATCATCCAATGCTGACGTCCTCAGCCTTCCCGGCGATGCGGGAGCGGTTCTATACGAACCAGGCCACCAATCGGTTGATGCGCGAAAGCGGAGGCAATACCATCTCGGTAGCCGCCAGCGTAAAGGACTTCCAAGTCATATTCCGCAACTCGCTTGGCAACATCACCACCGTTCCGGCCGATGTGCGTACCGTGCAATATTCCTTTACCGGGATATTCCCCGCCGAAGCAGGCGCGTTGAACAGCGTGCAATTCTCATCCACCGCCATTCCGAGGAACCTCCTGTGAAAATTGGCAATCGGTCGGATTCGATTCGCCGGGGCGAAGCCGGCAGCGGCGTGCTGACGGTAGTGGCGGCCTTGGGGCTTATCCTGCTCCTGATCCAGGGCTCGACATTCTATCGGGCGCGGGGCAGCGCCAAATTCCTGGGATCGGAAAAAAGCAAGGTGATGGCTCTCCAAATGGCCGAAGCGGGGGTGGAGGAAAACATCGCCGATCTCGCCAAGGGAACCGTAGTCCCAACAGCCGGCACTTCCAACCTGGTAACTTACGATCACAAAGGCCTGGTGGGCGGAAATTACACCTCAAAGCTATCCACGGTGGCGATGGGAGCCGGAAGCTCGCCGGACACGGTCGATCTCACCTCGACGGGAGCGGTTGGCACTATTCAGCAGACCATCCAGGCGCGTCTGCGCCTGAACAAATACTCGGCCACTACAACCACCACCCCGGCGGATCCCACTACCATGCCCCCGGTCACCAGCACCCCGGAATACGCGGCCTGCGTGGATCCTTCTTGCCGAGTCTGCCATCTTCCGAATTCGCCAAGCCCCGTAGGTGGAATGGTGAATACCCAATCCAAATTGAGCATGGTTTCCCACAATAGCCACGTGGGCGACTATATCACGACCAATGGAACCTGCGATCGGTATGCTGCGATAACGTCCACCGCAAATTCCGTCAAGGTCCAGATCCTGTCGTGGAGATAAGGTAAGCTGCGGAGCGGTGGGACGGCGCAGGTCCCCTGCCGCCGCTACTTCATCGCTGGTTTCGTCTCGAAGGAGGGAACCCAGATGTTATCGTTCCCGTCCGTTACCAGAATCAGGGCATATTTGGCGTTCTTCACGAATATCGCCTTAAGCCATTCCGCCCCGCCGTCATTTACGTCCGTCATGGGCGTGAGGTTTCCGGCCAAATCGCGGTAAGCGAGTTTCCAGGAACCGGCGGGCACCTTGACGTCCAAGGTCTTACCCACTCCGATGCCGCCCAGAACCTTGACCAACGCGCCGTTGGAGACGTCTACGGCGTTTTCCGAATAAAGCAGCAGGATCAGGGAATCGGCATCGATGGATATATCGTTCGTCACGCTGATCAGGGCGCTGTCACCGGTGACTTGCTTAGTGGTATCGGTGGGGTTGGTCAGGTCCACGGCCTTGCAGCCGGATAGTCCGCCTGAGCCGGCCAGGGCAGTCAGGATGGCCAGGGTGGCCAGCTTGGCAATAACTCCCAAAGCAGGTATTGGCCGGAGTTCTGATTGTAGTTGGGCGTAAAAGCCGGAAGCAAGTTTCATGGTAGGACCCTCTCCCCCATGTTACCACTCACTGATAGACCCGTTCCACCCGATTGCCCAGGGAACAGATGATATCGTAGGGATGGGTCTGCTTGATGCGGGCCCAATCCTCGATGGTGATTTCCCGCCTGCCGGACTTTCCGATCAGGATAACCTGATCCCCGACTTTGGAGTCCGGACATCCGTTCAAATCCACCGTCAGGTAATCCATGGACACCCGGCCGATGATGTCGCACGCCCGCCCCCGGATGAGGACCTGACCGGAATTGCTGGCGGCCAGCGGTACGCCATCGGCATAACCGGCCGGGACCGTGCCAACCCAGGTGTCCCGGAACAGAGTGTGGGTGCCGCCATACCCGATGGTGTAACCCGCGGGCAGAAGCCTTTTGGCGATTAGGCTGGTTTTCAGGGTTAGGGAAGGGGAAAGTTTGTAGGTCCTGAGACCGGACAAATCGAAGACTCCGTAAAGGTTGATGCCTGTTCGAACCAGGTTGAAATAGGCTTCGGGGTAGTTGTTAATGCCGTCCGAGTTGGCCATGTGCACCATGGGGAAGCGTATGTCCACCCCTTCCAACTCAGCCAGCAGTTGCCGGAAGAGAACCAGTTGTTCAAGGGTCTTTCCATGCAGGGGATTATTTGCGTTGGGAAAATGGGAGTAAATACCTTCCAGAATCAGGCCTGGGAGCTTCCGGATTTCCCGGATATCCCTGAATGCCTGGAAATGAGGGATCCCCAACCTCCCCATGCCGGTATCCACTTTTATATGAACCTTGGCCCGTTTTCCCAGTTTGCGTGCCTGCCGGGAAATGATCCGCGCCGTTGCCAGGTCCGGAACCGGACAAACGATACCGAGACGGACGCAATCGGGAACTTCGGAGGCGAGTACCCCGCCGATGATCTGCACGGGCAGGCGGAATCGTTTGACCAGTTGCGCCGCTTCCTTGAGTTCGGCGACGCCGAGGCGATCCGCGCCTGCTTCCACCAAGACTTCCGCGATGGGAAGGGCGCCCAATCCATAGGCATTGGCCTTGAGCACGGCCATTATCTTTGCCGGTTTAACGGTTTTTTGTATTTGAGTAAAGTTCCGGTGGATGGACTTGAGGTTGACCTCCAAACGGACCCGGGAGGGCATGGAAGCCTCAGATCGGCCCATGATCCGCTCGGGGAGGTGGAAAGGGGGTCGGAAGCAGATGTGGCCACCGCAGGGTGATTTCCATCCCCCTGCAGTCGAGACGACAAAAATGAGGCTGGGTCTTCATGGCGAAATCCGAATTTAGCATTAAATTTAGCCCGGGCCTGAGCCACCGGACATCATGGTAGGGCCCGCCTTGACCAATATTTGTGAAAGTAGGAATATGCGCAGTTTTAAATCCCTGTGTTTGCTGGTTGGGATGGCCTCCGTTTCGGCTTCCGTCATGGCGGCTGAAAGCCATAAGGGGGAAGATCTCACCAACCGCTCCTTCAGCGGCAGGGATCTCTCGGACGCGGAATTCAAAAACTGCAACCTCGAAAACGCCCGCTTCACCCAGACCGTCGGCGCCAAAGCCAGCTTCGAAGGATCGAACGGGAAGGGCGTGAACTTCTCCTCGATGCAGATTTCCGACGCCAATTTCAAGAACACCCAGTTTCCCCAGGCCGATTTCCGCAATTCGGATCTGCGCAACAGTTCGTTCAAGAAGGCAGGGTTGGAAGGCGCCAACTTCTCCAATACCGTGCTGCTCGACGCCGTGTTCGAAGGCGCCATCCTCACCAAGGCCAATTTCATCGAAGCCAAATTCAACGAAAAGGCGGTCTTCGCAAAGGCCAACCTGAGGGGCGCCAATTTCAAGAACAACAGCCTGGAAGGCTCGGACTTCTCCAAGGCCGACCTGACCGATGCAGTTTTCAATGCCGTCAAATTCGAAGGCGCGGATTTCAGCGGCGCTACGGTGGTCAACGTGAACCTGGCCGAATCCAACCTCACGGGCGCGGACCTCTCCAAACTCAATTTCACCAATGCCAACCTGCAATCTACCGCCTTGGTGGAGGCCAACCTCAAGGGCGCCCGCTTCGCCAATTCAAAATTCGACAAGGCCGAATTCCAATTCACCAAGGTCGGGGGCGCCTCTTTCGAACGATGTACGTTCACCAACACTTCGTTCTACCGCACGGATCTGGGCGGCGTGAATTTCTCCGGTTCGACCATGACTGGCTCCGTCTTCGACAACAAGTCGCTGGAAAAGGCCAATTTCCACGGCGCCCAGCTGGAACGCGGCAAGTTCACCATCGACAAGATGAGCAAGGTGGACTTCTCGGGCGCGAATCTGAAATTCGCGGATTTTTCAGGGGTTCAACTGTTCAACTGCGACTTTTCAGGCGCGGATCTGACGAATGCCCGGTTCGATAATGCCTTTATCACGGGCTGCGACTTTTCGGGTGCGAACCTTTCGACCGTGTTTTGGGACTCGGACAACCTGAAGAAGAATATCTTCAGCTCGGATACCCGGTTCCCCCGGTCTTATACTCCGATTCCCTCTCAGATGCGGGCGCGGTAGTCGGCCGGCCCCCGCCCTGTGGGGCTCTGGGGTCCTCAGACACGCTGCGCGTGGGTCTCTTTAGGCTCCCTTCTTCGCGGTCGATTGGCCGAAACCTGATCTGAAATGTTGGTCTTCCGCTCCCGCCCGCGCATGCGTGGGTCTCATGAGCTTGGTCTCGTTAAGAGCGCGGGCGGTCGCGTCCGGTTTCGGCCGTTTTTGCAAGCGCCGCGTGATTCGGCCACAGAACCCCACAAGGCGGTGGCCTGGGTCGCGCGTCGGGTGGCGGAGTAGCCGAAGTTCGGTCTGGCGGGTTGGGCCTTCGGAGTTAGGCTTGGCGGTTTGCCTGATGGCGTGGGTCGGGGTGTGGCCGGCGAGGGTTTTGGTCCGGTGGATTTTCGACAAGGGGGGTTGGGTCGGACCGGGTCGGTTAAGCGCGCCCCCGGGGAAGGGCGCTTTGGTTGGGTTGGGGCTCGGAGGGTTGGGACCACCGGATCTTGGCAGTCGCCGCGCCATACCGTCCGCCAGAGATAAGTAGAATTGGCCTGTGTGGATCGGGCCTGGCGGGCGGGATGCCCGGGGGGCCGAATCGGGCGCAGCTTGCAAACACGGCAATCCGAGGCGCCCGGACGCGCTCTTTGGAAGGCATTTTCCGCGTGACCGGGAAATGCGCGTCCGGAAGCATCGGCCCACTCGACTCGGCTCGGAATGCCCAGCCCCAATGCAGCCAGGACCCCCGCGGCCCAGGCAAGCCCGCACCAGGCCCCCCGGGCATACCGCCCGCCAGGCCCTCTTCAAACAAGCACCGGGAAAATTCTATAATTGTGACACTATGAGACGCGCTGTATTGCATGCCGGAGCCGGCGAATTGGTTTATGAGATTCGGGAAATCGTTAAAAAGGCCTATCTGTTCCAGAAGATGGGTATCGAGATTTCCTGGGAGAATATCGGCGACCCTGTTGCCAAGGGCACCCCCATTCCCGCCTGGATGAAGAAAATCGTAGCCGATTTGGCCCAGGAAAACCTGTCCTATGCCTATTGCCCTACCAAGGGGGTGCTGGAAACGCGTCAGTTCCTGGCCAAGAAGAACAATGCTTTGAGCGGTGTGCAAATCACGCCCGAAGATATTCTATTCTGCAACGGCCTGGGCGATGCGATTTCCAAGGTTTACCAGTATCTCGATCCTGGTGCGCGCGTCATTGGCCCTTCTCCAGGGTACTCTACCCATTCGTCCGCCGAGGGAGGCCATGCCAGCCAGCCTCCCATCACTTACAGGCTCAATCCGGAAAATAATTGGTTTCCGGATATGGACGAGTTACGGAACAAGATCAAGTACAATCCCAACATCGTCGGCATATTGATTATCAACCCCGACAACCCTACGGGGATGGTGTATCCGGAATGGTACCTGCGCGAAATCGTGGGCCTGTGCGCTGAGAACGATTTGTTCATCATCGCGGACGAGATCTATACCCACATCACCTATAATGGCACCAAGGCGATTCCCCTGGCCCAGGTGATAGGCGACGTATGCGGCATTTCCATGAAGGGCGTCTCCAAGGAATTGCCCTGGCCGGGATCCCGTTGCGGATGGCTGGAGTTCTACAATACCCATCGCGATGCCGAGTTCGGCCGCTTGGTGAAGGCCATCGAAGACGCCAAGATGTTGGAGGTCTGTTCCACCACCTTGCCTCAAATGGCCATCCCGCCCATCATGTCGCATCCGGAATTCCAGGCCCATCGCGCGTCAATCAATCTGGACATACAGAAGCGCGGCGACGTGGTTTACGAAACCCTGAAGGACGTGCCGGGACTGATCGTGAACAAGACTTTCGGGGCCTTTTATACATCCATCATCTTCAAGAAGGGCGTGCTCAAGCCGACCCAGAAACTGAAGGTCGCGAACGCGGAAGCACGGGAGTTGGTGGAGAAGATGGTCGAAGGGGTGCCTCTCGACAAGCGCTTCGTTTATTATGTGCTGGCGGCCACGGGAATCTGCGTGGTGCCCATCTCTTCGTTTTGTTCCGACCTGCACGGGTTCCGCGCGACCTTGTTGGAAGAGGACGGCAAGAAGATGGCCTTCATCTACCAGAGGCTGCGCGCGGCCATCGAAGAGTACCTGGCTTCTTGAGGCTGTAACGATTCGAC
Source organism: Fibrobacteria bacterium (assembly GCA_039917895.1). Classification (GTDB taxonomy): domain Bacteria; phylum Fibrobacterota; class Fibrobacteria; order UBA11236; family UBA11236; genus Chersky-265. The sequence continues at coordinate 1,519 of JBDSIO010000108.1, read as the reverse complement.
CGCAAATCAAAATGCCGCTTCCCCAGGGAGCGGCTTTTTTTACGGCTGGATTGTGCGGAAGGATATTACCTGAGGCTTTGGATGATTTCGCCTGGCCGGCCACGACAGCCGGCCGCGGGCGGCATCAGGAGGTCCTTTCAGAAGGTCCTTGAACCACCGCCGCGGCGAGGACTCACGGCCTCGGAACCTCCCTGCGATTCACCCGATCGGGGCATGCCCTCTTCGGCTCCGGTATCCGAGGGCTGGGTGTCCAGCATGGGACGCGAGCGCAGGAGTTTCCAACGCTCCTCGGAAAGCTGTTCCGCCAGTTTGGCGTAGGCGGAATCCTGCCAGCCGATGGAGGTGGAGTCCCCGTTCTTAAGGCCCTTCCAGGCCGCGAAGTTGCGCAGCACCAGGCGCTTATGCTGCAGGAATGCGTTGTTGGGCTTCTTAGGATTCCATTTCGTGGGGCTCGGAAGCAGGCAGACCAGGTTAACGGCCTCGTCCTGGGTCAATTCGAATGGTTCCTTTTTCAGCCAATGCCTGGACGCGGCTCGGATGCCGAATACCCCGTCGTCGAACTGGGCGATGTTGAGGTAAGTCTCGAGGATGCGTTCCTTGGGAAGGTAGTTCTCCATGATCAGGGTGATGGCCGCTTCCCGCAGTTTACGGCTAAGCTCCTTGTCCTTGCTCAGGTACAGGTTCTTGGCCACCTGCTGGGTGATGGTGCTTGCGCCTCGCGCCTTCTTCCCGGCCTGGTGGTTCGCGACCAGGGCATATTCGATTTGCTCGAGATCGAAACCTTGATGCTCGTAGAACTTAGCGTCCTCGGCAATCAAGGCGAGCTCTTGGATAATCTTCGGGATGGAGTCAATAGGAATCCAGGACCATTGAATCAAGGTGTCCGGCGGCGGCCATATGCCGGCCACGCGCAGGCTGTCGGTCAGTCGCGCTCGCTCCATATCGATGAAGGCCGTGGACGTTGGATTCTTGGTGCGGAGTTCCCGGATGTCCCAGACCGAGAAGAACTCGCCGACCCGGAAAACGCCCCATACGATCCCGACCAGGATCGCGCCGAGCGCGAGTTGGTAGAGTGTCCAGATAATTAGCCAAAGGATCCGGAACGTCTGGTAACCGACCTTGAGGGTCATTTTCAGGATTCTGGCCCACATGGGATTTTCGGTCTCTTTTACGCCCATTTATACGCCTATGCAGGCAAATTCTCCGCCCTGTGCTTACCTTCGGGATACGCTTGATACCGCGTGAAACCGGGTTTGGAACTTAGAAAGTTCGAACTAAGTTTCAAGAACGGAGGATACTTCCCGAATCATGACAGCGTTCCGACCCTGTATCGATCTGCATCAAGGAAAAGTAAAACAAATCGTGGGCGGCACCCTCTCGGATTCCGGGGAGGGGTTGCGCACCAATTTCGTTTCGGAACACGATGCCGCCTGGTTCGCGGACTTGTACCGCAAGGACGGTCTCACCGGCGGGCATATCATCATGCTGGGGTCCGGCAACGCGCCGGAGGCGCTATCGG
>JBDSIO010000107.1:0-1941 GCA_039917895.1 Fibrobacteria bacterium | reverse complement strand
ACCACCGCACTTTCCAGGAGCGCTTCCTGAATGAGCTCCTGCGCGCCCAGCGATACGACCACCAACTCGCGGTGCTGATGATGGACATCGATTTCTTCAAGAAAGTGAACGACTCCTATGGACACCCCATGGGCGATCTGGTGCTGAAGGAAGTGGCCAAGATAATTTCCCAGAATATCCGCGCCACCGATCTGTTGGCGCGTTACGGCGGCGAGGAATTCGTCTGCATGCTTGCCGATACCGATCGCGCCAAGGCGGGGGAGACAGCGGAGCGCATCCGGGAAACCATCGCCGCCAAGGTCTTCGAATCCGGCACAGTGCGGTTCCAGGTCACAATGAGCATCGGCGGCGCCATCTATCCCGTGGATTCGCGCCACGGCCGGGAAATCCTGGAAAAGGCGGATAAAGCCCTGTACCGGGCGAAGGAAACGGGGCGGAACCGCCTTGTGTTCTACAACTGATGCCACCCGCCGCGGACCCGGATTTAAATTTGGGTTTTCCATTTTCCATTTTTCATTTTGAGTTCTATCCCAGATCAATCCCATGAGACCCCAATGACCCTGTTAGCCCCTCCCAACGACGAACATTTCATGCGCCAAGCCCTGCGTGAGGCGCATGGCGCCTATGAAGAAGGCGAAGTGCCCATCGGATGCGTCATCGTCAAGGACGGCAAGGTGGTGGGCCGCGGCCGGAACCATATGGAAACCCTGCGGGATCCCACCGCGCATGCCGAAATCATCGCCATGGGGGCCGCCAGCGGCGCCTTGGAAAACTGGCGCTTGGAGGGATGCACGCTTTATGCGACCCTCGAGCCCTGCCCTATGTGCGCCGGCGCCATCCTCAACGGCCGCCTGTCCCGGGTGGTGTATGGGTCCAAGGATAAACGCCTGGGAGCCTTGGGTTCGGCCTACGATATCCTCAACGGAAACCCCCTCAACCGCGAGATCGAAGTGGTGGGCGGCGTGCTAGGTGACGAGTGCCTGGAATTGCTGCGCGCGTTCTTCCAGGATCTCCGCAAGCGGCCCAAGGCGGCCGGTCCCGAAACCTGAACAATTCCAGGCCTTCACAGGCATTACTAAGCGTCCACCAGCCTGGCTGCAAGTCCGTTTTTGACCTGCGGCCACTCTTCGTCGGTAATGGAAAAGTAGACCGTATCGCGGATGTATCCGTCGGGCAGGATCATGTGCTTGCGCAGTACTCCTTCCAGCGTTGCGCCCAAACGTTCGATGGCATTGCGCGATCTCAGGTTGCGTAAATCGGTGCGCAACGCCACGCGCACGCATCCCAGTGACTCGAAGGCATGACGCAACAGCAACAACTTGCATTCGGTGTTGACCGCAGTCCGCCACACCGAAGGGTCGAGCCAGGTATAACCGATTTCCAGATTCCGGTTTTGCGGGGATAAGGAATAATAGCGGGAGGAACCCAGGATTCGGCCGTCGGCTTTATGGCGGATGGTGAAGGGAAAGCCTTCCCCCCTATCCCGATCGGCCAAAGCCATGCTTACGTATCGGCCCATGTCGCTTTCGCTGGCGACCGCAAAAGGAACGAAGCGCCACAACTCCGGATTCTTGCCGGCTCGGTAAAGTCCTGGAATGTGGTCGGGCGCCAAGGGGACGAGTTCCACGCCGCCTCCTGTAAGCATAAGTTCCGGGGAAATCCAGGTCGAGGTCATCCAACCTCCATGCGAGGGGATCCGTCCCTCGGTAAAAGTTCCGGTAAAAGGTATATACAGCTCTGCCAAAGCTCCGGAAAGGCTCCGTGACGCCCGGAGGCCTTGGTAGGTCCGTCAGGAAGAGGTATATTCGTTTTGCTCATCCTGGAAGGCGCAGACCTCACGCAATGGCGGAGAGCTGAACCCCGCCAGGACGAAAGTAGCAACGGTAGGCATCGATTCCATGTGCCGTGTCAAAGTCTGCCGCCAACCGGGATGAGCACCCA
>JBDSIO010000106.1:0-12804 GCA_039917895.1 Fibrobacteria bacterium | reverse complement strand
ACATCCGCGAAGTCATCGCGTTCCCGATGAACCAGAAGGCCCAGGATCTGATGATGAACGCGCCGGGCGACGTGACGGACAAGCAGCTCCGCGAGCTGCACATCCTGATCGATCCCAAGGTGATCGCTGAGCAGAAGAAGGCGGAGGCTGCGGCTGCGGCCGCCGGAAAAGGCTGATATCCGCCTATTCACCAGGAACCGAGATAAATTATGGGTACCCGAACCACCCCTAATCCCGGAACCGTGTATGGAGAAAACCTTAAGGTAAAACCGCATTCATGGTAAAACCGCATTCGTTTTCGACCAAGCTGTCCGGACTTTTCTTCATGGCGATCGCTGCCATCGTCATTCCGGCGGCAGCCGCCGAGGTCGGCGATTTCGCGCCCCTGGCCCCGGGCAATACCTGGACCTATATCGGTAATGAACGCATGCTCTGCAAGGCACTGTGGGACGAAATCTCCGTAATCCGCAGTATCACCGCGGATTCCTCGCGCAGCGGCGCGGATGGGAAGACGCATTTCCTGTCCTATCGCGATTCGGTCCATTGGATCGCGTACGGGCGCTGGGGAATCAGAAGCGGTATGCCGGCCGATGCCTTACGCCAGGGACGGTTCCTGGTCCGCGAGAAAACCGGGCAACCGGAACTGCGGGTTGCTCCCTTCGGTTCCGATAGCCTGCCTTCGGAAATGGAATTCTTCTTCCGTTCCCGTACCTTCCCGGCCAACCGTATCACGCCGGATACCGGTGACTTGGCGGCCCGCGGCGAGGTCCGCTACTTAAGACGCATCCGCAATACCGTCATCGACTACGCGGCCTACGTCAAGGATGTCGGGATGACCCGGCTGCAGCACAACTACAACGTCTTCAATACGAACAACCTAACCGCTCCGGAACGGCTCGCGACCTACCAACTCATCGCTTTCAAAGGCATGGCCGTCACACCGCGCGCCCAGTTTCCTTACCCGGAGGTGGACATCCCCGAGGACGCGTTGTCGCCGAAGGATTTCGCCCCGGTAGCGCTAGGCACCAGTTGGCTCTATCTGGGGATCCGGCGCGTCGACTCGGCCGGAACGGTGTCGCGCGACAGTATCCTCAGGTCCATCACCGTGAAATCCGGGAGCGGCGGAAGTTTCATCCTGAGCCTGGAAGACTCGTTGTACGCGCGCCTGCGTGCGGATAAGCCGCTGGAACCGGAGATCAAGTCGGTGGATTTCAATGTGGGTGGAGGCACGGCGCTGCCTAAAGGCAATTCCGGGATTGGTATCTGGGATAATGACAGCGATCCGAGCTGGTCGGATCCATTGCGCTTCTTCAACGGCAAGCAATATCCGGCGCGGGAAGTGAAAGAGATGGCGTTCCCGGATGGGCCTCGTTCGGTGTTCGTCTACGCCGAAAGATCCCCGGGCATCCTCGTCGACACCTCGGTGTATGCCGAAGGGGTGGGCCTGGTGCGACGCGCGAAAACCATGGATGACGGTCGGAAGTACGCGGAGGAGTTCCGGCTGATCGAAATGCGGGGGAAGGCTTTCGAGGCCATACCGGTGTCTTTGGCGGCCCCGGCCGCTTCGGCAGGGCAGAGGATCATCCACCGGGCCGGGAATTCACGGCCGGCCGTGCGTACCTGGCGCGGGCGCGATGCGGCAGGAAAGACTTTTCGGCAACCGGTCCTGCGGCGCTGATCGGGCTGATGGCTTACTAGTTAAGCCGGACACCTAACTCCGGCGGTAAAATGCGGGTAGGCAGCGTAAAAAGCGCCTTTTCGCGCAGTTTGCTGGGCCGTGACTCCATCGGAGACCCCTTGATGTCACACCAGGGACGCGGGCCGATATAGGATGGAAAGGAGCGATATTTCTACCTTCTGGCCGCGATTACGAGGGGGGTAGTGCGTCCCTTTCAAGGAGCCTTTCAAGGAGCGGTATGTTCAAGAAGCTGATACCCACGGATCACAAATTCTTCGACTTGTTCAGCAGCGCGGCCAAAATCCTGCAGGACGGCGCCAAGGTCATGAGCGACATGGTGTCCGGCAGCTCCGCGGACGTGCAAGCTTCGGCCCATAAGCTGGAACGTTTGGAGCACGATGCCGACGTTTTGACCCATGACATCCTGATCCGGCTGGACAAGAGCTTCATCACCCCCATCGACCGCGAGGATATCCATCACCTGACCTTGGGCCTGGACGATTGCATGGATTACATGGAAGCGGTCACCGAGCGCATGATGCTGTACGGCCTGACCCAGATCACCCCCCCGATGAAGGCCCTGGTCGAGGTCATCGTCAAGCAGGTGGAAGAGCTGAACAAGGTCATTCCCCTGATTTCGGACCTCAAATACGAGAAAATCATCCCCCATTGCATCGAAATCAATCGCCTGGAGAACCTGGCCGACAAGATTGCCCGGGAGGCCGTTGCCGACCTGTTCAAAGGCGACCCGAATCCCCTCGACGTGATGAAATGGCGCGACATCTACGACAATCTGGAGACGGCCACCGATATGTGCGAGCACGTGGCCGGCATCATCGAAGGGATCGTTCTGAAGCATGGCTGATTCGCTGCCCATCCTGATCGGGCTCATCGCCCTGGCCTTGATCTTCGACTATATCAACGGCATGCACGATTCGGCGAACGCCATCGCCACCGTGGTCTCCACGCGCGTGCTTTCCCCGCGCTTGGCCCTGATCATGGCCGCCCTGCTCAATTTCGGCGGGGCCTTCCTGAGCACGGCCGTGGCCAAGACCATCGGCAAGGGCATCGTGGATCCCATGCTGGTCACCCACAGCATCGTGGCCTCCAGCCTGCTGGCCGCCATCTTCTGGAACCTCTTGACCTGGTTCTACGGCATCCCCTCCAGTTCGTCCCATGCCCTGATCGGCGGCATCATCGGCTCGGTGATCTCGGCGCATGGTTTCCATAGCCTGAACGGCAAAGGCGTGTGGAACATCATCAAGACCCTGCTCCTTTCACCGTTGGTCGGTTTCGCAGGCGGCGCCATCATCATGATTGGGCTGATGTGGATGTTCCATAAGAGCCCGGCGGGCAAGGTGAACCGCTGGTTCAAGCATTTGCAACTGGTCTCGGCCTCGTTCATGGCCTTCAGCCACGGATCCAACGACGCGCAGAAGGCGATGGGCATCATCTCCCTGGCGCTGGTCAGCATGGGCTACATGCACGGCGGCAAGGATTTCCATGTGCCTGCCTGGGTCGTGTTCCTGTGCGCTTCCGCCATGGCCCTGGGCACGGCCGCGGGCGGTTGGCGCATCATCAAGACCATGGGCGTGAAAATGATCCGCCTCGCCCCCGTGCACGGGTTCGCCGCCGAAACCGCCGCCGCCGCCACCATCCTCACCGCCACCCATTTCGGCATGCCCGTTTCCACCACCCACGTCATTTCCAGCGCCATCATGGGCGTAGGCTCCGCCAAGCGCGCCTCCGCCGTCCGTTGGGAAATCGCAGGTCAGATGGGCATGGCCTGGATCCTCACCATCCCTTGCACGGCCCTCGTCGCTTACGTGATTTGCTGGATCTTCCGCCTCGCCGGCGGATAATCCCCCAGTCAATCCACTACGGAATTGATTCTTCATCATTCCGCATCCTTCCTCATCCTTCCTCATTCTTCCTGTTCCTTTGGGAAGTTGAGGCTGGCTGGGAGACTGCGGTTCATTCGCTAAATAAATTACTTGATTTAATATCGTAGATATACGATATTAGGCTTATGGTCTTAAGCAAACGATCGGAATTCTTCCAAAAAGATCAGGTTATCGCCGACTTCGCTAAGGTACTGGCGCATTCCGCGAGAGTTGCCATCTTAAAGGTCCCTTGCGGCCATGTGAAACAGGAAAAGCAAAAGGAAGTTGAAAATGGAAAATGCGGAGAGCGTTAAGGAAATCGTCCGTGAAAAATACGGTCAATTGGCCCGCGAAGGCGGTTCCTGTTGCGGGCCGACTAATTGCTGCGGCCCCTCCAACGGAGAGTCGTCCTTTGTCGACTTCAGCGAAGACTATTCGATGCGGCAGGGCTATGTGGCCGACGCGGACCTGGGCCTTGGTTGCGGCATTCCCACGGACGCCGCAGACCTGAAGGAAGGTCAGTCGGTCCTGGATTTGGGATCCGGAGCGGGCAATGACGTTTTCGTAGCCCGGAGCCTGGTCGGAGAAACGGGCCGGGTAATCGGCGTGGATATGACGGCCGACATGATCAAGAAGGCGCGGGAGAACCTCGCCAAAGTCGGCTTCGGCAATGTGGAATTCCGGCTCGGGGAAATCGAAGCCTTGCCGGTAGAAACGGGTTCGATGGATCGCGTCATCAGCAATTGCGTCCTCAATCTGGTCCCCGACAAGCGCAAGGCGTTCGCCGAAATCCATCGCGTGCTCAAGCCCGGAGGCCGATTCGGCATTTCCGACGTGGTGCTCGATGGCGAATTCCCGGAAGCGCTCAGGAAGGCCGCCGAAATGTATGTCGGCTGCGTGTCGGGAGCCATCGGCAAGGGAGAATATCTGGAACTGCTGGCGAAAACGGGATTCGTGGACGTGACCGTTTCACGTGAGAAGGTCATTTCCATTCCCGATGACCTTCTGGCGGCCTACCTTACGGCGGAGGAGCGCAAGATCCTGACCGCATCCGGTGTCCGGGTGCTCAGTGTGACGGTAAGCGGAACGCGGGCAGGAAATGCGGATGAAGCGGTTGCCAAGGCGGAGGGCGCCAGCGTGGCCGATCAATCCACAATGGGCCAATGTTGTACTCCTGCTTCGATAGGCAAGCATCGCTCAATGGGGGCATCCTGTTGCTGACCGTCTTCCAGGACGGGCTGGATAAGTGGATTAGGCTGCGGGTTTGGACGCATCCACCAGGGCCGCGGGGATGCCGATGATGAAACGGCTGCCTTCCCCCATTTCGCTTTCCGCCGCCACGGTCATGCCGTACTTGTGCGCCGCATGCTTGACGATGGCCAGGCCCAGGCCGGTGCCATCCTTGGACGCCCGGGAAGCGCCGGCGCGGTAGAAGCGTTCGAAGATGCGCGGCAGCATCTCTTCCGGAATGCCGATGCCGGTATCCTTGACGAATAGTTTCAGCGAGCCCGCCTCGCCGCCTTCGGTCCAAAGCTTCACCTTGCCGCCGGGCCGGTTGTACTTCACCGCGTTTCCCACCAGGTTGTTGAGGATAAGTTCCAGATCCCGCGGTTCCATCAGCACGCGCGTGTCCTCGCCCACATGGTTCTCCATGCGCACGCCCGCGCCGTCCATGGCGTGCCGGTGCAGGTTGGCCGCCGCGTTGATGTAGCCGCGCAAGGGAAGGGGTTCGGGCTCCTTGGGTTCCGGATTGGCTTCCAGGTGGGAAAGGCTCAGGAGGTCCTGGACCAGCCGCTCCAGGCGCAGGGCGTTGGCGTGGATCTTTCCGACGAAGGGTTCCCTGACTTTGGGATCGTTCAGGGCCCCCTCCAGAAGCGCTTCGGCATACCCCTTGATGGAGGAGAGCGGGGTCTTTAGCTCATGCGAGGCGTTGGCCACGAATTCGGATTTCACCCGGTCCAGATGGCGGAACTCTGTCACGTCAAGCAGGGTGAGGAGGAATTCCCGGTCGCCGGCGTGCAGCGGGGCCAGATGGCACAGCAGATCGAAGGGGGAATCCGGGCCCTTGTCGATGTGCATGGTCGGGGTGCGATCGGGCGACTGCGCGGTGGCAATCCATGAGACCAAAGGGCTGCCCGGAAGCACATCGCGCAGGGGACGCCCCTCCCAGACCGCCGCCGTCCGCGCATCGGTCCCGGCCCCGAGTAGGCGCAAGGAAGAGGGATTGGTGGCGACAATAGTGCCATCCGCGGTCACGATCAGGATGCCTTCGTCCAACTGGTTGAGCACGGCCATGAGTTTATCGCGTTGCGTCTCGACTTCGCGCCCCAGGGTGCGCACTTGGCCGACGTAGCCTTCGAACGCCTTGTTCAGAACCTCGGCTTCGCGGAATTCGGCTTCCCAGCGCGGCGGCTTTTCCGAGCTTTCCCTACCTTCCACGCCGGCGCGGCCACCCCTCCCCGCGCCGGACGGAAGGGCCCCGGGGTTTCCGTCGCGGGTCAACTGCAGGAGCGGGGAGCTGATCTTGCGGCTGATCCACCAGGTGACAGCGAACGATGCTCCCAGGAACAGGGCCAGAAAGAGCGCGAAGGTCTTGAGGCTGGCCATCTGGAAGCGGTTGAGGGTGACGGGTCCGGCGGCCATGCGCAGGTAACACGATTGTTCCGGTACCTTGCGGGCGACGTAGAGCATTCCGCGGCCGAGCGTGGTGGAATAGCGCCAGGAATGTCCCCAGCCCCCGGCGTCGGCCATGCGGATTTCCGGCCGGGAAGCATGGTTCTCCAGTGTCCCCACCTCTTCGCGCGGGACGTGGGAATCGGCGAGCACGCGCCCGGAGGCGTCGATGAGGGTGACGCGGAAACCCTTGAACCGGGACACGGCCTTGCACAGGGAGTCGGAAAGCAGCGGATCGCGGGCCAGCGCCGGGCGTTCCAGCAGGCTGGAGGCCAACCAGTCGAGATCGCCTGAGAGCTCATGCTGCAAGGCGTCGGCGAACAAAGTGCGCGAAGTCAGGTAGAGATAGAGGGTGAGCGCCAGGAACAAGGCGGCGAATATCCCCAGCATCCCTATGAGATGGGCGCGCAGGGAGGGATATTCGCGTTCGATTTTACTCAGGCTCAGCCCGTTTCTTCGGCGGGCGCGGGCTGCTTGGCTTCCGAGGTCGCGAGGAAACCGTCCTGGTCCCACTGGTAGCCGAAGCCGGTGACGGTGCGGATGCACTTTCCGTAGGGCTTGATCTTTTCGCGCAACCGGGTGACCGTGACGTCCACGCTGCGGAGGCCGGCCTTGGACTCCATGCCCCAGGCCCTTTCCAACAAGGTCGCGCGCGCGATGGTTTTTTTCTGACCCTCGATCAGGACCTTGAGGACCATGAACTCGCGCGGGGTCAGATTGACGCGTTTCTCCTCCACTTCCACCACGTGGCGGTCGAAGAGGATTTCCAGTCCGCGGAACAGGAAGCGGTCCTTTGCGCCCTTGGAACGCTTGACCAGCGCCTTGGCCCGGGCCACCAGTTCTTTGGGCGAAAAGGGCTTGGTGAGGTAATCATCGGCGCCCACTTTGAAGCCGATCAGCTTGTCGGTTTCCTCGTCCTTGGCGGTGACGAAGAGTACGGGGATGTTCTCCAGGCGTTCTTCCCGCTTGATTTTGCGGCAAAGCTCGATGCCGGACATATCCGGCAGCATGACGTCGAGGATGGCGAGATCCACGGATTCATCGCTCAAAATGGAAAGGGCGTCGCTCCCGTTCTTGGCCGAATGCACGCGGAAGCCTTCGGTTTCGAGGCTGTAAACGATCAATTCGAGGATATCGGAATCGTCTTCTGTGACCAGTACGGTTGTTTGATTCATCTGTAGGCAAATCTACTAGCGGGGAGTGGGCTGGCCAAGGGACTCAGGTTACAAACGTGTTTCAGGATATTCTCAAGGGATTGCGATTTTGCGGGTCAAACGCCCCGACTTTCCCCCGCCGGCCCACTCCAGGGAAACCACGTATAGGCCGGTGGGATAGCCCTGGCCGTGCCGGTCCCGGACCAGACGGTAGACCCCTTCGGGAAGGTCAAGGGATCCGGATTCGATTCCTCGGCCCGCCAATGACCAGACCTGGAGGCGCAAGCGGGAGGCTCCGGGCAGATGAAGGCGCAGGGCAAAGCTTCCCGGGGCGGCTTCCAGGTCGAGGCTGAAAGCGCCCACCGAGACGGGAATCGAGGCCAGGCGCGCTTCCACCGCGAAGGCGGGACCCGCGATCACCTCGAGGGTGTCGGTGAAGCCGGCATGCATGGGGAGGGTCGCGCCCTGCGCAATGGGGAAGCGCAACCCGCGTTTGCGCGACACCGCCCAGGCCGAATAGCCTTCCGGCAGTTCAACGCCCTCGATGCGGGCGCCTTCCCCGGCTCCGGACCTCAAGCCATTCGCCGCTGACGTATCACGCGGGTTACCCTTGGGAAGACCCATGACCAGGGTCCAACCGGACAGCGCGCCCGGGGACCATTTCACCAGGTCGGTTTCCAGGCGCATGCCCGCGCGGGCCGAGTACAGGTGCGCAGCGTCGACGCGGCGACCCGCGGGCTGGGGTTCGTCTTCCAGCCCCATGCCGTTCTGGGCTCGCGGCGTAGCGCCCAGACTCACTCCCGCGGCGCCAGCGAGGCGGAGTTGGAAACGGAATCCTGCGGAGGCCGCGGTGTTACCGGCAGAGTTGGATTTCGCCGCTTTGCCAAGGGCCGCAATTGTAGCCGGAGCCGCGACCGGGGCCGGACTCAACGTGACCAGAGTATCGCCCTGGCCCTCATACCATGCGAAATATCCCCTCCAGGGCTCCAATGTCTCCGCGTGATCATAAGCTCCGGTGGTTGGATTGAAGATGTGAAGACCTTTGAGCGGCGAGGATTCGTACGCAACTGGAAACACGCGGGTTACCGGCCAGTACATGCGGGTGAGGCAGGGATTGGCGACCTGGTTCCAGCCGTGGTGCAGGGTGAGCGTATAGGCCGCGGCTCCTTGGCGGGAGGCGGTCTGCAAGGCGGGAAACACCAGGGAAGGGATGCTCGTAGCGGCGCCTAGCCAGATGGATGCCCCCGCCGGCATGGGTTCATTGGCCGCGAGATTGCGGTAAAGGCCGGTCTTGGGATCGAGAGTAGCGGCCTCCAGGGAGGGCGCGGTGTTGTTCTTACGCAATTGGGCCAGGGTGAGGGCCGGATTCAGCGACAAGGGGATGGCGACCAGATCCCACGGATCGTCCGTGGAACTGCCGATATGGAACGCGGCCGGAGTGCGGATGGATCCGGTGAACCGCTGGGCCAGCGCATAGTGGGAGCCGTCGTCGGGAAAGGAGGCCGTGTTCGTATGGTCGTCGACCTTGAGCCGCACCGTCAGGGGCAGGAGCGATCCCTTGGGGTTCTGCAGGGCGACGTTGAGCAAGGGCATGCCGTTGATCTCTTTCCCCCGGAATCCCGCGGAGGCCTTGTCCGAGCGTTCCATATCCAAGAGCAGGTTCGAGACGTTGTCCTTGATGGAGACGACCAGGCGGGTAGAGTCTTCCAAAGTGAAGGTCTCGCCCGAAAAGGAGATGATCGGGGCGGAAGTGTCCATGGCCAGGAAATAGGTCCCCGGGGAGGAAATCTCGATGGTGTCATCGCTTGATATGTAGCGGGCCTGATCTTTGGTTTGGTAGGCGAACAGGGAACGCGGTTCGCCTTTGGGCGCGTTAAAGGCGATTTTTGGGAATGCGGGGGCGCCGTCGGGGAGCGACAGGCGCACGCCGAACAGGATGTCGCGGAAGCCTCCGGGCGTCTTGAGGCTGTCCATGCGGAGCACCTCCACGTCCACGGTTGAGGCTCCCGCGAAGCGGCTGTCCAGGCTGTAGCTTTTGGACAATTCTATGCGCGCACCGGGCTTCAGTACCGGCCGGCCGGGGGTGATGAAGGTGTAGCGTTCGATGCGCCATGGGCCGCTCCGCGACTTGGTTCCGGTTCCCGTCACCGCGACGGCTTTGAGGGTGGCGCTGGAATCGAGATTGAAAGGCTTGGTGTAAGCGGTCTGGGGACGTTCCGGGCCGGGGATGGAGCCGTCCAGCGAATAGTAGATGGTGGCCCGCGCGGACGAGGCTCTCAGGGCGATGGTGATGAGGGAATCGTAGCCGCCACCGCGGTGCGAGACGTAAGGGGTGTCCGGGATGAGCGTGTAGGTTTCGGAAAGCACCCCGCTGACCTCCCCGCTCGAAACGGAAACGGCTTTTAGGGTGGCGGAGGAGTCGAGCAGCATCGGGTGGCCGTCATAGAGGGGCGATGCCGCGGTGGGGTCGTTGCCGTCCCAGGTGTAATGGATGCCGGCTCCGATCGCCTTCGTGGTGAGAGCGATGCGGAGCGTGTCCGCGAAGCTGCGCGTCTTGGGAGCGGCGACGGGCGCCTCCAGCCGGCGGCGGAATTCCCAGGTGGCGGTGTCGCTGATTTTTGATCCCGAGATGGCGATGGCCTTGAGATTCGAGGTTGCGCGAAGCACCAGGGAATCGGAGTACTTGAATGGGCCTTGGTTGCCGGTGAAGTAAAATACCGAAGCATCCGGGGCCGTTGGCGGGGGGGAGAGCCTCACCACCACGGAATCCGTGAAGTCGCCTCCGGCAGGGACTGCCGAAGGCGCAGGGATGGTCTCGGGAACCTGGCGGATGTAGTTGCGGCTGCGCACGTTGCTGCGGCGGTAACCGGCGAGATAAGCAACCGCGCTGACGGTGGTGGTCCGGGAAACGAGGAAGGATTTCTGGTACAGGATGCCGGAGCTGTCGGCGGCCTTGCCGTCGAGGGTGTAATAGATGGAAGCGCCGGAAAGCGGCGGAGTCATGGATACCCGCAGGGTGTCCACAAAGGTGGTGTTTTCGGGATCGATGCCCGGTTCCGCGAGCTGGGGCAGGATAATCTTCGGGAAATTGAAGGCGGCGGGGGCGGACGTGTCCAGGTTGAAAACGGAGAAGGCGGTCACCAGGGTCGAGTCGCGGAGGGTGAAGTCGCTTCTGAATTCCAAGTAGGCGCCGCCATTGCGGGAGTACCAGGTGGCGGCTCCGGCGACGGGGGAGGTGAGCTTGACGGACAGCGAATCCGCGAAGGGTCGCGGCGCGGGCATGACGGTGGGCGCGGGGAAGCTCACCATAAGCCTGGCCGCGACCGTAGAAGTGTCTGCGGCGGAGTTGGTCAGCTTGCAGGTGAATGTCGCGCCGCTGTCGGCCTTGAATGTAGTCAACACGGTGTAGGTCGAATCCACCGCGCCGGGAATGGCTTTGCCGTCGCGGGACCATTGGAACGCCATCGGCAGTTTGCTCGAGGCCGATACCCTGAATTGCGCAGCCTCGCCGACTTTCACGGTCGTGTCCTTGGGTTGCGACAGGATTACCGGCGCGGCCGTGATGAAGGCCCAACCGGAATTGCCGCCCGCATCCACGCTCTGATACGCGTAGCCTTGGCCGATGGAGAGGCGCGCGTTGCCCAGGGACGCGAAGCGCGTCTGGATGGAGTCGGCGGGTGCGCCGCTTATGGATCCGGAAAGGATCCAACCCTTGGGCGCGGTGGCGAGTCCGAGCAAAGTGTCCTTGGATGAACCTTCCAAGCGCGTGGCATGGCCCACGGAAATGGTGCGGCCATCGAGATTGCGCAGGGTGCCGGGCTGGCCGTTCTTGATGGTGAAATCCCCGTTCACGACCATGTCCCAACCGTTGAAATCGATGTTGCCTTGGATCTGGGTAAGGCCGGCTACGTTGAGGGCGCGGAGGTCGAGGCGGACCGGGCCGTGACCGTCGTGGCGCACCGGCGCCAGCATCCTGAAGGCCGCAGGGGAAATCAAGATGGCCCCGCGGGCCGAGGGAAAGCGGATATGCCCGGCGCCGGCGAAGGGGTAATTTCCGCCGGTGAAATCCCCTTTGATCCAGACGGAAAGGTTCTGTTGGCCCAGGTTGATGTTTCCCTTGTATTCGGATGCGACCGTTATGGACCTTACCTCCGCGTTCCGGTCCAACAGGCAACCCCGCTGGAAGCCTTCCGAGAAGATGACGTGGGTGGTGTTGTCGGGCACGACGCCGCTGCTCCAGTTCCTGGCCGTGGACCATAGGGAATCGACGAACCCGCCCAGGCCGTCGCTTCCGCTGTTGGCGCCGACCTGCCACATCGCCGTAGTCTCCCATGACAGGTCGTCGAAATCGACATATCCGCTGCCGGCCTCGTCGCGCAATACGAAACGCGTGAACGCGCCCGATCCGCCCATGGTGGCCGCCGGTGCAACGAGACGTTCGCTGCCGCGCAGGGAGTCCTCGGAAATGTAAACGGTGAACTTGTTCACGCCCAGGCCGTTGTCAAGCACCATGCGCATGTAATGCCACTCGCCTTTGGTCCAATTTTCCTTGCTCGTGGTGGAGGGAAAGCCCGCCAATCCCTGGGTCGTGATAACTCCCTTCGCATCCAGGCAGACCAGGCCCCGGCTCGCGGCCCGCGCGCTCGCGACGCTGTTGGAGACGCTGGCGCAGAAATGCGCGCTGTCCGACATCGCGCGCCATTTCCAGCGCACGTCCAGAATGCCGCTTACGGTGCTGAAATACCGGTGGAGGGTGGTTGAAGTGGTGGTCAGTGCGTGGAGGTATTTCCCACCGGGTCCGGCCTGCACCTGGTAATTTTCCGGATAATCCGGAGCGGGATCGGAGGATGGAATCCACCCGTCCACGTTCACAATGGTTTTTCCCGGAACATAGGCGGGAAATTCGAAGTCAACGTACTGGGCGGATACCCGATCGGCCGCCACTCCAAGCAAGCAGAGCGCTGAAAACAGCGCCCGGCGATACGATGCAGGCATGCCTTCGTTCCCCTTCCACCATCCGCACCGGAAACGCGATGACGGGCCAAGCGACCCGGTGCAATGGCTTTCATCTTCTCATTCCGGCACTTGGCATGCAATCAAGCGGCGGTAAGGATTTCCTGGGCGTTGATGGTATTCAAATGTGCCAACCATGGTCAAACGGCGTGGAAACGCACCGGAAGCGGGATCGGGGGTCGCAGCGCTTCGAAAAGCCTGCCCGCCGAAATGGTTTAATTGTTTTTAGGCCCCGGAATCCTGTCAGCGGGCTGGGTCGGCGGATTCGGGTTCCATGGGGGCCTGGCGATCCGGGAAGCAGCGGGCGCCGATGGGAACCGGCAAATCCGGAGTCTCGGCCCGTTTCGCAAGCCATTCCTGCACGTTGATGGGGGCGTCTCCGGCCGGCACGGGGGCCCGGACA
>JBDSIO010000105.1:0-10972 GCA_039917895.1 Fibrobacteria bacterium | reverse complement strand
GCCGTGTTTTTATATTGTGAGCGTTGTTTTTGAATACTTATCAGGAGGTACTTCGGTGGCCGTGAAAATTGGAATCAACGGATTTGGTCGTATCGGGCGTTTGGCTTTCCGGGCCGCTGTGAACCGTCCCAATGTGGAAATCGTGGGAATCAATGATCTCATCGACGTGGAATATATGGCGTACATGCTCAAGTACGATTCCACCCACGGTGCGTTCGACGGCAAGGTCGAGGTCAAGGACGGCAAACTGGTCGTCAACGACAAAGCCATCCGCGTCTCCGCCGAAAAGAACCCGGCCGACCTGAAGTGGGGTGCCATCGGGGCCGACTTCGTCATCGAGTCTACCGGTCTGTTCACCACGGTAGACAAGGCCCAGGGGCATCTCACCGCCGGCGCGAAGAAGGTCATCATCTCCGCTCCCTCCGCCGACGCCCCCATGTACGTCATGGGCGTGAACCATGAGAAGTACAACTCTTCGCAGAACGTCGTCTCCAATGCGTCCTGCACCACCAATTGCCTGGCCCCGCTGGCCAAGGTCGTGAACGACAATTGGGGCATAGTCGAAGCCCTCATGACCACGGTGCATGCCACCACGGCTACCCAGAAGACCGTTGACGGCCCTTCTGCCAAGGACTGGCGCGGAGGCCGCGGCGCGGCCCAGAACATCATCCCGTCCTCCACCGGCGCCGCCAAGGCCGTGGGCAAGGTCATTCCCGAACTGAACGGCAAGCTGACCGGCATGGCCTTCCGCGTGCCTACCCCGGACGTCTCCGTGGTCGATCTAACCTGCCGCCTGGCCAAGCCCGCCAAATATGAGGAAATCAAAGCCGCCATGAAGTTGGCGTCCGAAACCACTCTCAAGGGCATCCTGGGATACACTGAGGATCAGGTCGTCTCGAACGATTTCCTCGGCGACCCCCGCACCTCCATCTTCGATGCCGATGCCGGCATCGCCCTCAGTGACACCTTCGTGAAGCTGGTGGCCTGGTACGACAACGAATGGGGCTACTCCAACAAGCTCATCGACCTCATCCAGCACATGGCCAAGGTCGGCGTCTAACCTTAGGGCTGTCCTTACCAGCGGCCTTAGCCGCTTCGACAGCCCAAACGCCGCGGCCCGCAAGGACCGCGGCGCCTTTTTTTCCGGGCCCCGGCCTTTTACCGGTCTCCCGGTACTATTCCGAACCGCGCCGTCCGCGGCACACCGCGCACGGCGCGGGGAACGTTATCATCTTAACCACGGATACGCACATGGCGAAGTTGTTCATCGAGGATCTCAAGGTAAACGGCAAACGCGTGCTCGTCCGCGTGGATTTCAACGTCCCCATCAAGGACGGCAAGGTAGAGGACGAGAAGCGCATCGCCGCCGCCCTGCCCTCCATCAAATACCTTCTCGACAACGGCGCCAGCGTCGTGCTCATGAGCCACCTCGGCCGCCCCGACGGTAAGGTCATGTCCGAATTCAGCCTCAAGCCCGTGGCGGCCAAGCTCCAGGAACTCCTCGGCAAACCGGTGCAATTCGTGGAAGAATGCGTCGGTCCCAAAGCCGAGGCAGCCTGCTCGGCTCTGAAGCCCGGCGGCGTCATTCTGCTGGAGAACGTGCGATTCCATATCGAGGAAGAAGGCAAGCTCAAGCTCGAGGACGGCACCAAAATCGTCGCCGAGAAGGAAAAGGTCGCCGCCTTCCGCGCCGGCCTCTCCCGGCTGGGAGACGTTTACGTGAACGATGCGTTCGGCTCCGCTCACCGCGATCACAGCTCAGTGGCCGGCATCACCTTGTCACAGCGCGCCAGCGGCTACTTGATGAAGAAGGAATTGGATTTCCTCGGCGACACCATCCAGAACCCCAAGCGCCCGTTCGTGGCCATCATCGGCGGCGCCAAGGTAAGCGGCAAGATCGACGTCATCCAGCAGATGCTGCCCAAGGTCGACAAACTGATCATCGGCGGCGGCATGGCCTATACCTTCGCCAAGGCCATGGGCCTTGAAATCGGCAAGAGCCTGGTCGAGCTCGACCGCGTGCCGCTCGCGAAAGAGCTGATGGAGAAATACGGGGACAAGCTGATGCTGCCCACCGACTGCTTCATCACCGACAAATTCGATTTCAAAGCCCGTACCATCGGGCAGGGCCGCACTTGCCGGATGAACGAAATTCCTTCGGACTGGGAAGCCATCGACATCGGTCCCGAGACTTCGGCCGCCTACGCCAAGGTCATCGCGGCCGCCAAGACCGTGCTCTGGAACGGTCCCATGGGCGTTTTTGAAGTGGAAGCTTCGGCCAAGGGAACCTATGCCGTGGCCAAAGCCTTGGTGGAAGCCACCAAGAACGGCGGTATTACCGTGGTCGGCGGGGGTGATTCCGCCAGCGCCATCAAGAAGGCGGGCCTGAGCAAACAGGTATCCCATGTTTCGACCGGCGGCGGCGCCTCGTTGGAATTCCTCGAAGGCAAGCCCCTCCCCGGCGTCGTCGCACTCACGGAAAAGTAAGGAAAAACCATGCGCAAGAAAATCATCGCCGGTAACTGGAAAATGAACAAGACGGTAGAGGATTCCGCCAAGCTCGCGACCGAACTGGTCGCGGCGCTGACGGGTGCGGGGGGCCGGGCTCTCGCGGAAAACGCCGATATCGTGGTGTGCCCGACCTATCTTGCGCTCGATCGCGTCGCCGGCATCGTCAAGGGCTCGCCCATCAAGCTGGGCGCTCAGGACGTCCATTGGGAGAACCAAGGCGCATTCACCTCCAAGGTTTCCGTGGATATGCTTAAATCCCTCGGAGTAACCTACGTGATACTGGGCCATTCCGAGCCGCGCACGCTCTTCGGGGAGACCGACGCCAATGTGAACAAAAAGGCCGTAAAAGTGCTGGCCGAAAGCCTTATCCCCATCATCTGCGTGGGAGAGACCCTGTCCGAGCGCGAAAGCAATGTCACCGAGAAGGTCGTGGCCACCCAGGTCAAGGCCGCCTACCAGGGCGTATCGGCCCAGGACGCCGCCCAAACCGTGATCGCCTATGAACCGGTCTGGGCCATCGGCACCGGGCGCACCGCCAGCGACGGACAGGCGCAGGAAGTACACAAGTTCATCCGCGGCCTCCTCAAGGAACTCTATGGCGCCGAAACGGCTAATGTCGTGCGCATCCAATACGGCGGAAGCATGAAAGCCGAAAACGCTGCCGGCCTGCTTTCCCAGCCGGACATCGACGGGGGATTGATTGGCGGGGCAGCCTTGAAGGCGGATGCCTTTTTAGGTATTATTAAAGCCGCCTAAAAAACGGGTTTAAACATGAATCATTGGCTTTTCGTCGCATTGGTGGTCTTGCACATTTTCGTGTGCATCCTGCTTGTTCTCCTCATTCTCATCCAAAACGATAAGGGTGGGGGATTGGCCGGAGCATTCGGAGGCATGGGTGGTGGCGCCGCTTTCACCGGGAGTTCCGCGGCTACCTTTTTGACCAAACTGACCCAAGGCGTCGCCTTGGCATCCTTCATCCTGCTCCTGGGCCTGAACTACATGTCCACCAAGGGCATCGAAACCGGACGCCGGGAGTCGGAACTGAAGTCGGCCCGTCACGGCCTTTCCAGCGTATTGCCGGCCGGGGTATCCCCGTCCAACGGCGCCTCGGAGGGTCCGGTGAACGCAATTCCCGGTCTCGGCGCTACGCCGACCGGCCCTGCGCCTTCCGGAACGGCTCCGGCGCAAGCACCGGCCAAGGGACAATAAGGTTTTCGGTCCGATGCGAACGGGAGGATCCGGAAATCCGCCCGTAGTCGGATTTGATTTTCGCGAGACACGCGGTCGTGGTGAAATTGGTAGACACGCCAGCTTGAGGTGCTGGTGGGGGCAACCCCTTCGCGGTTCAAGTCCGCGCGACCGCAGTCTTTCCCCTGTTCGTCCGGATCCCCTCGCATCCGGACCTTCCGCCTGAATCCCATGTTCCACCATGCTTTATAGGCTCCTATACATCCTCCCCAAAAACCTGCTGAGTTACGTCGTGGGCATCCTGGTGCATGCGCACTACCCTTTCGGTTTGCATACCCTGGTGAAAAACTGGTTCATCCGGCAATACCGCATCGATACCGCCGAAGCCGAATATCCCCTGGAGCATTATGCGACCATGGGCGACTTCTTTGTCCGTAAGTTGAAGCCGGGAGCCCGCCCCATCGCCCCTTCGATTTTGATTTCGCCGGTTGATGGAACCCTGACCCAAGGCCACCCCTTTAGCCCGGGCAAGGCGGTTCTGACCCAGATCAAGGGTTTGGACTACAGCCTTAAGGACCTCGCAGGACCGGGCTGGAATCTGGAGGATTATCTTCAGGGCGGTTTCCTGACGATCTACCTGGCGCCGTACAATTACCATCGCATCCATGCGCCGATAGACGGCCAGGTTACCCAGGTTTCCTACGTTCCGGGCGCACTATGGCCGGTGAACACCTGGAGCGTCGGGCATATCCCCGGCCTTTTCGTCGTCAATGAGCGCATTACCGTCGAGTTGGCCGGTCCCTCCGGTAAGGCCCTGGTGGTCATGGTCGGCGCAACCAATGTCGGACGTATCACCCTGGATTTCCATCCCGGAATGGAGGGCAACAAACTACCGCGGCCGCACGCCTCCCAGTGGCAGCCGCCCCAGCCGCTGCGCCTGGTCAAAGGCGAAGGCCTTGGCTGCTTTGAATTGGGTTCCACCGTCATCCTGGTCCTTTCCAAAGGATTGATGGATCAGGTCGATCCCGCCTTGCTCGTTCCCGGCGACAAGATCGTGCGGATGGGCCAAGGGTTCGCCCCTTGACCTGGGTCGAGCGTAACAAGGATCACATCGAAAAAATCAGGACCTATGTTTCCGGCTTCCAAAACGCCAGGCCTCCAGTGTTCGATTGGTTCGCGAAAGGGCGCGAGCCCTTGTTCCCATATGCGCCGGAATCCGATCGTGGAACCGCGATACTGCTGTGCTTCTGCGCCCTCTATCAAGGGATTTCCGCCGAAAAGCTGATGCGGTTGCTGGCTCATCTCCATGATGGGTACGGGAAGGATTTCTTCCGCCTAGGCAAGGTCCCTTTCGACGACCTGCAGGCCCGAATCCAGGCCAGGAAAGAGCTCAGTCAATGGGACATCAGGTCCAAGGCGCCTGGCATCCTGCGCAGCGTTTCCGACTTCTTGTTCAAGCATGGGCGGCCGGGGCCTTGGCTCCTGAATCTGGGGAACGGTGAAGCGGCGGTAACCACGCTCTGCGAAGAGATTTTCATGATGGGGAAGACCTCGGCCTTGAAATCCAAACCGCGTTATTTCCTTTGGCTTATGACCCAGCTTGCCGACGCCGACCCCGCGCGGTATTGGACCCCGTCAACCCAATTGCCCATCACACCGGGCCACCTGCGGTTCCTCAGGGAGTTCGGTCCTTTAAAAAACCGCAAGCATTCTCCCTGGATCACCCCCGAAGAGAAGCTGGCATATTGCAACCGTTTCTTCCGCCTGCTCTTCCCTGAAACCCCCTGGTGCGTTTATACCGCGCTGGATGCCTATCTGAAACCGGAGGGGCCAATCCCCAGCCCGCTTTCCGGACCCGAACCCGCGCCTCCTCGAGTCTGGCTTTGCCGCAAACTGCTCGGCGGATGCCTCCAATGCATCTTCGCTCCCGATTGTCCGGGATGCGAAGAACTTTGAAACGCCTGGTTTGCCCTAATTGAATTAACGACTTAGCGATATAAACGATTTAATCGAAATAACCGATGAAACGCAACCTGCCCTTACCCCACCGCCCCGATTCCTTTCGAATCCTCCGGCTTTCCGCAAGTCTGCTGATTTGCACGCTGATCGGCTGCCGGCTTTCCAAAACGCCCGAAGCCGTCCCCCTTCCTTTGTCCCACCGCGTAACCTGGGCCGGAATGTTCGCATTGAACTATTCGGATTCCTTAATCATGAATGAAAGCAGGAATGGAGAGGCCCTGTCGACGGAAGCGGTGGGGGCACCTTGGCACCTGCATCGTTTTTTGTTCGCAGGCCCGGACTCCCTTGAGTTGCGTTTATTCGAATACCGGGAGGCTTATTGGGCCTTCGCTGCTTTCCAAGGCGCGGCGGGAAAAGCGGGAATTGCGCGCGGAATGTTCGAAAATGGCAAATCACTGCATTTTCTTCACGGCGCATTTCTCGGCGAATTGCAGGCGCACCGTGAACCGGACATCGAATCGAAATCCTGGTTTGAAAAGCTGGTGTTTCAAGGCGAAGATTTAATTGTAACTCCCAAGGAATTCTCTGCCTTTCCGCTTCTCGGACGCATACCTCATAGTGAACGCGTCATTTCCTCCCATTTCCTTGGCAGGCAATGGCATGGACCCGTCTTTACGGTGGGGTATAAATGCCATGGCGATACCGCTACGGCATTCCGTGCTTTTCCTCAGGATTTCAAAGCGGTAACCGATTGGATGCTGGATTGGAGCGGAAAATCGGATACGCTCGCCTTTAGCCGGGAAATCCATTTTCAGGGTGTTGATGAGTTCCGCCGTCCGCTGATATTTTGGATTTTTTTGGAGGGAGTGATGGGATTTTCGGGGTGTTTTGACACCATTCTGTCCCAGGAATATGCCGAAAAAATGGAAAAAAGCCTGATTTTATGGCCTAAACCTTGATTTTTAAGAAAAAATGCGATTTTGATTTGACATTCCGCCCTTTTTGTTGCAATTTACAAGGTCATAGGGCAATTTAGGCCACATTCAACACCGGAGGTCGTCCAATGAGCAGCATTCAAGCGTTGGAAAACGAAATCGGATTACTCAAAGAAGAGTACGAGAAGTTCGAACGCGGTAACAAGTCCGCAGGAACCCGCGCGCGGAAAATCCTGCAGAACATCAAGCGGATTTCTCAGGAAATCCGCGTCACCATCCAGACCGTCAAGAAGACCGAAGAAAAAGAAGAAGCTTAACGAATCCGGGGCGAGCCGGTTTTCCGGATTTCGCCCGTTTGGAATCGGGTTGCTGTTTTCTTTGGTAAGCCTGAGATGGCGATGCCGAGCTTTCTGAGCCTTTTTTTAAGCTTTTCTAAATTTATAGGCTCGCGAGAACTCAGGTTTCGCGAGCCTTTTTATATGCCCGAAGTAAATAGGACGCGCATCCCCAATATCGCCTAATTCAACCTTGAGGTCGGATCGAGCGCATCCCGGAGGCTATCACCGAGAAAATTCATGCACAAGAGGCAGAGGGTAAGGATTCCGCCGGGAAACAAAAGCAGCCACCAAGCGGAATCCATGTAATCCTTGCCATCGGCGATGAGTACCCCCCAGGTGCAATTCGAGACCGCCAGCCCCAGGAAGCTCAAAAATGCCTCCTGTAAAATGACGGATGGGACGGTCAAGGTCGCATAGACGATGACCACACCCATAACGTTGGGAATTACATGTCTGAGGATGATGCGAAAGCTTCCGACCCCGAGAGTTCGCGCCGCCAGGATGAATTCCTCCCGTTTCAAGGCTAGCACCTGACCTCTGACGATGCGGGCCACCGTCAGCCATTGGACCAGCCCCAAGGCAGCGAAAAGCACGTATAAGTTCTTACCGAACTGGAAGATCAGGATTATGACTAGAAACATGTAGGGCAGGGAATACAGGATATCCACCACTCTCATCATGGCCAGATCAAGCTTCTCGTTGAAAAATCCCGAAATGCAGCCGTACAGGGTTCCGATCACGACGCTGATAAGGGTGCCAATCAGGCCGATGGCCAAGGAGAGCTGGCCGCCTTTGAGCACGCGGGCAAGTAAGTCCCGGCCCAGGTGGTCGGTGCCCATCCAATGCGCCGCCGACGGCGCTACCAATTGGGAGTCGAGGAGCTGTTTCTCCGCGTCTGCCGAAAACAGCGGACCCAAGAACACCGCCAAGGCGAGCAGGAGCAGCAACAGGGAGGACCCAACGGCGCGTTTGTCCTTTACGAGCTTACCCAAGGCCAGAAATCCCGGGGATGGGCCCGGGGAAGGGCTGGAAGATCGACCGTGGGATGCCTTGCCGGGAGTATCGATCATTGCAGGCGTATTCGCGGATCGACAAAAGTCAGGATGATGTCCGCCAACAGGTTCAGGAAAAGCAGGAACAGGGAATAAACGATGATGACTCCCAGGGCCAGTGGGAAATCGCGCTGGAAGACCGACTCGATGAAGTACCGGCCCATGCCCGGAATGTTGAAAATCTTCTCCACCACGATGGCGCCCGTCAGGATCGAGGCAGTAGCCGGCGCCAGGTAGTTGATTACGGGAAGGATGCTGTTGCGCAGCAGATGCTTCCAGAGGATACGGGGCTCGGGGAGTCCTTTGGCCCGTGCGGTGCGGATGTAATCCTTGTTCAGGTTTTCGAGGAAGCTGCCCCGGCCGATACGCGTGATATAGGCGATGTAGGTGAGGCTCAAGGCGATTACGGGCAGGATCTTTCTGTCGAAACCCGACCAGCCCGCTACAGGGGTTGCATGCAACTTTAAGGAGAAAATCAATTGCAGCAGCGAACCCAGCACGAAGTTGGGAATGGCGATGCCGATCATAGCCAACGCCATGATGAACCCCTCGAACCAACGGCCGCGGTAAAGCGCTGAAAGCAATCCCCATAACAGCCCGGCCGCGATTGCCAGCACCAACGCGTATAGCCCCAGCTCCATCGAAACCGGCAACGCTTCCGAGATGATCTCGAGCACAGTGGAATTCCTATGGGAGTAGGAATACCGGAAATCGAAATGGAAGAGGATGCCTTCGAGGTACTCCAGATAGGTGAAATCGTATTTCCGGTGCAATTCTTCCAGCACCTGGGGCGAAGGGCTGCGCTCCGTCTCGAAGGGCTTGCCTGGGGCGGATTTCATGATCGCGAAGGAGATGCTGATAATCAGAACCAGGGTCAGGACGTTGAGAACCACGCGCACGCCGATGCGCCGGAGAAAGGCGGGATTGAACCTCATGCGGTGGCGCCCGCTTCCGGATCCTGTTCGGGAGGTTCCGGGGTATCCCGCGTGATACGTAGCTTATCAAGGGTCAAGATGAATGTCTTTCCAGGAATACATTCCCAGGGGATTGGGAAGGGCATTGCGGAGTTTGGCGCTGCGCATTTCCGTCAGGGAGTAGGAGTAGATCGGAATCACGGGCATGTCCTCCATCAGCAAGGTTTCCGCCTCCTTGAGCTTGGCCAGGCGTTGGGCCGGGTCCGAAATGGTCCAACTGGCCTGGATGAGCTTGTCATAGGCAGGATTGCTATAACCAGTCCGATTATTCCCATTGTCGGAGGTATAGAGTTCCAAAAAAGAGATTGGATCGGGGTAGTCCCCAATCCAAGAGGCCCGAGCCACGGAACGATAGTTCAGATTCTTGGTGTTTTCCAGATAGACTTTCCATTCGTAGTTCACCAGCTCCGCATCCAGCCCCAAGGTTTCCTTCCACATCTGCCGGATGACCTGGGCGATGTCGCGGTGGGTTTCAGCCGTATTATATAGGATCTGTAGGTTAGGGGGCTGCTTACCGGGCCCGTATCCGGCTTTGGCCAGGAATGCCTTTGCCTTTTCCGGGTTATATAGGTTCATGGTTACCCCAGGATACAGTGGGGTGGGTGGAACGAAACCGGTGGCAATCGTGGGTATTCCCTTCATTACCCGGGTAACGATCTTTTCCCTATCGATGGCATAGGAAAGGGCTTTCCGCAAATCCGGAGAATCGTAACCCGCATTTTTACAGTTGACGATATAATAATACGTGCCGAACATGGATTGGCTGAAGTATTCGGGCATATTCTTCGAGGACTCGAGCTTGCTGGGAGGGACATTGAAGATCCAATCCACCTCCCGGCTCAAAAACATGTTGTATGCGGTCATCTGATCCTCGACGGGCTTGATGATCACCTTGGCTTGGCGGACGTTCCCCGAGTCCCAATATCTGGGGTTCCTGGTCAGTTCGATCGCGACATTGTGCTTCCATGCGGTAAGGGTGTACGGTCCGTTCCCGACCATATGACCAGGCAGGGTCCACATCTCTTTATACTTGGCGATAGTATCCACCGGTACGGGAAAAAGGGGTTCGAAGGCGCAGAGGTCGAGGAAAAAGCCCACCGGGAACTCCAGCTCCACCTTGAAGGTGGAGTCGTCGGGAGCGGAGACTCCGAGGGAGTCCGGAGGCAGCTTCTTTTCCCGAACCGAGTTTCCGTTTCGCACGACCTTAAGAAGGGAGGAGTATTCGCTGGCGGTCAGGGGATCGACAAAACGTCGCCAGGATCGTAGGAAATCGCGGGCGGTAAGCGGAATGCCATCCGACCATAGGGCCTTGCGCAGGTGAAAGGTATAGGTCTTCCCGTCTGGCGAGACCTCCCAGGAATGGGCCATGCCGGGACGGACCTGGGGCTCCTTCAACCCACGGATGACCAGGCCTTCAAATAAGGCTCCCACCACGCGCAATTCGGGCTGTCCGGTAACTGCATGGGGATCGAGGGAGGCCGGTTCCGCGCTGTTGGCGATCACCAGCGGATTGAGCGCATCAGGCCCCTTGCGGCAGCCTAGCAAAAAGAGAACGAGAAAAACCGGGAGAGCGCGAGCGAAGCGAGCCATTTTTTGCTTATCTTTTCGGAGTAGTGTTTAGAGTTCGTCGGAACGCGCGCCGGATATCGTCGCCCGGATGTTGCAGAGCATCCCGCCGTGGGTCCCATTCGCGCTCTTGGATCGATCATCGGACATCGGACTTTTCATCTGCAATTTTTAGTTAGTAGAGTCGTAAATTAAGATCTTTTTATCCCGAATTTACAGGGGCTTCTCGATGCGGATCAGGACTGAATTTCCGCTTGATCCCCCTAAATTTAATATTTTTAAAAACCAATTGACTTGTTTCGGTCTTGAGGATAACTTGATGCAGGACGAAGAAGACCACCGGCAGGTTCCTGCGGTGCGTGTGCCACTTTAGGAAACAAATAGGGACAAATTCATATGCAAAGATATTTGTACGCGGCACTGGTGTGCGGCAGTTTGCTCGGGCTTGG
>JBDSIO010000104.1:0-3205 GCA_039917895.1 Fibrobacteria bacterium | reverse complement strand
CTTGGGACACAAACGCCGGCGCAAGGAATCCATTCCCCACCTGTTGGCGAAACTTGAGGCGAACCTCGCCACCCGCTTCCCGGAAAAACGGGTGAAGTCCCTTTCCACCCTCTTCCAGGACCATGCCGGGCTGGCCGCCATGCCCGTTCCGGACTTCATGGAACTGTTCCGGCCCTAGGCCACCAGTTGGCTTTCGATCGGGTTTCCGGATGATCCGGTTTGAGCGCTCCAGCCCTCATGAGTACATTAACGGCATGAAAACCACGGGCATGCAAAACCGGTTCGATGTCGTCGTCATCGGCGGGGGGCATGCGGGCATCGAAGCCGCCCACGCCGCGGCCCGCCTGTGCATGAGCACGGCCATGGTCTCCATGGAAACCGCCGCCATCGGCCGCATGTCCTGCAATCCCGCCATCGGCGGCGTCGCCAAGGGCCAACTCGTGCGGGACATAGATTCCCTGGGCGGTTTGATGGGCTTGGCCGCCGATACCGCCGGGATCCAATTCCGGATGCTGAACTTGTCCAAGGGCCCGGCAGTGTGGGGGCCGCGCGCGCAGATGGACATGGAGCTTTACGCCGACACCATGCAAAGCATTCTGCGCGCCACTCCCGGACTTACCCTGCTGGACGGCGAGTTGTCCGATTTCCGCCGACTTTCGGATGGCACCTTCGACCTCGACTTCGGAGTCTCCGGCCGCATGACGTGCAGGGCGCTCATCATCACCTCCGGCACTTTTCTCGGCGCGGTCATGCATACCGGCATGACCCAGACTCCCGGAGGTCGCATCGGCGAAGCGGCCTCCAATCGCCTCTCCGCCTCCATCCGCGGACTCGGCGTGCGCACGCGCCGCCTCAAGACGGGCACGCCCGCGCGCCTGGCAGCCGACTCAATCGACTATGACAAGGTCGAGGTGCAACACGGGGATGCTGATCCCTTCCCGTTCTCCTTCCGTACCGACCGGCCCTTGCGCAACCACGCCGTCTGCTGGATCACGCATACAAATCTCGACACCCACGAAATCCTGCGGGGCGGCTTCGACCGCAGCCCGATGTTCACGGGAGTCATCACCGGCATCGGCCCGCGTTATTGCCCCTCCATCGAAGACAAGATCTGCCGCTTCGCCGACAAGGATTCCCACCATCTGTTCCTGGAGCCCGAGGGCCTGAACAACGGCCGCATCTACGTGAACGGATTTTCCTCCAGCCTGCCTTCCGAAATCCAGGACCAGGCGCTGCGCACCATTCCCGGCCTCAAGGATTGCCGCGTGCTCCGTTATGGGTACGCAGTGGAGTACGACGCCGTGGAATCGACCCAGTTGCATCCCACTTACGCCTGCAAGGGCATCCCTGGGCTGTATTTCGCGGGCCAGGTCAACGGCACTTCCGGTTACGAAGAAGCCGCTGCCCAGGGTCTGATGGCCGGCATCAACGCCGCCCTGGCGATCCGGGAGCAACCTGCGTTCCTGCTGGGACGCAGCGAATCCTATATCGGTGTGCTCACCGATGACCTGGTCTCCCTGGAACTCGAAGAACCTTACCGGATGTTCACTTCGCGCGCGGAATATCGCCTGCACCTGCGTCAGGACAATGCGGAAGAGAGACTGTTGGAAAAGGGCCATCAATTGGGCATGGTCGGCGACGACGTCTTCGTCAAGTATATGGCCTGGAAGGGTAAGCTCGCCGACGCGCGAGCCGCCTTGTCCGTGACGCGCGCATTCGGACCCGTCGTGGATGCTTTCCTTGCGAGTTGCGGATCGGCGGCCTTGGACGAGGCGGTTCCCGCCTTGAGCCTACTGCGCCGTCCGGATGTCGGATTGCCGGGACTGTTGCGGTGCCTCTCCCTGGAGACGGGACTTTCGCCGCGGGAGATGCTGGTGCTGGAAGCCTCGGAACGCTATCGCGGTTTCTGGGACCGGCAGATCAAGGAGATCGAACGCAACAAGCGCCTCGAGGGCTTGCGCATCCCCGAGGATTTCGACTACCCCGCGGCGCATGCCCTTTCCACCGAGGCGCGCCAGAAGCTCGCCCTCAAGCGTCCGCTCACGGTGGGCCAGGCCCAACGTATCTCAGGAGTTACCCCAGCCGACATTTCCGGCCTCATATTCCACATCAATCACCTTTCCAAAAATCCGGTCCATTGATTGGCAAGTCATGGCCATCCAGGTTTGAAAAGTTTCGGACTTCGGCTTCTTGCGATCTAAAAAATCGAAAAAAACGGGAATATATCTGGGTGATTTTCACGCTTAAGTTTGGCCTAAAGGGAAACTATCGCAAGCCCGATAACCTTAGTACAGCAAGAATGTCGCGTGTGTCTATCCGCAAAACCCGCAATTCCGGCATTTTTGACAGAATGTCTCACTAACGACCCTTTTCATTACCCTTTTCCTTCCGTAAGGGGTGTGTGAAAAGTATTTTAAGGATGCCCCGCCAAGACGCCTGTCCACAGGAGGTTTTGCTTGAACAGATTCCATCCGCAACGCACCGAATTCAACGATTCGAAATACGTCCGGTTCCTGGCGATTTTCTGGACGTACCTTTTGACGATATACCTGGTGTCGCTCTGGAACTAGCGTCCTGATTGGATCGGGGGAGTCTCCCCGTTCCTTTCAGGCAACGGTTTGGTTGGGCGCCCCGGAGATTTCCAATCCGTCCGGACCGCTGGAGGCTAGGCGAAAGGCGCCTTCTTCGCCCTGCGATATACCCGGCACCCGCTCCACTTTTACCGGATTCTTGCGCAACAGCGATTGCACGCGTTTGGACTGAAGATTGTCCTTGATGGACGTGAAGAAGAATCGCTCCATCAGGCGGCTGAGTTTCCATTCCGTGCTGTCCAGGTTCACATAATGCTGAAAGCCCTTCATGGCGCCCACGTTAAGGCGCTTCTGCTCCGTATCCAATTCCCACGGGTGGAAGTAGACCATAGCGGGCAGCCCATGCTGGTTCTTCTGCTCGATATATCGATCCGTTACGCGATAGGGGTACAGGCGCAGGTAACCGCCGCCGGATATCGGGATGAGATTGTTGCCTAAGCCCAAGGTGGACATGGGGATTTCCGTGAGCTGCCCGCCGTCCTGGAATTGCAGTTGATGGGGGAGCCGGTTCGGATACCGGGCGATTCCGTAGCGCTCCCGCTTGATGGGGAAGATGCTGGAATCATATTCGATGCCGTACTTGGCCAGGATTTCCAAGGCCCACAGGGTGGACT
>JBDSIO010000103.1:0-9845 GCA_039917895.1 Fibrobacteria bacterium | reverse complement strand
GCGCCCAGAAGAAGATGGAAGAGATGCTGGATGAAGGCGATGAAGGCGTCAAGCAGACGGATCTGCTGGAACTCAAGGCGGGCCGCTACACTCTTGAAAAGTCCCGCAACGAAGCGGGCCTTGGCGTGGCGCGCTCCGATCTCGGCTTGCGTTTCCTCTTGCAGATTCCGGACAGCATCGCCATCATACCCAAGGATTCCGTGCTGGCCTTGCGCGGCGAAGTCCTGCCCTCGCTGGATTCCCTGAAGCTGCTGACCCTGCTCAACCATCCCGATCTCAAGCGGTTGGCCAACGGACTGGCGGCCCGGCGAGAACTGGTGCGCGTGGCCAAGGGCGAAATCGGTCCGGACATTTTCCTTTTCGGCACTTTCAAGTATACCAAGGCCTGGTCCACGGACCGCCAATCCGGCGGCGAGGACCCCTTCGCACGCGATCCCTTGAATGAGATTACCGGCGTGGGAGGATTGGGAATGCGGCTGAACCTCAATTTCTGGTCGCGTTACCAGAAAGCCCGCAAGGAGAAAATCGAGCTGACGCAACTGGAACGGACGGAAACCTACGCGGCCCGCGGTCTCGTCCTCAAAATGCAGGATGAATACGTCCAGATGTTGAACCAGCGCGCCAACGTGACCGAGGCGCAGAAGTCCCTGCGCGCCGCCGAAGCCTGGCTTAAGGGTGCGGCCCTGAAATACGACCTGGAGCCCTCCACGGCCAAGGATATGATCGGGCCGTATAAAACGGTGCTGGGGGCCAAACGCGATTATTTCGAAGCCGTCATGAACTACAACCTCGCCGTGGCCAAGGTCATCAAATCAATCGGATGGACCTTGACCGACTATTTACATAGTTTGAGTTTGAGTCAGCCCGAGCGGCCATAGGAACGTGGCGGATCCGGACGCTGAAAGCGTCTATTCCTCCGTAGCCTAAGCAAGATCGAATGACGGTCATGATAGGCGTCAGCAGCATTAAGGAGATTTTATGCGATCATTCAAATCGGGGATGTGGGCGGGAGTAGCCGCCATCGTATTGTCGTCGCAGGCGTTTGCTGCGCCGGGCGATCCCGTAGCCGTTATCAAGAAGAAGGATATCGAGCTCCAGAAGATGCTCCGCGACAAGGAAGCCTCCAAGAAGACCGATCGCATAAAGGTCCTGATCAACGGCATCTTCGACTTCGAGGAACTCGGCCGCCGCGCACTGGGTCCCGAGTCCTGGAAGGCCGCGACCCCGAATCAGCAGAAGCGCTTCGTGAAGGCCTTCCGGGAAATGGTGGAAAACGCTTCGGTCAAGAAACTCGAAGTCTACCAATCCGACTCTTCCGTCTATGAAGCGCCGGAAATCTCCGAAGGCAAGGCCAACGTGACCGCCCACGTCTTCTCAAAGGGCACGGAATCAATCGTCACCTACAAGCTCATGTCCAAAGACACCACCTGGAAAGCCTGGGATCTGGTCATCGACGATTTGAGCACGGCCCGCAATTACGGAGAGCAGTTCCATAAGATCCTCCAGACCTCGAACATGGATGGCCTGATCGCCAAGCTCGAGAAAAAGGGTTCCGGCGCCGTCGACGGCAAGCCCGCCGATAGCATGAAATCCAAATCCGAAAAAGCCCCGGCTCCTTCCACGGTAAAGGCCGCGGATGCCAAAAAAGCCCCGGCAAAAGCGACCACGGAGCCCACGGCGGCCTCCCCGGCCGCGCACTGAAGGATTCGAATGGTGTGGGTTCTCATCGCCCTGGCCATTCCCTTAACAGGGCTATTGCTTCTTCATCTCCTGCGTTTCCATTTCACCATCGACGTCGAGACGCCCGCTATCCTGCGCGGTTCCATCGCCTTTTCCTTCCTGGCGTTCCGTCGCGAAGTGGTGGTGGACGCGGCGCAGGCGATTCGCGGAAAGGGACAGGGGAAATTTAACGACGAAGATGACGAGAATGACGAGGATCATGAGAATGATGAGGAGAAAAAGATCGCAACTCCACGGGTCGGCGGCCGCGGCCCGGAATCCGAGGCGGCCCCAGGGGGCGGTGACGGCCAACAGGGCGCGGTTTTAATCCCAGATGTCTGGATCCGATTCTTTGAACGATTGCAGCTCCGATTCAAACAGGCGACGACGAAATGGGTGCTGGATCCGGGCGTATGGCGTATCGCACTCCGCTTCTCCTGGAAATCCGGCCGGCGGGTGATCGGCTTGATCCATCCGTCAATCAGCTTCCTGCACCTCTGCCTCGAAGACGTATACACCTTGGGCCGTTTTTCGGCTGCCTGGGTCGTGGCGCAGGGGATGTTCCCATCCTTGAATTGCCCCACCGAATTCGGATTCGCCCGTCCCTTCGCGCTCCGCGCACGGTTGTCCGGTGGATTCACCGGTCTCAACCTGGTGGTTTTCGGATTCTTGACCCTCCTCACCTTTCCCTGGCGTCTTTTGACGGCCCGCTTCTTCGAGTGCTGGCGCGATCCGCGTCTGACCCGGTGGCAAAGGCGGGTTTTACTACCTTAGTGGCCCCATCTTTGATGGCCCCATCTTGGATGGACCGGTTAGTACTACCGGAAAAGGGACAAAACCATGAGTTTTCTTGAAAAAGAGGAAGTAGGGAAGTCCAGCAGCTTTTGGGACTGGGTGATCGGTATCGGTCTTGTGATCGCGATCGGCGGTTTCACCGCCTTCTACCAATACCAGAAGCGGTCATCGACCACGCGCTTCCACGAGGCCGACGCTTTGTATCAGGCCGGTAAGCTCAAAGAGGCCGGCAGAGTCTACCAGGAACTCAAATCCGCCCAGTATCTCACCACCCATGACGACAGCACCATATACGCGCGCATGGACAGCATTGAAATGATCCAGGAGTCTCAGGTGGCGGCCCTGACCGAATTGAAAAAAAAGCTGGCCGCGAAGGATACCCTAGGCACGACCGTCGAAATCGGTAAACTATCCCACCAGGAACTGCTGGAAGCCGAAGATCAGGCCTGGATCGATTCGCTGCGCGGCACGACCGCCGTCGCGAAGCCCTGATCCCGGAAATCCGGGAATCCTGGATTATTTCCGGGTAACTCGGATTCGACGAATGGCCTCGCCTTCCGTCCTAAGTTCGATACGCCAAGCGAAATCCGTCCCACCCGGCAGCCGTTCCGGCCATTCAACCAGGCACACGCCACCCTGCTGGAAATAATGATCGAGCCCGATTTCCTCCCAGTCCGCTCCTTCCTTGAGCCGATAGAGATCCATGTGGAAAAGCGGCAGGCGTGCTCCCGGGTATTCATGCACCAGGGCATAGGAGGGCGAATGCACGTCTCCGGGGTAACCGAGTCCGCGCGCGATTCCTCGGCTGACCACGGTCTTGCCGGCGCCTAGGTTCCCGGATAGGGCAACCGTATCCCCGGGCCGGAAACGTTCAGCCAACCCCATGGCCCAGGCCAGGGTCTGGTCCTCGGATGCGGAAACGAATTCTTCCGGTTTTTCCTTTTCCTGATCCATTAAAATCTGCAATCCACAACCCGGTTGAAAGCTTCCGTGTCGCGGAATGCTAACCGAGTGAATCGACCATGGGCTTGGGCGTCATGGTCACCAGGGGGATCAGCAGCTCTTCGATGGACAACCCGCCGCCCACCATCTGGCCCTTGAACTGGGTCACGAAATACTGGAACTTGTTCGGGTATACGAAGTAGTAGTTGTCCTTGGCGATGGCGTAGGCCACTTCGCCCACCTCGCCCGGCAGACCGTATTGGACCGGGGTCTCCACGAAAAGGGCATGGCGTTCGTCGCACGAGATGTTCTGGCCGATCTTGACGCGGGGGTTCGGGGTCTTCTCTTCCTGGCAGAACACTTCGGCCGGAGAGTCGACGAGCACGGTGCCGTGGTCGCTGGTCAGGATCACCGTGCGGCCGCGTTCGGCGAACATGCGCAGGATCTCGAACAGCTTGGACGACTTGAACCAGGTCTTGGCCAGTTCACGGAAGCCCTTTTCATCCGGCACGATTTCCTTCATCAGCGGGCTCTCGCGGCGCAGCTGGTTGAGCATGTCGAAGAACTCGACTACTACGGTGATCAGCAGCTCTTCATCGTACTTGGCGATGTCCTCGGCGAGTCTCTGGCTATCCTCAGGCTGGCGCAAATGGAGGATCTTCGGCTCTTCGATGTCTACGCCGTTGATGCGCAGACTCATGCGCAGGAGTTCCCGCTCGTACGGGGCCTTGTCCTCCTCCTCCTGCATCTTCTTCCACATCTGAGGCTGCTTGAGGCTCACCTCGCGCGGGCTCTGGCCGGAAAACAGGCCCACGCGGCAATTGGTCTTTTCGCTCGGGAGCAGCGACCAGGCCATGGCATTCTCGCATTTGAAATACTGCTCGAGCAGCGGCTGCAAGGCCAGCCATTGATCCACCCGGAATCCCGCCATCACCAGCAGACAGACCTTGTCGCCCTTTTTGAGGAGCGGCACCACCTTGCGCTTGAGAGACTGGGTGCAGATGTTGGGGTTGCCCCCTTTCTTGCCGAACCAGGAGACGTAGTTCTCTTCCACATAGGTGATGAACTTCTTCGCCACTTCCTTCTTCTGGCCCTGATGGGTGTCGGCCAGCCCCTGATCGGAAAGCGCGGCCAGATCGTTGTCCCATTTGCAGAGGGAGAAATAGATCTTCTCCCATTTGGAGGGAAGCAGGTTGGTCATCAGGTTGGATTTGTTGTCGGACAGTTCGCGCACATAGGCCGAAGTCACGTGGTTGCTGCGGATGGCGCGCGAGTGCAGGATGCTCTTGCATACGGAAAGGATCTGCGACGGGTTCACCGGCTTGATCAGATAGCCGTTGATGTTGCGTCCCAGGGCCGCCTCCATCAGGCGCTCCTCTTCGCTCTTGGTCACCATCACCACGGGGATGCTCTGATCGTATTCCTTGATTTCCTCGAGGGTGGACAGGCCGTCCTTGCCGGCCATCTGCTCGTCGAGCAATACCAAGTCGTAAGGTTTGCTTTTGATCATGGCCACGGCGTCATCGCCGTTGGTGGCTTTTTCCACCACGTAGCCGTGTTCTTCCATGAACATGATATGGGAACGCAGGAATTCGATTTCGTCATCGACCCAGAGCAGTCGTTTACCGGTATTGTTCATGGCTTTTTCCTAGGAGTCCTTACCGGCTCGAGCGGAAGGACGATTTCGAACTGGGTACCCACGTCTTTTTGGCTTTTCTCAACATAGATTTTTCCGTCGTGGTATTCATTAACTATCCGGCGGCACAGGGACAGGCCCAGCCCCCAACCCCGTTTCTTGGTGGTAAACCCGGGGTTGAATATGTGCTTGACGTGCTCGCGGGGAATGCCCTTACCGTTGTCCGTCAGCGAGATGCGCACGCTTTTCTCCTCGGACGCGAAATGGGTTCCGATCGTAATCAGACCGGTCTCTACCTCGATGGAATCCACGGCGTTGCGGATCAGGTTTTCCACTACCCAGCCCATCAGCTCCCGGTTGATCCAGATTTCCGGCAGGTCCTCCAGCTTCAATTCGATGGTGATGCGCTTGCCCAGGTGAGGGAGGCGCGAAGAGAAATAGTTGGCCGTGAACCCGATGATTTCGTTCAGGTCCTGCTTTTTGAGCTCAGGCGTCGAACCGATTTGCGAGAAGCGGGTGGCGACCCGGTTGAGCCGCGAGATGTCGCTTTCCATCTCTCCTAGGATGCGCAAGTGCTTTTCGGGTTCGGGCAGGTTTTCCAGCTTCAGGCGCATGAAGTCGATCCAGCCGAGCAGGGATGAGATGGGAGTTCCCAATTGGTGGGCGGTTTCCTTGGCCAGGCCCACCCACAAC
Organism: Fibrobacteria bacterium; assembly: GCA_039917895.1. Taxonomy (GTDB): domain Bacteria; phylum Fibrobacterota; class Fibrobacteria; order UBA11236; family UBA11236; genus Chersky-265. Next base: position 4,060 of record JBDSIO010000103.1, on the reverse strand, counting down.
ACGCTTTGCTCGTTGGAGCGGATGATGTGGAAGCCGAAATACCCCACGAAGCAGAACAGGAAGATGATGACCAGCTCCACCATGGGCATCCAGGCCAGGATGTGAACCAACGTGAACTCGCCGTAATGCAGGTACCCGAAGGTATGCCCCTCCGCCTCCAGCTCCAGTGGCTGGTTTTTCTTGTCCATGTCCTTCACCAGCTTCAGGAGGAACTCCTGTTCAGGCTTGGCCAGATAGGAGAATGGCACCTGCATTATCTTGCTCTTGCCCTTGCTCCAGAACTTGTAGCTGATGTTGTTCCAGTTGATGGGCACGTTCTGGTTGTCGGTGATGACCATCGGCACCTGGGACTTGCGCACGATCTCGTTGAAAATGACGTTGATCTCGTCGCGGTTCAGCTGTTCGGCGATGGCCACGGCGTAGAGCCTCGCCTCCTTGTCGTTGATCTGCAGGGCCTGCGATTGCAGATTGCTGATGAAAATCTGGTTCAGGATGGTGAAGCAGGCCAGCAGCGCCAAGGCGCTGGTAAAGAGGATGTACTTGATGTTGGTCAGGGAAAGCGATGTCAGCCAGCTCTGCAGGTTCCGCATGGGCGGGAGGCGGCGGAGGATACGGGTGGGGAAGGAGCGGTCGGATGCCATTTGCCGGGTCAGCCGGGATAGAAGTCAAAGTGAAAAGTGAAAAGTGAAAAGTGCAAAATTAGGACTCCCTGGAATCGAGGTGGCTCGGAACCCGACGGTTTAAATACTCAGCCAGAAAGGGAATCTCTCGGCATTTTCTTCAATTTTAACTTTACACTTTTCACTTTGAAATTTGAACTCTCTCTTACTTCTTCCGAGGTTTGATCTCCGAAATCCCGCCCATATACGGCCGCAACACTTCCGGAACCCGGAAACCGCCCTCGGGCGTCTGGTTGCGTTCCAACAAGGCCACCAGCACGCGCGGCGTGGCCAGGCCGGAACCGTTCAGGGTGTGGACGAACTGGGTCTTGCCTTCGATTTTGGTGCGGATGTTGGCCCGACGGGCTTGGAAATCCTCGAAGTTCGAGACGGAGGAGACTTCCAGCCAGCGTTCTTCTGCAGGGGCGAACACCTCCAGGTCATAGCACTTGGAGGCGCCGAAGCCCATGTCACCGGTGCACAATTCCAGCACGCGGTAATGGAGGTCCAGCTTCTGCAAAAGCCCCTCGGCATAGCCTACGAGCTTCTGGTGCGCCGCTTCCGACTTGGAGGGCTCGGTGAATTTCACCATCTCCACCTTGTCGAACTGGTGCAGGCGTTGGAAGCCGCGGGTTTCCTTGCCCCACGATCCGGCTTCGCGTCGGAAGCAGGTGGTGTAGGCGGCGTAGGCGATGGGCAGGGAGGCCGCGTCCAGCACTTCGTTGGCATGCATGTTGGTCACCGGCACTTCGGCGGTGGGGACCAGGTACAGGCCGTCGTCGCCGATGGTGTACATGTCTTCGGCGAACTTCGGCAACTGGCCGGTGCCGATCATGGCGGCCTGGTTCACCAGCACCGGGGGCTGGATTTCCGTGAAGCCGTTATGGGTGACGTGCTCGTCCAGGAAGAAATTGATCAGGGCCCGTTCCAGGCGCGCGCCCAGGCCCACGTAGATGGGGAAGCCGCTGCCGGCGATTTTCGCCCCGCGTTCGAAATCATGCAGGCCCAATTCCCGGCTGAAATCCAGATGATGCTTGGGCTTGGGACCCTCGTATTTCCGGCCCGATTCCCTGCGCACCACGTTATCGGCAGAAGAGCGCCCGTTTGGCACCGAGGCCTGGGGAAGATTGGGAACGAGCAAGGCCATGGCCTGGAAGCGCGACTCCAGGTCGTTGAATTTATCCTGCTGGGTCTTGATTTCGTCGCCCAAGGTGCGGGTCTTTTCGATCGCGGCTTGGGCGTCCTGCCCGGAACGCTTCATCTGCGCGATTTGTTCCGTAGCGGCATTGCGCTCAGACTTGAGCTGATCCAAGTTCACATTGATCTTGCGCTTTTCGATGTCCATGTTGACCATGGCATCCAGGTCGACCTTGGCGCCCCGGCGCTCCAGCCCCTGCCTGATTTTATCGACGTCTTCCCGGTACAGGCGCGGATCCAACATTTTCTCAATCTCCTATCAACGGCCATGAAATTTAGTCAAGAATGGCGGGAAGGCGGACCTATGCCCCGGGGGCCAACTATAGTAGTTTATAAACGTTTTTCGGCACTATGGCCCGACCGGTCGGAACCGGCAGGGCGGCAACTCCAGGGGGCCTTTTTGCAGCCTTTTTTACTTCGCATGATTGGAAGCTTGAATCCAAGGCCTTCGCTTCTCGTCTGGCTGATGCTCTCGGTCCTCCCGCTATTCCCCCAGGCCCTTTCGGCCCAAACCTACGACGTGGTGGGAATAGTCCAAGACGGGGAAAAGGGCGAACCTATCGGCCAGGCCAAGATCAGCCTGCAAAGCGGCAAGGTGCTGGGGTACAGCAAGTCCAATGGCCGATTCGAAATCACGGTCAACAGCCATAACGCCATCCTGGTCTTCACCCGGCATACCTACAAGCCCCTGGAATTGGACCTCAGCGACCTGACCGAGCTCATCGACATCGAAGTGAGCATGGAATCGGACGTAATTGAAATGGCTGAAAAGGACACCACGGCCCGTAAGACCGTCAGCCGGGAATTGGGCCAGGCCCATACCATGGAAGAGTTGGAAATGCTGCAAGGCATGCGCATCGACCTCAACGACCATCTCCGCCAGCTTCCAGGGGTCTCGGGCATGAACGAATTCACCAACGACATCTCGGTCTGGGGATCGCGCACCAATGACGTGACCCACTACCTCGGCCAGAGCCGCATCCCCAGCCTGCGGCATCTGGACATCGGCTTTCCGGGCAATCAGAGCGTGCTCAATCCCCGCCTGCTCAAATCCATCACCCTGTCGGACAACCTCGCCAAAGGCCCCATCAATCAAGGCAATGCTTCCGCCCTGGTGTACGACCTCAAGGAAGGCGACCCCAACAACATCACCGGCGACCTGGTTTTCGGGACCGTCAACCGCGAGCTGAACCTGACCGGCTACTGGGGCGATCGGACTTACATCATCAGCGGCCGCTACCTGGAACCCACCTTTCTGGCGAACCTGGGCGACCACTTCTTTACCGAGCCCAAGGAAGCGCGCCTCAAGGCCGATAAAGGGAAGCCTTGTACCGAGAATTGCAAGAACCTCGACGCTTTCGATTTCCGGACCATGGACGGCTACTTCGGCACCTTCCGGCGGGATTCCACCGGCGCTTTTTCGCGGCACAGCATTCTCGCGCTCGACGACTACTACCGCGTGATGCAGGACGTCTCCGTCACCAATGCGGAAACCATTGCGCAGACCATCGTGGAGGGCGTTCAGGATGGAAAAATGTACGCCTATGAAGCGCTTTCGCCGGGCGAGACCGGCGATTTGTCCTATGCGCTGGGCATCATGACCCGCAACCGGCAGGAAACCTTCAGAGACACGCTGCCCTCCACCTCGGAACGTGGGCAGAATTATCCCTGGTACCCGACATTAGGTGACGGCGCGGATAACCTGATCGGTGATGCTGGAACCCAAGATCTACAGATGACAGGTTCGTTCCAGTGGAACTCCAACTCCAAAGTACTGGGCGCCACATATAGCTACGGTGTGGACATGGAATACCTCCATCAATACCGGGATTTCAGTGATTTTGGGGTAACTGATTTTGGGGTAAATACTTTCCAGCGTCTCGAACGACCACAGGACTATACCCTCGCCAACGGCCTGCTGCGTCTAAAATGGATCACGGGTGAAAAACAGACTTTGGAAGCCGCCGCCGGCGGTGCTTTTGTCTACCAGAGCCTGTTCGAAGATGTCGATGCCGGGTTCCAGACTCCCGCCCCGCTGGCCTCCATCCGATATACCCGGCCCATTTTTGGCGCTCTTTCCGGATACGGCGAAGTCGCCATCCGGGAGAACACCGCGATCCAGCCCATCGGCCTCAACCGGGTCGGGACGGTCACGACTTCCAGCGCGGAAGGCAAAATCGGAACCGAGGCCGCCTGGACGGATG
>JBDSIO010000102.1:0-6971 GCA_039917895.1 Fibrobacteria bacterium | reverse complement strand
CAGCCCCACCACCTCGCCCTGGTTCACGTTGAAGCTGACCCCGTCCACGACCCTGCGGCCGTTATAGACCTTGACCAGGGACTCCGCCTTGATCTGCACTATTTGACCCTCCAGGGGATATTGGGCGCGGGTTTCTCCCGCTTGGTTTTCCCGGGGACCGATTGTTCCGCAGGCTCCGGCGCCTTCACGGGACCACCGGACGGAACGATTTTACCGGGAACCCCGGCGGCAGAGTCGGAAGAGGGCTTCTCGGAACCGGTCCCGCCCTTACCTTGTTTTTCGCCGTAGTAGGTTCCCTTGGCCGCGCCCTTCACCATTACCTCGTCGATCTTGCCGTTCTTGAATGCGAAGTCGATAGTGTCTCCTTCGGCGTCGTTCTTGCCCTTGAGCCGTTTTTTTTCGAAATGGTAGTAGGTGCTCTTGGCGCCGGCATTGCCGCCCATCACATTGGCGCTGGCCACCTGCTTGCCGTTGAAGCGCAGCACCATGTAGTCGCCGCTCATCTTGTTCACGAACTCCGGTTTGTCCACGTCGAAATAGGCGCCGTTGGCGTTCTTGAAAACCTGGACGCTGTCTATGGCCTTCTCCTTGAACGCCAGGAAAAGCGAATCGCCGTTCACGTCCGATTGCCGGGCCACCGACGTGTCCGTGGCCGGTTCGGTGGAATGGGCTTGGGCCGATCCCTTGACCAGCAGGCTCTTGATCTCCTCGCCGTGCATCCCCAGGCGCATGACGTCGCCCTTCACCTGGTTGTCGTCGACCACCACCACGGGTTCGCCCAGCAGATACAGGGAATCCGAAGCGTCGTGGTACTCGGCCTTTTTGCAGGTGATGTTCATTTTGTCACGGTGGATGCGCACGCTGCCATCCGCGACCGCCACCTGGAGCGAATCGTCATAGGTCATCAGGTCGCCTTTTATGGAAAGCGTGTCGGGGCCGTCGGCCTTCCCCGTCCTCGCCCCAGCGCTGTCCATGGCGGCTGAATCCTTCTTGACGTAGAAGCGGCGCACCTCGGGATTGCCGGTCAGGGTGGCGAGATGCCGGAAGCGCAGATACACCACGCTCTGGCCGGTGGCCGTATTCTCGCCGCTGCTATCCCGCATGAACACGCGGCCTTCGGCCGTGGCCTGGCCCATATTCTTGTCGTAGGTGCCCCGATCGGCGGTCAGCAGCGACCCGTTGCGGGTGATGCGCATGCCGGACTCGCAGAACACGATGTTGCGGTCCTTCATCCACACCGCTCGTTCCGTTTCCATCAGCATCTGGCCGTGCCGGAAACGGACCTTACCGCTGAGCACGTATTCACCGCGGCTGCGGTTGCCCTCGAAGCGGTCGGCGTTCTCCATGATCAGGGGCGCATTGCGTTCCCTGGTCTCGGGCAGGCTCGGGGAGGCGGAAGCCGGCGCCGCCAGCGCGGCAAACAAAGCGCACCATGCAACACCCAAGTTCCGGGCGCCAAATGAACATGGCCGGAATTTGCCTGTCTGGATCCGCCGGGAGGAGGATGAATTCATCTAGCCGCTCCGGCGGGAATCGCCGGGACTGCGGGCGATGGGGCCGCGGGCGATGGCGAGGGAGTTGCTGCGGGCTTTGGAACCACGGAGGTATCAGTGGCATGACCTGGTATGGCTCCGGGCGCCGCCGGGGGGCTGGGTATGACGGCTTCAGGGGCCTTGGAAGACGAATCGGACGATTTTGGGGTCCCAGAACTGTCCGCATGCTGGAAACGTTCTTCCACTTTCTGGAACACGCCTTTGACATCGGAAAGAATCTGCCAATTGTCGAGCTTGGCGTCGGAAATGAAGCCTTTGCCCGTCAGGATGTCCCCATCCTCGGAAATCACGCGCACCCGGGCATCGGTGCTGATCTGGTTTATGGCCTTGTTCCAGCGCAGGGAATCGGAAGTAATGTCCACGCCCTTTTCGGAATGTCCGTGGACGTGCCCGGAGGCGACCAGGAAACTGATTCCTTCATCCACGGCCCCGGAATCGGAGGTGACCCGGACCAGAACCTTTCCCAAGGAGTCATAGACGACGAGGTTGACGGGACGGGCGCGAACCATTTCGGTCCGGGGCCACTTGACCAAGTATTTCGTCTTCAGTACCCAACTCAGGCGCGAACCCTCATACATATCCAGGATGGTGGTGTCCCGGTATTCCGCCAAGGGCAATTCACGCTTTGGGCCCTTGTCCGTAGGCTGCTCACCGATCTGGGAGCAGCCGGAAAGACCGGCCCCTGAGAGCAATATAAAGAGCAAAATAAATGCCATCCCATGCATGGCCTTAAAATACTTAAACCGGAAGCGTTTCAGGTATTCTCCTTGCAATCCGAATCCGGACGGGATGATGGTACGTTTTCCGTTCCGGAGATTGCAATCTTCCCGGTAAGAGCTATCATTCCACCCATCATCATCCTTCCATATCCTGGATCAGCCAAGGCCGCCTAAGTTGAGAAAATCCAAAGATTTAACCGAGGGGCCCCTGTTCCCTCACATGTTGCGCATGGCCATTCCCATGATGATTGGCATGACCTCGCATATGTTCCTCAACATCATCGATGGCATTTACGTTAGCCGGCTGGGGATGGAAGAAAGTCTGGCCGTACTGAACTACGGGTTCCCCTTCTTTTACATGATCTTTGCGGTTTTCAACGGCCTCACCAGCGGCACCACTTCGGTCATGGCCCGCTTGCTGGGGGCCAAGCAAAAGGCCAAGGCCGAGAACGCCCTCAGCCAGATCGTCTGGATCGCCATGGGAATCTTCCTGGCCTTTCTTTTTATCTACCCCTTTGCGCTGCCCGCCTATCTCTCCGCTCAGAAAGCCACGGCTATCGGCGCGGAGTTGACCCGGGGTTATCTCAATACCCTGTTCCTGGGCGTTCCATTCCTAATCCTGGCCTTGCTTTGGGGATCAGGCCTGAGGGCTGAAGGCAATACCCGCACCCTGATGACCGGCATGATGGTCGGCACCCTGGCCAACATCGCCGGAGCACCGTTCCTGATCTTCTCCCATTTCCATTTCGCCGGCATCGAATGGCAGGGCCTCGGCCTGAGCGTCCGAGGCGCGGGTCTTGCGGCCACGGCCTCGAACCTGCTCACCGTGCTGGTGGTGCTGGCGATCTACCTGCGCAAACGCACGGAGCTCACGCTTCGTTATTGGCCCGACTGGTCCGATCGCGAAGGCATGAAGGACGCCTTCCGCGTGGGGCTTCCGTCCATCCTTTCGCAATCCCTCACCGGCATCAACATCTTCATCATGACCCGCTTGGCGGCCGACTTCGGACCCGCCGCCAAGGCCGCCATCGGAATCGGTTCGCGTCTGGAAACCCTCGCCGTCTTTCCCGCCCTGTCCATCATGGTCGCCGTACTCTCCCTGGTCGGCCAGAACTATGGCGCCAAGCGCTACGATCGCGTGGCCCAATCCGTGCGCATGGGTCTGATCACTGCTTTTCTGACCCTGTCCGTCATCGGCCTCATCGTGCACCTGTTGCGCGCGCCGCTGTTGGCGAAATTCCACCCCGACCCGGCCACCTTTCCCTCCGCCTACCACTTCCTGGGGCTGACCACCATGGCCTATGGTTTCGCCGGCATCAGCATCGTCTCCAGCGGGGCCTTCCAGGGCCTCGGCCGGGGACTTCCCTTCCTGTTCCTGAACGCCCTGCGCCTGCTCGGCATCGCCGCCCCGCTCGGCTGGTACTTGGCGCGCACCCACGGCGAATACGGCCTGCACTACGCGCCCCTGATCGCCAGCGGCTGCTCGGCCGTGATCGCCTCCATCTGGATTTTGACCACCGTTTCGCGTTTGAAGCGGCTATCAGTCCCAGCGCCCGCGGCCACGCCCATCACTGTCTGAAGGCGCCCGGAACCCCGTCATGAGCCAGATAGAGCCGGCCCCGGAAGCCAACCGCAGCGAAATCAAAATCCAGGTCCGCTATTCCGAAACCGACGCCATGAAGTTCGTCTATTATGCGAACTATCTGGTTTATTTCGAGGTGGCCCGCACCTCGGCCCTGGCGGACCTGGGGCATCCCTACTGGGAGATGGAGAAGCGCAACGTGCTGATCCCGGTGCTCGTATCGCATTGCGAATACCTGAAACCGGGGCGGTACGGAGACCTGCTGACCATCCGCACCTTGCGCTGGCGCCGGGGCATGGCGCGCATCCGTTTCGAATACCAGGTGCTGCGTGGAGAGGAAGTGCTGGCCACGGGGCATACCGAGCATGCCTTCATGCATCCCGAAGGCCGAGCCATCCGGCCGCCGCGGGAGATCGTCGATCTGTTCCCGCCGCTTCCGGGCTAAGCGGCTCCTTCAGGGCGGACTGAACCCTTCCGGATTGTCGGAACATCCGGGAGTTGCGGCGATGCGGCGGCCTTGCCCACATTTGCAACGCTCGCCGGCGAATAATCAGATCTTCGCGCCGATTTCCGCGATCAACTCCTCCAACGCGTTTACGGAAGCCTCCGCCGGTTTGATACCGGGGAATTTCTCGTAGGCATAGTTGATGCCGGAAGAGCTGTTGATCAGATGCAGGGCCGGGTCGCTGCCCGCGTCTTTGATGGCCTGGTACACGTCGGCCACGCTGCCGGCCTGTCCGCCCGACACCCCCGTGATCGCTATACCGGGAATCAGCACCGGAACCTCGCGGCCCCGGGATTTCCAATAAGCCAGAAGTTCCCGAAGCTCACGCGGCGCGGTCGCGCCCACCACCGCGCCCAGATCGCCGTTGTTCCAATCCGCCACCTTCTCCGCCACCTTGCGGTAAAGCGGAATCTGTTCGGGGCCTACTGCCAGTTCCTGAAAATCCTTGGCGCTGGGATTGGAGGTTCGCACCAGCACGTAGATGCCGTGGCCTTTGGCCTCGGCTTTGGCGACGTCCTGGAATGGCTTGATGGTATCGAGTCCCATATAGGGAGCGGCAGTGACCGCGTCGGCTCCGAACACCTGGAAGGCCGATTGAGCGTAGGCGCCGGAGGTGCTGGAAATGTCCCCGCGCTTGGCGTCCAGGATCACGAGCACGCCTTCTGCGCGGTAGGCCGCGATCAGATCCTGGAGCACTTGGAGGCAGGAGAGACTGACGGCTTCGTAGTAGGCAATGTTGGGTTTTACGGCCGCGGGCAGAATTTTGCGGGTCAGCATGGTTTCGAGGAGCTCGGAATAGAAGCGCTTGATTTTCTCTTCCGGGGATCCACTGCCGGGAATCTTTTTGAGGATGGGATCCATCCCCACGCAAACTGTATTACCCGCCACGCGCGTTCGCGCCGCCACCTTTTCCTGATATGCCTGATATGCCTGATACGCCATGCCAGTCCTTCCTGAGCCTAAGTCTTTTCCACTGCCATTCCGGGGAAATTTACTCAAATGTTCGGTGGGAATGTGGTATGCCTGGATGCTACATTCCTTTCCGACTCATCGCTTGGAGATTGCGCCATGATTCGATTTTTGCGCGCCATGGGTAAAGGGCTTCCCATTTTCGCGCTGGTGATGGCCGTGGGTGCCGCTCCCGCGCTTCCGTCCGACCTGGTGGAGACGCCCCTGTCCCCACAAGAGCGAAAAGTATGGGAACAGTACCGCCTGCATTGCCGGCCCGGTGGCTTCATTGAGGAGGTTTCGGCAAACCTGGGTAAAATGCAGCAAGCCTATCCGGGCTCTACCTTCCTCACGAATTCGGCCTTTCTGGCCGAGGTACATTATACCAATGAGAGGTCCGTGTGGAATGGAAATGGCACAAGACTGCCGGGTTCGTATCCCGAAGTGTTCGACTCCCTTTTCAATAATTACGCGCCTGCCCGCGAGGCCTGGAGGAGATCTCGCAGTTATGGCTTTAAGGCCGCGGGATTCTCTTCTCTCGGAGTGATTTTAGGCGCCGCAAATGCGTTTCTGGGTCTTTATGCTTTGATGAATGACCCACCGCTGGGACAGCGATCACTCGAGGTCTACCGCACCGCGCAAATAGCCCTGCCCATCGGGTGGATAAGCAGCTTTATTTACGCCGGGATCTGCGCGTCCAGGAATGGTCGGGAATTCGACAATGCATTCTTCGAGTCGAACGGCAGGGCCATAGCCAAGCGGCTCGCCGAAGACCTCTGAAATTTTGATAAGGTTTTTGGGGCCCGTGCCAAGGAGAGCCTGGGGGTCAGTCGGTAGCCGGTCCCCAATCCAGCTCAGGTAACCGTTTCCGGGCATAGACTAGAAAATCACCCCAATCGGATTTGGGCTCAGCCCGCTGCTCCGAGCACCAAGCCAGGAAATCGGCGGCTTTTGAGGTCTCCACCATCCGCTTGGCATCCTCCATCCAGCAGGAAAAGTCGTACAACTGGGAACAGGTCTTGCGGCGGATCAGGTTGGAGATGAACCGCTCTTTCAGCCATACTTGGAAAACCGATTCCAACCGCTTTTGCAGCTCTACCCTGTCGCGATAATGCGGTTTCAGGGGAAACCTGGGGATGCGGTTGTTGATTACATAGGTGGACATGGCATGGTCCGGAATCAGTTAGGTCGATAAAGTACAAGAAACCGCGTCCGATGGCGAGGATGCGAGGATTACATTTTCCTTACGTTCTCCTTACTTTTCATTGTTTTCCCAATTTTTCCATCAGTTCCGGCAGAGGGTCATTCATGGAAACCGTTACGGACAAATACAATGCCGTAGTCGTAGCCAAGCAAACGTTCACCCCCGATCTGTTCATCCTCAAAGTCAAACCCGATCGACCGCCTCCGGAATTCACATCAGGACAATACGTTCTGCTCGGAATCTCCTCCAATGTCCCGCGGCGTCCGGGTAGCCTGCCCGAGTTCAAGGAGAGCAAACCCGATCGCATGGTTCTTAGGGCCTATTCCATCGCCTCTTCCGGGCATGAGCCCGGGATGCTGGAGTTCTACATCTCCGTGGTGGCGAACGGATCGCTTACGCCGCGGCTCGCAAGCTTGGTACCGGGAGATCGCCTGATGGTGGGCGACAAGGTCCGCGGCTT
>JBDSIO010000101.1:0-3259 GCA_039917895.1 Fibrobacteria bacterium | reverse complement strand
GGCAAAGCCCCTGGGCTTCCATGGCCCGCTTGGCCAGCACCAGCTCCGGGTTTTCAAGCGGAAGCGCCAAAGTATCCAAGCCGCCGGCAACCTCCACCGGGGCGGGTTTTTCCCGGAATAATTTCGTTTGGCCGAAAACGGCCAGGGCAACGAAAAGGAATTTGACGACAAGTATCATATTGTGTCTTTGCGACCGGTGTACCGTTTCCGATGAGGAGAAACTAACCCCTGGAGGTTAAGGGTGACTCTCCATCCTGTAACGGAATGTAACAATGGAAAGCCGCTATTCAAGGGATCCCGGATGTTACTGTGGGCTTGTAATTCAATCGGGAGTAGGCCTTGAGGGGGCGGGCCTACGGTCACCCTTTTGTTACGGTCCCTGAAGAGGTCCGGGCAGCGTTGGGCATGTCAGGCGGTTACCGGATTGTATCAGAAACGAATCCCGGAATCGTTCTTCGCGTCGTTTGAGGGATCATCCGCAGCTTCGCAAATGTCCCATCCGGTGGTTCGACATTGAGCAAAGCCCAAAAAAACCAATGGCTGGCCGACGTCTGAAAATGCGGTGAAAAGGAATGTCGGCGTCCGATACGGCAGTCCGAAATTGCTCCAACGCTAACCAATCCAAACCTCCCGAGGTGTCCCCGATTCCGGAAAGGGTTTATAATAAATGGGTACCTCGGTATCCATCCACGTCTTAAACGGGGGAAACGGATATGATCGCCGAAACCGGTAATGGATCTCCAGGACTTCGCGGCCCCCGCCCGCTCAATGCTTCGGAATACACCCACTTCTCTTCCATCAATGAAGCGCCCAACCAGGTTCTGGGCGATCATCTGATCCAATTGGAGAATTTCCAGGAGTTCACCGATAAGGGCACGCATGTCAGGGGCGGCAACGCCGGCGAGCGCACCTGGACCGACAAGAACTTCGTGCCCATCACTTTGTCGACGCAATGCATCGACTGCCTGCATTGCGTGGTGGCGTGCCCGCACCATTCCATCGGCCACGAGATCGCGGATCGCGGGCCGGAACCCATCTTCCATCTGTTCACCAAAACCTTCAATCTGCTGCCGGGCATCGACCTGGATCCGCGCGCGGAAACCCACTCGGTCAAGAAGGGCGCCACCAACTACAACCATTGCAAAGGCTGTTTCGTCTGCGCCTCGGCCTGTCCTACCGGCGCCATCCATTTCGTGCCCGCGGAATTGGTTAATATGGACTCCTTTCATGGCCAACCTATAACGGCTTCGGATATCGCCGGCGTGTTCAAAGCCCCGTCCGCCGAAGGGGAGCAATGGGTGCAGCGGTGGATCCAGGAGGCAGGAAAGATCCTGGCCGCCCACCAGCCCCGGCTGCTCGGAGGCGAAGCTCCCAAGGTATTCAACGGGTCCGTCATGTTCGCCGACTTCGCCTTTCAGGCCCGCTTCGACAGCGTATCCATCTTTCCCATCACGCCCAACACCTCCCTGCTCAAGCAGATCGAAGATCGCGCCGGCCACCAGCCCGCCGACGCCAAACATCGGCTGCAATTCCGCCCTTGCCTCTCCGAAGAATCCGGATACGCCTGGCTCACCGGATCGGCCGTGCGCGGCAAGCGCTCCCTGATGGCGCAGGGCTCGCAGAGCCTGGCGCAGATTTACGAGTTCATGAACATCAATCCGGGCCTGCACCTTCCCATCTTCATGCTTGAGCTGACGCGCGCCCTGTCCCCGGGCACCACCACCAAGCCCGATCACACCACCACCTTCCGCACCTCCGACACGGGGGAAATCATTCTGTTCGGCCGCGGCATCCAGGACGACTACGACAAGTCCTTCCTGCTGCTCAAGGTGATGGAATCGCCGGGCGTGTGGATCCCGGGCCGCCTGGTGGTGAAGGGTTTCGTAGAGACGCATACCCTGACCTCGGAAAAGCAGGGCCATCTGGAAAAACTGAGCGACGCCGATGCGGAAGCGTTTCTGGCCGGACCCAAGAACCCCTTCGTATTCGACGATGCCGAGAATCGCTCGGTGGGCATCCTGGACATGGACAGCCGTTACGCGGAACAACGCCAGGCCATCGACGAGGTGTTGATGCGCGCGGGGCGGAATTTCGACGAGGCCGCGAAGCAGTTGTCCTCCTTTACGGGCAGGGAGCCGATCAGGAAGGTGGTCCTCTATCCGGAGCCCGGCCTGCGCTCCCCGGGACTCGATAAGGATGCCGGTCCCCTGGATTTCTGCATCGTGGGCCTGAACGATCCCGACATGTCGTCGGCCGAATACGTGTGCGGCCGCCTGAACGCCCTCGGGGTCCGTTGTGGGGTTGTGTCCATCAATCTCTACCGGCCCTTCCCGTCGGATGAGTTGCGCGCCTGTCTGGCGGGCTGCAAGGCCGTGGCCGTGGTCGAATACAATAACTGGTCAGGCCGTTCGGGAGGCGGCATCCTGGCGCAGGAAGTGCGTTCATCGCTCTATGACCTGCCGAATCCGCCCTACCTGATGTCCGCGACCATCGGTCTGGGCGGGCGCGCGGTGACCCTGCCGTACTGGCTGACCCTGTTCCGCATGCTCGCCGACGTGGCCTCGGGCAAGCCCGATACGCGCACGCACCGCTGGCTCAAACAATTCGCCAACGGGCATTCCTTTGTGCTCGGCACGCGCGGCAATCCCTATCCCCAGACCGACGCGGACTTCGACATCCCCCTGATGGAAGAGGGTGTGCGGCAGATAGCGGTGATGGGCAAGGGTGGACAGGGCCTGCTGCAGTTGAACTCCATCTTCACGGGGGTAGCCAGCATCCGCGGGCAATACGCCATGTCCATGGCCGGCTTCGGCGCTTTGCAGCGCGGGGGCGGAATCACCCTGAGTATCAAGCAGAGCAATGAGCCCATCCGCGACTGGTCGGACATCATCATGGCCGACACCATCATGGCCTTCGACGGCGACGTGTCGCTGGAGCCGATGCTGCGCCAGCTGGCCCCGGGGGGCGTGCTGATCCTGGACGGCGAGGCCGAGGCGAGCGAGCGCTACCGCTCCATGCTGCCTCCGGGCTGCCGCATGCTGCTGATCCCGGCCAAGCGCATCTCTCGCCGCCTGTACGGCAGCTCCGCGCGCACCAACATGATCCTATGCGGCGCCATGCTGGCCAACATGGGCGTGGACGACATGGAGGAATTGCTTGGCCTGCTCGACGGCCTGGCGCTGGTGAAGGGCATCGAGAAGGAGGCCAAGCTGCTTTTGACCACCAAGAACCGCGAGGCCATCCTGGCCGGGTTCATGGC
>JBDSIO010000100.1:0-9206 GCA_039917895.1 Fibrobacteria bacterium | reverse complement strand
GAATGCATGTCCCTGATCGGGGGTAACCTGCCGGGCACCCTGGTGGGAGCGGCCCCGGGGGCGGACTTCATGCTCTACCGGGCCGAAGAGACAGGTCAGGAGCGCTACGTCGAAGAAGATTGGGTGGCCGCCGCCATCGAACGCGCGGTGGATTCGGGCGCCCAGGTGATCAGCATCAGCCTCGGCTACCGCTACGACTACACCGACGGCAGCCCGGATCTGGCGTATCGCGAATTCGACGGCCGTACGCGGCCCTCTTCCCTCGCCGCCCTGGGAGCGGCCCGGCGCAACGTGCTGGTTTCGGTCTCCATGGGCAACGAGGGCGGACTCGCCGGACCCGCGAATCCCGCCACACTTTCCGCCCCCGCCGACGCCGACAGCATCCTCGGGGTCGGGATGGTGGACCGCTCCCGCAAACGTTGCGGCTATTCCTCCACCGGCCCCAGCGCCGACGGACGCATCAAACCGGACCTCGTCTCCATGGGCATCAACAATTGCACCGTGGCAGTGGCCGCCACCGATACCCCCTCTCCCGACATCGACGAATTGGCCGGAACCAGTTTCGCCGCGCCCGCCATGGCCGGCGTGGCCGCGCTACTGCGGCAATTGGCGCCGGACAAATCAGCGGAGGAAATCCGCCAAGCCATGTTGCGCACCGCGGACAACCACGGCTCCCCCGAAAACCTGGTGGGTTACGGACTGGTGGACGCCGCCGCAGCCGCCCAAGCGCTCGGCGCGCCCGTTTCGCCTCCCTTGGCCGAACAGGGGCTGTCGCGCCTCTACGTTCGAGGTGGAATCGATCCCATCATCCTCGACTGGGAGCCAGGCGCCGCAAAACCTTCGCTGCAACTGTCGGATCTCTCCGGCAGGCGCATCCCCATCGCGGTGACGGCAGTCGGCTCGCAGCTCTATGTGCAACCGGACCGCGCCCTGCGAACGGGCATTTACATCGCACGTGTCCGCTAACTGACACTAAGCCTTATAAGGATAAAGGAAAGCATAAAGGAAGCATAAAGGAATTTTTTCCGTTGCGCATTGGCCCGGAAGAATTTGCTTTGGTATTATGCGACAATGGAATCATGCCGATTCAGCTGCACGGCCGCAAGGCCGGAATCTGGTCCTCTTCACGCCCTCTTCAACACGGAGTTGCAATGAGTTCCACCCAACGCATTTGGATCCGCACCAATCGCACCGGCTGGACCCTCGCTACCCTCACAGTCCGCAAGTAACCTTACCCGAAAAAACCGCCCTAGAAATCACACCTGGCAGAAAGGGTAAAAAGCCGGCGGTTAAACCTGCCGGGATACCAGCTCTTTCCAAGTGATGCCACCGGCCCATACCCGATCGATCCGTTCCAACAGACTGGCCTTGGTAAAGGGCTTTTTGATCAATTCGGAACCTTCCGGACACATGTGGTTTTGCGTGAGGATTTCGGCCGTATAGGCGGAAATGAACAACACCTTGATGCCGGGTTTGATGCCGCTTATCCGGTTGGCGAGATCCCGGCCGTTCATGAAAGGCATCAGAATATCCGTGATCAGGATATCGATTTGCATGTCAGGCTCCGTCACCACCAACAGCGCGGCCTTTCCACCATCGGCGGTGTAGACCGTATAGCCTTCTTTTTCGAGAGTACGTCGGGCGATATCCCGAACCGAAGGTTCATCATCCACAACGAGAATTACTGGCTTTGTATTTGCTGCCATTTCGCCTGGCCTTTTCCCGAAGATTTTGACCCAAACTACTCCGATTACCCCAATAAGGGTAGACTTTTCTTCACTAATAAACCGGTATTATCTCCGATTTCAAATGTATCTGTAAAAACGCCTAACCCTGATATGGAAGTAAGCGTGCAAACTGTAAGGTTTTTCAAGGGCGGACAAATCTAGTGTAAAGAACTCCGGCAGACCCAGGTCCCGCTGGCTTTCAAAGTAGTGTGGAATTCGGGCGAGCGCCCTAGCTTAAATCGGCGAGCGCGGCTTTCAGCTTCTCGACCTTGTCCTTCTGGCTTTGCAGCTTGGAGCGCTCTCCCTCGACCACTTCCGCCGGCGCGCTCTTCACGAAGCTCTCGTTCGACAGCTTCTTTTCCTGCGCGGCCACGTAGCCTTCGGCCTTGTCCAGCTCCTTGGTCAGGCGAACCTTTTCCTGGGCGGGATCGAGGATGCCTTCCAGCGGAATAAACAGGCGGCCTTCGGGGATGAGCCCGGCGGCCGAGAACGCCGGCTTCGCCGAATTCACCTCCACGCTTATCTTGCCCACTTTTTCCAGGCTCGCGATGATGTCCTTGTGGCCCTCCACGATTTTACGCCAGGGTTCGTCATCGCAACTGATGCGGACTTCGAGCGCGTGGGCCGGAGGCAGGGCATAGTCGCCGCGGATGGACCGGATGGCGTCCACGATCCTGAGCAGCTTGGTCATCACCTCCAGATCATGCGCCGAGGAAGCCTCGATGCCCAGTTGTTTGCAGGTATCGGCGGACGGCCACTGCGACGTGATCAGCAATTCCTCCCGCCCCAAAGCCTGGCGGATTTCCTCGGTGATGAAAGGCATAAAGGGATGCAGGATGGTGATGAGCTTTTCCACCACGGTGGCGAACACGGATACGGCCTGCTTCTTGGCAGCGAGGCCTTCGGGTGACAGGGTCGCCGCGTCGGCCGTGATCGCCTTCTTGCGGATTTCCAGATAGCTGGAACAGAAATCGTCCCAGGTGAAGCGGTACAGGGCCTGCGCGGCGTCGGAGAAGCGCAGGGTGGGCGGCTCCAGGTTTTCCGTAACCGTTCTGATGGTCTCGTCCAGACGCGATAATATCCAGCGGTCGGCCAGATGCAGATCGTCGTAGCGCAGGTCATCGCGGATGCCGGCGGTGCCGAAGGCCGCTTCCAGGTGCGGCAGCACGAAGCGCACGGCGTTCCACAGCTTGTTGGCGAAATTCCGGCCCGACTCCAGCTTCACGGGCGAGAGTTTCACGTCCTGGCCTTCGGTCGTCATGATCATCAGCGCGAAACGCATCGCGTCCGCGCCGTACTTCTCAATCATATCGATGGGGTCGATGCCGTTGCCCTTGGACTTGGACATGCGCTGTCCCTTTTCGTCCAGGATGGTTGCCGTTATGTACACGGTATGGAACGGCTCCTTGCCCAGGAATTTCAGTCCCGAGAACACCATGCGCGCCACCCAGAAATAGATGATGCCGCGATCGGTCACCAGGACGTCGGTGGGATAATGCGTCGCCAGCTCCGGGGTCTTGTCCGGCCAGCCCATGGTGCTGAACGGCCACAGGGCGCTGGAGAACCACGTGTCCAACACGTCCTCTTCCTGAATCAGGGCCGAATTCGCGCCGTACTTGGCTTTGGCTTGCGCCCTAGCTGCTTCCGCCGTGCGCGCCACCACAAAGGGCGTATCCTGGCGGCGCTTGCCGTCGGTCTCGCTGATCACGTACCAGGCGGGAATCTGATGCCCCCACCACAGCTGCCGCGAAATGCACCAGTCCTTGAACGGCTCCAGCCAATCGCGATAGGTCTTGGCATAGCGCGCGGGCACGAAGCGCGTGCGACCGGCCTCCACGGCTTCCAACGCCGGCACGGCCAACGGTTTCATGTTCACGAACCACTGGTCCAGCAGATAGGGCTCCACCACGTCGCCAGAGCGATAGCAGGTGGGGATGGGAATCACCCGATCCTCAACCGAAGCGAGCAGCCCCGCCTCTTCCAGGTCGGCCACCACGGCCTTGCGCGCGTCAAAGCGGTTCATGCCCGCATACTTGCCGGCCTGATGGTTCAAGGTCGCGTCCAGGTTCATGGCGATGATGGGTGTGAGATTGTGGCGCTTGCCCACCTCGTAATCGTTGAAATCATGCGCAGGCGTGATTTTCACCGCGCCCGTGCCCTTGGCCGGGTCCGCATGCTCATCCGCGATGATGGGGATGGTCCGCGTGGTTCCGGGGATGCGCACCTCGGTGCCGATCAGATGCTTATAGCGCTCATCCTCCGCGTTCACGGCCACGGCCACGTCGCCGAACATGGTCTCGGGGCGCGTCGTCGACACCGTAATGAATTGGGTCGGGTCGCCCGCCAGCGGATACCTGATCGACCAGAAATGACCCTTGGTTTCCTTGTTCTCGACTTCCTCGTCGGCCAAAGCCGTCTGCAGTTTCGGACACCAGTTGATCAAGCGCGTGCCGCGGTAGATCAGCCCATCCTCGTACAAGCGCACGAACACTTCGCGCACGGCTTTCGAAAGCCCTTCGTCCATGGTGAAGCGCAGACGCGACCAATCGCAGGAACTGCCGAGGCGCATCAGCTGGTTCACGATCCGATCGCCGTACTCGTTCTTCCATTCCCACACCTTGGCCACGAACGCCTCGCGCCCCAGGTCCTGGCGCTTCACTCCGTCTTTGGCCAACTGCTTTTCGACCACCGACTGCGTTGCGATGCCGGCATGGTCGGTACCCGGCTGCCACAGGGTGCGATACCCCTGCAAGCGCTTGAACCGCGTCAGCACGTCCTGCAGGGTATTGTTGAGGGCATGCCCCATATGCAGCGCGCCCGTGACGTTGGGCGGGGGGATGACGATGGTGAACGGCTTGTCTTTATTGGGACCGTGGCCCTGGGGTTTGAACGCGCCCGCATCCTGCCAGGTCTTGTACCATTTTTCTTCAATGTCCTTCGGGGAATATCGGCTATCCATGATTTATCTCGGGGTTATATCCCCAAAAGATAGGAAAAACCCGGAAACGGGCATGGGTCTACGCAACCAACGCCTCTCAGAAACGCCTAAGGTCCCGCTCCTTGCTTCCCCGGGACACTTGATCCTTGCAAGGGGGGCGCCTTACGCTTTTATTCCCTTATGGAAAGCGCTTTGAGGGGAGCTTTCCGGTACCCTCAATCGGAGTCCGACATGCCAGCAACCCGTCCGTGGGTCAGCCTCTTGCTTCCGGCTCTCCCGCTTCCGGTTCTCCCGCTGCTGGCGCTGACGATTCTCCTCCCTTCGCATGCTTGCGCACAGTGGACGCGCACCGCCGGTCCGGACGGTGGCAGGATCCATTGCCTGATGGTTCATTCCGGTAAGTTGTTCGCGGGCACTTCCTTCGGTCTGTTCCAATCCAACGATACCGGGTCCACTTGGATGCGCTTTCCCGAGAGCCCGGACGGGCAGATCAATGCCTTGGCGGTTAAGAGCGGAATCCTTTTCGCCGCTGTCGAGGATGGTAACAACATCTATCATTCCTTCGATCAGGGAAGCCATTGGTCCCAAGCCGATTCGGAAACCCCGGTATCCAACGTGCAGAAACTGGCCGAGGTCGGATCGTATCTGATCGCGGTCCGCTCCGACGGCATCTATCGTTCCGGGGACGATGGCGCATCCTGGTCGCAGACCTATTCGGGCAATGGCATATGCGCATTGGCCGTGGGCGCGGGACGGGTGTTTTTCGCCGGGGCGGAGGCAAGCGTGTTCCGTTCCCTCGACTCCGGTGAAACCTGGACGGAGGCCGATCACGGTATCGCTTCATTGCCGGTGACGTCCCTGTTCGCGGATGGGGATACGGTGTTCGCGGGATTGGAAACGGGCAAAGCTTTCCGTTCCATCGACGGCGGCGCCGAATGGTCGGAGGCGGGCGCGGAGTTGCCGGCGCATCCGATCCGCGCGTTCGCCAAGAGCGAGAAAACCTGGCTGGCAGGTACGGATTATGGCGGCGTGTACGAGAGCGTGGATCAGGGGCTGACCTGGAAGCCTTCGGATCGGGGTTCGGCTCTTGAGGACATAACCGCGTTCGCGCTGGTAGGCGGCCAGGTGATTGCGGGCACTTGGGGCGGAGGCGTGTATCGATCCCCGGACGCGGGCAAAAACATGCTGCAGTCCAATCGGGGTCTGGCCATCAGCGAACCGTTCGCATTGGCCGCAGAGGGCGATGTGGTGATGGCGTCCATTTACCTGGGCGGCATCCATCATTCGGCTGACGCCGGTGCGCTATGGAAACGGAGTGCAGGCCTGGTTTCGGGTTCGGCGCTGCTATCCTTGGCCCGGATGGATGATGCGCTGTTCCTGGGCATGAGCGGACAGGGAGTGCTCACTTCCATGGACAATGGCGTCTCCTGGCACCCTACCGATTCCACCGTGTCGACGGATGTCACCAAGATCCTCCATGCTAATGGAGTGCTCTATGCCGGAACCGATCGGAACGGCGTGTACCGTTCCCTCGATCAAGGCCAGCACTGGACCAAGGTCACGGACTGGATGCCGCGGTTGGATGCTCCCTCGCCGGCGGCAGTGGGTAGCTTGGTCGCTTGCCGATCGGTCGTATTCGCGGCGACGGCGACCGGTTGCTTCCGCTCCGCCGATTCCGGTCGCACCTGGCAGCGCCGCAACCGGGACACCAGCGATTGGAACGGGATCGCTTCCCTGGCCGTGAATGGCAAATATCTGTTCGCCGCCACCGAAAGCGGCATGTTCCGTTCTCCCGATCAAGGGAAGATTTGGGAGCCATGCGTGGGCATGCCCATAGGCCGTATCGGTTCCCTGGCGGTAGGCGCTGCCACCGTATTCGCTGCCACTGAAAAGGGCGTATACGCCTCGCGGGACGATGGCGCTTCGTGGGTAGCGCTCAACACGGGATTGCCCGATAATAGTTTGCCGCCCTTGGCAATCGGCGATGGCGCCTTATTCGTCGGTGTCTGGGGTTCCGGAGTGTGGAAACGATCGCTGAGTGAAATCGCCGTCGGAATCAAGCGTGGGCCGGGTTCCAGGTCATTGCGCGCGGCGAGGGAGAACATCCATCCCATGGGAACCATAGGGCGGGCCTTTCCCGGTTCCAGTATCGATTTCACCTTGGCCCGTCCGGGCTGGGTGGAAATCCAAGTCCATGATATAGGCGGCGCATTGGTGGAAACGCCGGTCCAGGGTTATTTAGGAGAAGGTCCCCACACCGTAGAATTCGCTGGCAGGGGGTTGGCGTCGGGCTTCTATTACTTCCGGAAATCCTCCCTGCTCCATTCACTCTCCGAACTCCATTAACCGGGTCTCGACCGGGTGTCGAAAAGTTCCGCCGGGTGTGAAAAAAGTCCGCGCGGAAGAAAGTCTCCTCAGACGGTCTTATCAGGCAGGTTCCGAAACGAACGGATTGGATCTGTGATGCGGCTCGCGAAGGCATCCCAACGCTTTTCCAATCATCCGGTTCAACCGGTCGCAGGCCCCTTCCATGGCAGCCCCAAAGGTAGTGCCATGGTGGGTCACCGACATCGGTTGATGCCCATCCAGTTGCACGACCATCACGCAACGCTTATCGTCGCCGATCCACTGACTGCCGTTTTCATCGCCCAAATGGACTTCCACCCCGGTGATGTCGCCGCCGACGGGGCGTAATTCCCTTTCCACCGCAGCCCGGAAGTAATCGGAGAGCGCGTCGCGGTCCTCGATTTTATTGTCGCTGTAGACTGCTATTTCCATTTCAGCCACCCCGTTTTCG
Source organism: Fibrobacteria bacterium (assembly GCA_039917895.1). Classification (GTDB taxonomy): domain Bacteria; phylum Fibrobacterota; class Fibrobacteria; order UBA11236; family UBA11236; genus Chersky-265. The sequence continues at coordinate 1,744 of JBDSIO010000100.1, read as the reverse complement.
GTGTTTTCCCCGATGACTCCAAACAGAAGGCACGATGGAAAATATGTTCCCAGGCGCCCGAGTCAACAAAAAAGTGGCGATCCGATAGAGTGGGTGCAACCGTGGATTGTTCGGAACCTACTCCAAAACTCGCAAGGCATTCGCCAATGCCCCGAACGCCGCTTCAAGATTCGCTATCCCGGCATGGATATCCTCGATCACCTTCTTGGAAACCATCACGTGTTCCGCATGAACGGCTCCCTCCGGAATGCCGGTCATGGCTATGGCCGCCCCGCCTTTGACATTTCCGGTCTTGCCGGACCCGGTCTTGCCGGACCCGGACTTGCCGGACCGGGTCAGAGGTGAAGGCAACAGATCGTCCTGTTTGTCCTTGGCATGGCGCAGAGGCTTGATGGGAGGCCTGTCTTTTTCCACGGAGACGCGCTTGTTGGGCGACAGCCTGGCGAATTGTTGGGTTGATTTGTTACCGTTTTTCTGTTTCATGTAGGAAGCTCCTGAGGGTCGTATAGTTGGAAACGTGTAGTTGGAATATAGGTTCCTGCGGTCGGAAGGGTTGATTACCGCGTAGGCGGCGTGTGGGGACTTTTCCAGAATTTGAAGGGTCGCTGGTTTCGTTTGTCTATATGGGTTGCCAGGAATAAAAAGAGGACATTAGTTTTAGGACAGGAATTCGGATCCGGCCACAGTGCCTTTTTGGTTTCCACCTTTACGCTCGGAGGGGTCCCTTATGGAAAATGAGGAACACGAGGAACACCAGGAATACCTGGAGCACAACCACCTCCCGACCGGAACCCCCTTCCCCTCGATCGAATCCTTCCCCTCCTTCTCCTCCTTCTCCTCCGATAGCCTCTCCCCGCACGCCTCATCGCCGCCGCCTCTCTACGTACCCTCACGGGAATTCCGCAAAGCACGGCGCAAGGAAAAGCGCCATCTCCATCAGGTCGAACGAACCCGCATCCGGGAACGTCTGCACGACGGCCTGCGCGATCCGGAAATCTTTCTTGATCTGGAGGACCATGCGAAGAATACCCGCCGGCTTCAAGCCAGCGGCGCCGCGGCCAGGCGTGTGCTGTTCGACGTGCAGCGCCGTCGGCTGAAGTCCGAGCTGGCCAACACGCGCGATCTGGATACCTTTATCCAGAAAACCAGCCGTTCGCGCACCTTGTATGCGCTGGTGGGCTTGGGATTCTTCCGCCATGTATGGCGCTCCGACGCGTTCCGGTCGGATCATCGTTACAGGCTCGCGATCGGCAGGGCCATGGAAGAGCCGGGATTGGCGAAGTCGATCCAGAGGAAATGGGAAGCCTTCGATCGTGAATTCCCGGATCCGTCCCTGACCCGGAACTGGTGATAGGGATTTTCCAATTTTGGCCCAGAGGTCGGATTTCTTTTGGAGCCGTCTTGGCCGGAACGTTGTTTTTCTTTGACCCGAGGCCGGTTGCCAACCGGGAAAGGGGATTCTTCCACCCAGCCTGAGGATGCCTTGCATGCCGAAAATTCCGCAATCAAGAAATGAAACCAAATCGGCCTTGAAGTCCGTTTCCCTGGTGGGCATCAAGTCCCTGGCCGGCAAACCGGAAGCCGCGCAACCGTCCGAAGCCGTGCGGCCGTGGAAAACCCCGCTTTCCCTTTCCCAAAGACCCGTGTTCGCGGGTTCGCCCGCGGTGTTGGGCGCCACCCTCACCGCGCGAGGCGTCAACTTCGCCTTGGCTTCGAACCAGGCCACCGAGGTGTTCCTGGAATT
>JBDSIO010000099.1:0-13653 GCA_039917895.1 Fibrobacteria bacterium | reverse complement strand
CATAGATGGCCTTCGTCCCCTCGCCGTCCCCGGCCTGCTCGAGAAGGTCGACATAGCTGAAGAGGAACAGGAGATCCTTGCGGGGTCCCTTGCCGCCCTGGCTGTCGAGACGGCGGAAATATTCCAGGGCCTGGCGATTATGGTAGAGAAGCTTATGGGCCATGGCCAGTGGTTCGATCATGTCCTCCGATACCCCGGTTTTTTCCCAGAGCGCCATGTAGGTTTCCAGATCGTTGATTCTTCCTTGCTCTATCAAGAGCCAGAGCAATCCCGCCCGCAAATCGTCGGAATCCCAATCGAGCCGCACGGCCTCCAACAGTTCGCTCCTGGCCAGGTCATCCTTGCCTTCATGCTGATGCACACGCGAAGAAAGGCTCAGGAAATAGGGCACGTCGACGAACAAGGACCATCCCTTCGGGGTGAGGTTTGCGAGGGCATGCGAAGCCAGGTCCCAGCGGTTGACATGGACGCATCGCTCCAGGTAATAAATGAAGAAGTCGGGGTAGGCATACCGCTTCCAGCCTTCCACGGAGGCCCGCAGGGCCAAACTCGAATCCCGGCTCTTGGCCAGATCCAGTAGCTCCCGGATGTCTTCGAGTTCAAAAATCCCGGTTGCGAAGATTTGGCCGTAGGCGGTAAGCGCCGCTCCATACTCCTGGCGGAGAAGTAGGATTGAGGCTTGCAGGCGCCGGAATTCGAGGCCTTGGACCGTTCCGGAATCCGGCTTGCCGCTCCTCTCCAAAATAGCCTGGGCTTCGCGGAGGTTTCCGCGACGGCAGAGGATCTTGGCGCGCTGCAAAGCGGAGCTGGGGGAGTTCCCGAAGCGATCGGCCAACTGCTGTAAGGTCTCCAGGGCCTCCAAATCGCTGCCGGTGCGGATAAGCGCGCCCGCCAGCTTATCCATCAGAAGGCTGTCCGGCCGCGCCCGGATCCGGGCGCGCAGCCTTTCGATGCCCCGGCGCGGTTCCCCGCTTTCCTCGTACTCGTTCAAGACGGAGATCCATTCGGAAACTTCCAGTGCCCGGATCCTGGACAAGCTTTCCCAGATACGGACGGAAGCCTCATGATCCCGCAAGGTCCCGGCGAGACGGAGGGCTTCCCGGTAAGGGGCGTTGTCCCGCCGTTTTCCGCACAAATATTCCCACTGCTCGAAGGCGCGTTTGGGATTGCCCGACCATTCGGCGGTCTTGGCCAGACGCTCGCGCCAGCCTTCGTTCCCGGGAGCCTGGCGCACCGCTTCCGAGGCCAGTGAATAGGCTTGCTTGAGGTTCCCGGCCGCCAGGAAGACATCGTAGGCCAAAGTAAACATGCTGTCGTCAAAAGCCCGGAAGTTCTGGGACAAGGCTCCGCGATCTTGGGGAGGCGCGGCCACCTTGGCCCCCGGGTTGGCAACGGTCTGGCCCCGAACGGCGGCCGCGGCCCACGCGAAGGCCAAGAGGAGCCTCGCTAACGGTGAAGCCGGGAACCGCCTCATGGCTGCCCGGAGCTACGGGGAACGGCTTTCCGGGACCCGGGACGTATCAACATCAAGGCGTACTTTTCCGCTTCCCGCGGGCGGTTGGAGGCGCGTGCCAGGTTCACTAGAAAGAGCAGGACCTGGGGATCGGAACGCAAGCCGCCCAGGCGCGCCTCCGCTTCCTTAACCGCCAGGTCCATCTGATCGCAAGCCTGCAAGGCGCGCAATCCGTCCATATAGGAGCTCTTGCGCTCAGATTCTCCGGAGGCCTCGTCCTGGGAACGGAAGTGGAATCCGGCGGCCTCCAGGCATTTCCCGCGGGAGGTGGCGAGACGGGCGGCTTCACGGTACCAATGCGCTGCGCGGCCATCTTTGCGGCTCCCGAGTTCGGCATATAGTGCCTGCGCGGTGGCGTATTCGCCCGCCGCTTCGGACTTGCCTGCCGCCCATGCCAGCGTACGCGGTTCCGTTCCCGGGGCGATCATGACCCGCAAGGCGGCCGTAAGCCGCGAACGGGCCCGGACATTGGTCGAGTCCGCCGCCACGGCGTACGAAGCGATCTCGATTTCGAGCACGTGCAAGCTGTCGAGAGCGCGGCCGGCCGAGGCGGGGACAAGCCGATCCAATTCCTGGAACGCCCCGGTATAATCGCCCGTAAGCCCGAGTTGCCGGATATAATCCTTCCGCAGCTCCGGTCCGGCCTTGCCCTTGAGCATGAGGTTTCGCAGGAGGAGAACGCGCAGGCTATCGGCCTGCGTTTCCCCTGAACCGTGCCCCAGTTGGCCGAAAAGCGAGGATCGAGGGAAGAGGAAGAATAGCATGACGACCATGCCGAGCCCTACCGAGGCGATCACCCAGGGAGGGAACAGACGTTTGCGGTCAAGAGAGGCGGAGGCGTTCATGGGCAGGCCACCTCGATGGCGGCGCCCCTGGCCGCCAGCTTGAAAGCGCGGTTTCCACCCTGGACGGCATTGCCCTCCAGAGGCTTCCCGTCCGCCGTGACCCGGCACGATCCCGCTCCCGCCAGTACGAATGCGAGATCGAGATGTCCACGTAAGGTCATGAGGAACCCGCGGCCGCGGGCTTCCCATCCCGCCAGGGCCCCGTTGGCGCTCCACAGAAAGGGCTGCGTGGGAGGCCGCGGGCCCAGGACCAGAAGCCCCTCGGACCCGGTAGCGTGGATGTAACGGTTGCCGCCTACATCCGCGTATCCGGCGATGCCCCGGCTTTTCGCCAGATCGGGGAAACCCATGGACGCCGGGATCCGCAGCTCGCGGAGATCGCCGCGGCCCCGGAAGGCCCAAGCGGATCCCGATTTGGCCAGGCTGAAGCCATTGAAGTCCAGGATTTTCGGCACGTACTCGGATACGTAGAGGTTGAAGAGATTCTGCCCCAGGGCCCAATCATAGACCTTCTTCAAAGCCGCCAGGGAGGCCTGCTTGGACCCCGAATAGGTGTGGTAGTAGATGTCCACCGGCTTGAAGCGCAGGGGCCGGTCGGTGCGCTCGAAGGTCTCAATCACGTTCTCGTAGCCGTAGAACGGGCCCTTCCATTCGTTGGTGTACAGGTTCTCGTTCTGATTGGGCGCGAAGATCTGGTAATGTCCGCCCCGGTCGATGCCGATGGGCGCGATGCCGGTCCAACTGTCGCTGGAACTTGTAATCAGGGTTTCGCCGCCGTTAATGTTGGCCACCCCGGCGGCATAGGTAAGGCCCACGGCTGTCTCATCCGGATTGCAGTTGCCGGACCAGAGCAAGACTTTGCAGACCTTGCCCTTAGGGGCGAGCGTCTCATTGATATAACGGATGGATCCGAAGATCTCGCGCTGCATCATGAGCGGACCGAAGCGGAAGCCTTTGATGTCGAGGTGGTTCTCCCGACCCTGTTTGCCGCCGCCTTTGAATGAGGGCCAATCGAAGGGATGCGAATAGGTGTGGCTGGCGATTTCCACATGCGGCAGGGCCAGGATGCGCTTGGCGATGGGCTGCAGCTTATCCGCCACGTCGGGATACATTCCCTCGTCCGAGACTTCGCCTTCGATTATGGAGAAGGTGGTGGCGAAGGGGTAGCGGTCCAGGATCTCCTTTTTGATCACCTCGCCCGCGAAGGGGTTGGGAACCCATTCAGCCAGGTTGGCGAAGCCGTCCCCATCCACGTGGACCATCAGCAGGCGGGTCCCGTTCTCGGTGGTGAAATCCGGAGCGGGCAGCACGGGAAGGGCGAGGGCGCGCGCCAGGAAATCCATGGGCTGGAGCACCCAGCGCAGGGCCTTGCGAACCGGCAGGTCGCGGATCACGAAGGGGGCCAGGGCGTAGCCTCCCCAGGGCGCGAAGGCGGCCGCGTCCATGGTATCCTTGCTGTTACCCACCACCCTCAGCAGCGTCTTTCCTGCGCCGGCCTTCAATGGGTGCACCATGCGGGCGTCCGGGATGGGCTCCATCTCGAAATGCATGATGGGGTCCGCCACGAGGATTCGGGCCATGGTATCGACTTTGGAAAGAACGGATGCCTTCAGTCCGAAGGCATCGGCCACCGGCCCGACCGTCGCGAACGGCAACTGACCGAGGAAAGCCATCTTCATCCCTTGGGAAGCCTGGGCCACCAGCCAAAGCGCCAAATCGTTCTTGGGGATGGAACTTCCGGGCTGCAACCAGGAGACGATCCCGGCATACCTCCCTTGCAGGGGATAGGCGGGAGGGGGTTCGCGGATATCCCGGTACTCGGGCACGTAGCCGAGGTAGGTGAGCATAGGAGACAGGTTGCGGTGAATGGGGAGCTCGTCCAAGTTCCTCTGTTCCTTGCCATCGTATAGCATGAGCACCTTGCGGGGCTGGACTTCCTTGCTCCCGATCCCGACCTGATCCACGGCGGGCGTGGTCACCCAAGGAATGAGGCCTACCGACTTGATGCGCTCGGCGGTGGCGCGCGCCTGGCTCCGATCCCCGGCAGCCACATAATCGATGGCCACGACGGGAAGATGGTATTGCTTGACGATTTCCTGCGCTTTTTCCAATAGAAAGAAGCGATCTTGTTCCGGAACCTCGAAGAACTTCTTTTCACCCTCGTTCCAGCCTTGGAAAAGGGATTCGAAGGCCACGGCCGAAACGGCATCGTGGATTTTCGGAAGCACTTCGAAGCCGCGATTCAGCATCAGGTAGGCTCCGGGATAGGCCTTCTTGATCCGCCGCAGCACCGTGGCTTGCCCCGCCGCCTGGCGCGCCCGCCCTTCCTCATCCGATACGAAGAGTTGGTAGGAATCCAGAGCGTCGAAAAAGAAGCCCCGATAACCCTTTTTCCAGAGGGGGGCGATGACATGGGCCAGGTAAAAATCGGGCCAGGAAGGGGGGGTCTGGTCCAAGACACCGGAACCCCAAATCTGATTTTTGCCTAGGAACCATGCCGGTGGGATTTTCCGGTAATAATCGCGACTCTGGTTCGCTTCGCCCAGGGCCACGTAAGCCAGCCAGGTCGGGCCCGTGGAGTCCTGTCTGGGTGTGGGCGGGGTTTTCACATAGTCGGGATCGACGATAACCCGGTCGAAGGCGCTAAGCTCTTCCAGTGGGGGGTTAACTCCATAATAGAAGGCGAAATCCGTGGAATCCGCCCGCAGCGGTTGGATCAGAAACAGCAATAAGATGCAAATCCCGCACGTCGGGTTTCCGTTTTTGAGCACGGTGACAATCTAGTAAGCCTAAAAATGCTCGTTCACGAAATTGGAGCCAAATTTGGAAGCGCTAGTTCCGGGTCTGGGGGCAAAAAGGCCGCCGCAATGCGCGGGAAAGCTTCATTTCGCCTTTTAGTGTGTCTTTTGTCGCCCGTTTTGTCGCCACGTTTATCGCCACGTTTATCGCGCCCTTAATCCCGTCGTAAAAGTCCGATGGTCTTCGTGGAAGAGATCACGGTGGGTTTTCCCCCGCCCGTGGACAGAAGGGTGGCCTTCCACACATAAGCCCCCGTCCCCGCCCGCGTGCCGTTGACCGCTTTCCCGTTCCAAATCAGCCGCAACCGGTAGTGGCCGGTTTTCGGATCGGCATGCACCGGAGCCGAGGATCCGCCCGTTCCATCGAGGAGTGTTGCCCCGACTTCGCCGGATATGCCCGCCACGAAGACACCGAAATTGTTGAAAACGACGCTTTCGTATCGGAAGGGCCGATCCGAAGCAATCAAAATGGAAGGAAGGGAAACGCTGCCGTCGGCGGCAGGGGATAAAGGCTGGCCGCAATCCGAGCCGGTGCAATTGTGCGCGATGCTGCCCACCGCGCCTTGTACAGGCACCCAATTACCCGCGGCGTCCTGGGCGGAAAGCACGAATGGCTTGCCCTCGGGCCCGCTCCAGCGCGAGTCGTAAATGCGCGTGTCCCATCGCATGTCGAGCACGGCCGGGGGCAGCCGCTTTTCGCCTTCCACCAGGACAAAACGATTGTTCGCCGCGGGGCGATTACCCGGCAGGTCGGCGATGCCGGCGGCGATGCGCAGGCTATCGCCCGGGGCCAGCAAAAGCTTCGATTCCGGATTCAGGAGCAAAATAAGGCGCGCGGATTGGAGGTCCACCGTCCCGGCGACGTTGATCTCGGAAGCCGGATGGAGGATGCCTCCCTGCTTGCCTTGGAAGGGATGGATTTCGGCGCGGGCATAAGCGATGGGTTCGCTGAAGGTCGCCGTGAGGGTATCCGGCGCGCCGGCGACCGAGGCGGGGGCCAATACCGCCCGCATCAGGACGGGCCCGATGCTATCGGCCAGGGTGAAGGCCGAGACACGGGGTTTGCCTTCGTGGGTGAGAAATGAACGGCCCGAATTGCGGTTGTCTCCCGTGAAGGCGGTAACGCCGGTGGCGAAAGGCGGCGCCAGCACCACCTCCACGCGTGTTTCTTGCAAGGTGAATCCGCCGGCCGCGGAGGCGAAGGTCTTTTGGGCCGAGGCATCGGGAAACCAGAGCTGCAGGGAATCGGGGACCGTCTTGAGCGCCATGGAATAGTTGACGACGGCCTTGTCCGCCGCGCCGTCGCCGTCGGAATCCAGGAGCCAACCCGAAACCGCTTGGGGGAAGGTCGCGGGCGTGTACAGGAAGGCGCGGGATGAATCGTCCGCATCGGTGGGATCGACATAGGTGACCCATACGCTATCGCCTTCGGACATGGCGATCTGGCCGGCGCCGGTGGACGCCGGGGGAAGGTCGAGCACCAGCACGGGAACGGCGGAGCGGAAGACCCCGGTGCGCGGCCCCGTTTCCGCCAGGGTAAGTTGCAGGATATCTCCCTGGTTGGGGTTGGATACCTTCACTTGCAATTGATCGGCATTGGCCGTGAGGTCGCCGTTCTTGTCCTGCACTTCCACGATGAATCCGGTCTGCCCGATGACCGCTAGCGGGGGTACGGGTTGGCCTGCGGAGGTCAGCAGGGTAAGGGTGGACGGAGAGGCGTTGGCCTTGGTGTACTCCAGATAGAAGTGCCGGTTGGCGAAGGCGCAGCCCACGCAGCCTTGGCAATCGGGATCGGCGCCGCCGAAGAGCGTGAGGTCCACTTCGTTGGGGCCGGCCTTGAGTTTGATCGGGACGTTCAGGTTCCAAGCGTTGGCGGCGGCATCGTAGGCGGCGACCTGGGCGAGGTTCGCCACGCGTTCCCCGTTGACCCAGATATCAGTGAGTTTGCCGGCATCGGAAATGGCGACCTTGCCCTTCACGATGGCCGTGGATGAGGCCTGATCCAGCTTCTTGTAATCCTCCGGCGGATTGTTGAGTGGCGAGGTGATCTGCACGTCCATCCGGTAATTCGACACCTTGGTTGCTTGCTCCTTGCTCGAAGGCGAATAACCCCAGACGAATTGGCCTTTGCGATAGACGGTGATATAGGGGTCCACTTCGGTTGAGACGTATTTGTCGTCGACGTCTTCCTTGGTGCCGGGCTTCACTCCGCCGAAATCGACCGGATCGCCCTGGGCCCGGGAATGGACCGACCAGCTCCAATCCTTCGAACTGGGGACATAGGTGGCGGGCTCGTCCAGCAGGTCGTTGTGCTCATTGCGCTTGACGAAGGTCACGTCCACGCGGAAGCGCGCGCCGGACGCCATCCTGGCATTGGCCATCGGCAAGGAGACGTACCAGAAATAGGTATTGCTCGCGGCATCGAACGTCTCGTCCATCCGCACCGGCCTCACCTTTTGGATCAGCATGTCCAGCGCGGTCTTGAAGGCGTTGGTGGGATCAAGGTAACCGGTGGACAGGTAAGCCTGTCCGATATCGGCTCTCACGCCGAAGTCGGCCATTTGCGCGTCCGTCGCCCGCATATACAAGCGTACGTCCAGGGAGTCGTAGCTTTTGATGTCCTGATTGACGATGTTGAAGCCCAGGTACTTCTTCGCGCCTATATCATAAGTCAAGGCGCGCACGTCGAATTCCACGTGCTGGATCTTGGTGGTGAAGGTGTAGAACTGCCCCTGATTGTCGTCCCGGACGCCGTTGGACTCGACATAGAACCAATACTGGGTTTTTTCCTTCAGGCTGTCGAGAATCACGTAGTGGAATTTCACGGGATGCCCCGTTACATCGCCGTCATGCACCTGGGTGGGAGGCTTGCCGGTGCCGTAGACGACCTTGCTGTCATAGGCCCCATTCGGCGTGAACCAGAGGATCTCCGCCGTTTTGTCGGTGACATTGCAGACCTTGACCTGGGCGATTTGCGCCGCGCCTGGCGGCTGGGCCAGGGTCGTGAACATGAACTTGTTTCCGCCGTTGTCGTTGATGCCGGTTCGGCCTTTGAGATCCGTGGCTTCGGCCTGGAAGTAATAGACCGTTCCCGGGGTGAGACCGGTGAGCACGATGCGGTGTTCGATGGCGGCGGAATCGCCTGCCTTGGCGGAGGTTAGCGCGGCGGCTGAAGTGCCGTAGCGGATGGTCGCGGTGCCGTAGCGGCTTGGGCGCACGACGATGATGGCATGATCGGTGCCCACGTATTCGATGCGGACCTGGATCCCCAAGGCATCGACGGTATCTTCATTGGCCAGGCCCAGGACCGGGAATAACAGGGTGGACGTCCCGTCCAGGCAGGATTCCGAATGCGTGTAGTCCTCCCAATCCTCAGTGTAGAGGCCTGCCGAGCCGCCGTTCCCGCCGGTCGGGGGAAAACCGCCTTGCAAGGCGCCCACGGGGGGACGGTATTTGTAAAACGCGCCGGGGACGTTGGTGCCTTCGGGGTTGGAGCCGCGATGGTGGGGGTGGTTGAAGTTCTTGGATCCCACTCCGTAAACCATGCTGATGTCCCAGGGATTCACTCCCAGCATGTAGTCCATCTGGCGGACGATCAATTGCCGTACCTCATCGGCCTTCCAATCCACGCTGGCGGGCGTATGCGGAAGGGCGATGCCCTGCAGATCCTTGGCCACGTCGTAGTAACAGAAGAACTCGGCCGAGTTGCCGGCGATATACCGGTTCCAAACCCAGATCACGTCGGCCTTGGTGTTGATTTTCCACAGGGGATCGTAGGTCAGGGTGTGCCCGCCCGATAATTGCGGATTCGCGCCGGGCAAATCGAGGGTGGCCGATCCCCCTTTCAGCCAGCCGAGGTTGTCGATGATCTGGAAGACCACGTTCTCGACGACGCCGAGGCGCTGGTCGGCGGTGATGCCGCAGGCCGCCGCGGTCGCCGGGTCCTTCAGGATCAGGCGGTAAAAGGCCCACAACACAGGGGTATGCAAATTTGCATAAGACGTATTGCTCCCGCCTTTCTGCAGGGTGGTATTGGTATTCACCATCCACCCGCCCGGGAAGGATCCCGGCGTGAAATAAGGGTTCCCGAATTTCCCGAGGGCGGGATTGGCGATCAGATCGAACTTGTAGGTCGTATCGCGGGTGGCCCAGAGCAGAGCCACCGCCGCGAGCGCCATGTCATCGTTGATGGACGTTTCCGTAGGATAGGCGCCGCTGGAACCCGAAGACTTGTAATTGGCCTTGCCGAAGTCGTAGAACTTCTTGGCGGCCGCCAGGCAGCGGTCGGCGTAAGGCTTGTCGAAGGGGGCGTATTGCTTGGAGAAAAAGGCGAAGCCCGCCGCCAGCCGGCCCATGATGTTGGAACCCACCTCAGACCGCAACTCGCGCACGGGCCCACCGCGGTCGGGCGGCAAGGCATCTTGGAATTGCGGCTGGCCCCACCAGCCATGATCCCCGCCGAAGGCGCCTATCGAGGTAATCATTTTGGAAGGATCACCCTTCGCCAAATCGTAGGACTTCAGATAGAAATCCGTTCCTATCTTGGTTTCGTACAGGATGTCGGGTACGCCGTCGGTGAGATAGGTGTTGCTGTGGTTCTTACCGTAATGATCGCCGTCGCGATCGGGCAAGGCGGCCGCCAGCATGCCCAGCATGGCGGTGGCATAGCTCATGGACATGGATTCCTTGAGATGATCGCCGCAATCGAACCAGCCACCGGTGAGCGTTCCATCGCCGCTCGGCCCGTCCTTCAGATGCGATGGGGGATGGAACCAGGAATCGGCATTGCCGTCCCGGTTCGCGCCGAAGAACTTGAGCAGCGCGTCCTTGACCCAGGAGTAGACCTTGTCGTCCACTACGAAGGGCGAGGAGGTGTCGGCCCCTGCGACGATGCGGTACCGGCCCGCCGGGACGCTGGCGGGGATTTCGCCTTCGGAAACCGCCCCTGCGAACACCTGGCCGAGCATGGTATAGCGCTTGTTCCTGGATTTGAAGGCGTTGAGCGCGGCGTATATGGAGAGCTGCCCCGAGGTCGATTGTCCCGTGGGGGTCAATGTGCCCGTCGCGACTTGCGCCTTGCCCTCATTGATGACCTGGAACGCCGTTCCCGTAGCGCCCACGGTATAGAAGAACTTCCGGTCGGTGGTGCGGTATCCCGCCTGGTTGACCCGGATCTTGGAGAACTTGAGATTGAGGGAATCGCGGTAGAGCTGATCCATCGTATCCGGCAAGGGATTCGCGATGGGGGCATAGGGTAGGGGGCCTCCCGTCTGGGCCGAGGCGGACCGGGGCGCCCCAGCCAGCAGGCACGCGACCATCAGGCCGGGCAGGACGGAATTCAGGAAACAAGCAGATAAAAGACGCGCCGGGATTGCCCGCATATAAAAGCCCCTCCAATGAGGAGTAGTGGCAAACAGGGGAGGATGGGTTCGCGAAAGACCATCCGGGCATGATGATTACGACGCGGAATTTGTCGTTCTAGCGAAAATAACTGGTGCGGGTGGATGGGAGGGGCTCAGGTAGGAAGGATGCACATGGAATGGAATCCGGGAGAGTTCGTCAGATTATGCGGAAAGCTGTTGCTCGTCATTTCTCGACTTGGGGCCACCTTTTTTCTTCGGAACGATCGAGGAGTACGATATCGGCTGGGCCAGGATTTGATCCTGGTGAGGGATGAGAGCATTCCCCGAAATTCAAGTGGAACCTTATTTTGAGTTCCCTGCATAGTCTTGGAAAAGGATTCAGAAACAGGAATAATCCCTCATGGGCTTGAATAGGCTATTGGATGGCGAACTTGTGGGTATGCACCAGTCAATTTTAAGGTAAGGGGAACAATCCCACCTCGACCTATCGTCCAAGCTTTCTCGGGGAGATTTCCCTGTTAAGTAAATGATGAAATTGGCGCAAAGATGTCCAAAGATGTGTTGGAACGCATTTTGTAGGGATACCGAAAGCCATGGGGAATTTTACCTTTGATGGTCCCGTGATTAGGAGTTAGAACCTTGAACAAAGACCCTTTCGCCCTTTCGGGTAGCGAACTATTGAACTCATCCGTTGGGAAGAGAGCTACTCCCCATAAGGAGATCTTTGCCAAGCCTAAAGTTGGCGGTGGCGGAATGGGTCGGGTGAGTAAGCCTGTTCCCACCAACCAGGAGCCGGATGAAGACCTCGTTCCCGATGCGCCGAAACCAGTACCTCCGGCTGAGACGAAGGTTCGATTGACCAATCCCAAGTTCCTAGTACCGGATGCGCACTTTGAAGACAAGGTACATTTCACTATCGACGCTGCACTACCTGCATCAATGAAGGATGTAAAGCGAGTGATCGTAACCGTCTGGTCAATTCCACCACACGGGGAGAAACAGCAAGCGTTTTGTAAGGACTTCTACATAGATGATGATGGGAAAGTCACAGGTGAAGTCGAACTAAGTCGACCGTCAAAAACTGAAGGTAAGGAAGTCGAATCTTGCCCATACAATTTCACGGCCAAGCACCGGGATTCCAAGGAAGTCGAAAGTCCAAAGATAAAGGTGAAAGAAAGGTTTGGTGGCAATGAAGAGGTCGTTCTGGAGTTGCCCGCTTCCGACCAATTGAAAAAGGATGGGATTTCATTCGAATTGAAATCCAAAAATGGAGCCATTATCTCGAAAGTTGAAGCCAAAACGGGTGAAGAGAAGGAGGGGAATCTCTCTTTGAAATTCGAAAAAATCGATTCGAATCTGAGCTACGATTTGAATATGTTGGATTTGGATGGGAAAATAATGGAAACGATTTTCAAAGATATTCCATTTGGAGAATGGACCGGGATCACAGCATGAAGTTGGCGATTATTGGTGTTCAATTAGCCATTTTGATTGGGTGTTCCTCAAGAGGTGAAGCTGTTAAAATGCCAGAACGCTACCTTTTATTCACCTCGGATTTCCCTTCAAGTGTTTACTGGGAGTTGAATACAGATTTCACGACAACTACAGAGAGTTCATTGTGCAAGTCGTATAGCGCAAATTCCGGTGAATTGGTTAAATCAAAAAAGCATGAGCAGTTCCAATTAAAAGAAAGTGGTGACACGATGAAGGTCCCTTTGTTTTGGGCCAAATCATCGCCATGTAAATGGGAGTTACAACGACTTTATTTCGGGCTAAAAGGACGCTGTATCAACATGCACCAAATTTCTCTGAATAAGGTGGGGAAAGAGGCTGACTCTGAGAAGGGAATGAGTTTCTCACCTGACTCGATATCGTATGGCTGTGAATTGACTTCAGAGGGTGACTGTTTGGTTTGCAGCGTTAAAAATGGAGCGGCCAAGCCTGAATTTTCTCTCGATGAATCTCGTCAAATACTGAAATTGCATGTTGACGTGAAGGGGTTCTAAAAGGTTATGACGTATATTGTTACTTCTGCGACTCGGAACAAAATTGTCCTTTCAATCAAAAAAGAACAATTTATCTTCATCAAGTTTGATCCAAAATATTCGAAAGTCAATGCTTACAATTTGGCAATCCTTGCATCGGCCTCGTATATGGATGATGCGGATGTAAAGGAGTTCTTATTCCGAAAAATTACGAATGAAAATCGAGAATTCACCTTTACGAGTTCTGGCAATGTACATAGCGCATTTCTTTGTGATAGCGAAGAGCCAATTGATAAAATTGAGCAGACTTTTCAATTCCAGCCTGTTCCAGAGACGGATACCCAGTTCTTTTTTTTCAAAACAAAGGACTATGTCCTTTTCTCATTTCGTGGAACATTAGAAGGTCGGGATATCCTGACTGATTTGAATGCTGAGCGGGTGGTTTTTTCGGAGTGCATTGGAAACGTACATGCAGGTTTTTACTCCGTTTTTAAATCAATCCAAAAATATATAGATGATGCGACGAAGGGCGATTTAGAAATACCAATAATTTTGTGCGGTCATTCGCTCGGCGGCGCCATCGCAAATTTAATAGCCGCTTATCTGAAAAAAAGCGGCCATGCAAAGGTTATGCTCTACACTTTTGGTTGCCCGCTGGTTGGTGACTCCGTATTCAGCCACCATTTTACAAAGATAGCGCCTATAATTTCATACCGTTTTATTCACAATCAGGATGCGGTGACTATGATTCCGCCGCCATACGCACATTTGCGTATAAATTTGTTGATTCTTGGGTTGTACAATCCGCTTATGTTAATTCCTGCAACATTTGATCCATTCGGGAAACCATTTAATCATTTTGGAAAAATTGTCTTTATTCGTCGGATTGATGGGGGAGCTTTTTCGGTTGATGTGGATAGGAAATTACCCGTGTACATCCGAGCTCCGAGCTCCTTTTCGGTGAAGGAAGAACGTCCATGGTGGGATAAATTTTTGAATTGGACATCTGTAAGTGCGGGCGATCCCCTTGGCTCAGGTCAAACTGTCCGCTTAACCTCACCTGAAATGGGGCGAAGGAACGGACAGAATGAGACAGAAATATCAGAATCGGCAGGAAATTGTACATCGACTTAGCCAACCCGGTTCGCC
>JBDSIO010000098.1:0-10645 GCA_039917895.1 Fibrobacteria bacterium | reverse complement strand
CGGATGCGGTCATGGGGGACGCCGTACAGATCGTGGACATCGCGTTTCATGGATTCGGAAACCGCCACGACGCCATCGGCGTTCTGATAGGCGGTGCGTTCCAGCCAGGTGGATACGTGGTAGGCGGCGCCGAGCTGCTCCACTTTCCAGGGACGGTGGGGCTCCAGGGAATGGGTGGTCAACACCAAGGGCGCGTTGAACAGCTTCTGCAGGATGCAGCCGCCGAAATGGGTGTACCAGGTATGGCAGTGCACGATTTCCGTCGCCGCGGCCGAACCGGACATCATGACGTTGCGCGCCAGGGTATCCATCAACTTGGCAAACCGGGGGTTCTGCGCGGGCAGGGTGAAATCCGGTTTGACTCCCTGGGCGGTTAGACGGCCCTCCTTGATCCGTTGGTCGCCGAAGCACAGGATGTCCACCTGGTTCTCGATGTCGGGAAAGGCGGCGAGCGCCTTGGAGAGATATTCCACGTGGACGCCGGCGCCCCCGTATACGTAGGGAGGATACTCATTGGTGAGCAGGGTAATCTTCATTGCGAGTGACTCGAATCCTCCGGCTTAAAGCCAAAAATTAGGAATTTTGGAAGGTAACGGAGCGTTAATTCGATAAAGAACACGCGCCTACCAAATCACCTTTGTAGGCTCGAGTCGTTCCCGGCGCCCTTTTTGAGTTTGGAGCCGTCCCCGCCTTTTATAAGTTTTACCCAAGGGAAAACTTATGGCAAGCCAATTGGAAGAGGACATCGAGTCGCGATGCCGCGAGCTCCAGGCGCAGAACCTGCGCTTGAGCAAGCAGTTGTCGACCCTGATGGACGTCTTTTCCAAGTTGGAAATCACCGATCTCGAGCATTCCCTCTACTTTTCCAACCAGAAGCGCCTGATGGACTTTGTCCAGCGGATCACCATGCGCCTGGACGACGATGACCTGATGGACGTGATCGTCGAGGAATTGCTGATCGAGCTCAAGGCCGATCGCGTCTCCTACATCCTGGTCGGCGATGGTCCCAAGCCCACTTGGGCCGTGTCCCAGGAGGCCGTCGATCGCGGCATCCCGCGCCTGCCCTTGCCCTATTTCGTGGATACCACTCCGCCCGCCGCCTTCGTCAAGTTCCTTCAGAAGGCGGTCAAGCATCCCGGCGGCCCCACCAATTGCGAGTGGCCCGAACCCATTTCCATCGTTCCGGACGCGCAATTCGGCACCCTGGAAGAGGAGTTCCGCGCCGCCATGGAAGACGAGTTCGACCTGGCCAGCCGCGTGGACTGCCGGGCCGCCATGGCCTTTCCCATCGAAACCACCTTGAGCGGCAAATCCCTGTTCTGCGTGCAGCGCATCAACAGCGATCAGGGCTGGACCCGCCAGCAACGCGATCTGTTCCAGAACATGTGCAGGTATGCAAGCTCCCTCCTCGACCAGACCCAGCTCTCCGAACACATCCGCGACCTGAAGGACCAATTGGGATCGCTGATCGAATCCATGCCTTCGGCCATCATCGGAATGGATTTACTGGGCACGGTAACGACCTGGAACGGCAAGGCCCAGGAGTTCTTCGGACTTTCGGAAGAGGAGGCCTTGGGGGGGGTGTTCTGGGAAAAGGTCCCGGAATACCGTTTCATCGCCAACGCTCTCAAGAACGTGCTCCAGGTGGAAGCCGACACGGGCATGGACTTCGAGCCCCAGCCCTACAAGCGCAAGGACGGGAGCGTAGTGTACTACCGCTCCAACCTCTTCACCATGTTCAGCCGCAACCGCGGCGAGGTCGCCCTGCGCATCGACGACGTGACCCGCACCGTGGAACTCAACCATCAGTTGTTCCACTCCCAGCGCATGGAGACCGTTGGCACTTTGGCTGGCGGCCTGGCCCACGAATTCAACAATGTGCTCGGCGGCATGGTCGGCACGTCCTCCCTGATGAAACAGCGCCTGCAAAAAGGCCAGCCCAGCTCCAAGGAGCTGCTGGAGGACCTGGAAGTCATCGAAGCCTGCGCATCGCGCGCCTCGACAATGGTCAAGCGCCTGCTGGCCCTGTCCCGCCGCGCCGACATCGCCATGGAACCCATGGACCTTAATTCGGTGGTCAAGAGCCTGGTCTCCCTGTGCGGGCATTCCTTCGAAAGCCGCATCCAGGTACAGGCCCGGGTTCCGAAGGAAGAAACCTGGATTATGGCCGATCGTTCCCAACTGGAACAAGCGGTCCTCAATATTTGCGTGAACGCCCGTGACGCCATGAAATCCGGCGGCCAACTAACCTTGAGCCTAAAGCGCTTCCCCGTGGACGAAGGCTTCCGCCAGCGCCATAGCGCCTGCACGGTCGCGGAATTGATCCAGCTTTCCATCAAGGACACGGGCGAGGGGATCCCGCTCAACAACCTGGATCAGATTTTCGAGCCCTTCTTCACCACCAAGCGCGAGAACGGATCCGGGCTGGGCCTGACCATCGTCGACTCCATCATGAAGCAGCACAAAGGCTTCGTCGAAGTGGACAGCGACAAGAAGTCCGGCACCAATTTCCGCCTTTATTTCCAGCCCGTGGCGAAATCCACCGGTCCGGAGCCCATCGCGCACGCGGAAGCGCCCGCCGGAAAGGGCGAAGTGCTGTACGTGGACGACGACGAAGTGATCCGCCGGACCGCCGGTCGCATCATGGGCGAATTGGGCTATACCGCCGCGACGGCCGCTGACGGCGCTTCGGCCATCCGCATGCTGGAGGACGGCCTGAACTTCGATCTGGTGGTCCTGGACGTGGACATGCCGGTGATGAACGGCCTGGATACCGCCGAAGTGCTCTGGCGCATCCGTCCAGGGCTCCGGATCCTGTTCTGCACGGGCCGGCAGCATCAGTATGACATGGGCCCCGTGCTCGCGCGGCCCCATGCCAGCCTGCTGCTGAAGCCATTCGACATGGCCGCCTTGGCCAACAAGGTCCGGGAATCGCTCACCGCCAAGCCTGCCTGATACCGTTCGGTCGGCACCCCCGGTCGGCGGCTCCCGTCTCCATCCGTCCCCGGCCTCTCCCGTCTACAGTCACTCCCGCCTATGGCTTCCGTTTTTTTAAATTAATGGGAGAATTTCCGTCCCGGCCGGCCCCAGAGGGGCGTGGACGGGCCAAGGACCATGCGAGGACGTGAATGGCTGTTTTATCGGAAGACGAAAAGGACCTTATCGCCCAGTCGTTGCAGATGTATTTGCAACAGGCCAGCATGCAATTGCCCCAGGCGCAGGTAAACCAATTGGTGATAGCGTGCAAGGGAATCATCACCAAACTGGACCAGTTGGAAGCGGGCGGGGGAACGGGCGCGAAGGGCAAGACCAGTCAAGCGCCCCTCGGCATCTCGGATGAATGGTTCACCAACGTGTGCCAAACCTGCCAGTTTCTGAGCGCCACCGGGTGTACGGACAAGATTACGGTGAAATTCCCGGGCAAATGCGACCCGATCCTTAAATACGAGCGCAGTAAGGCCGGAGTCAAGTGACCGCCGGCCCCAAAGGGCAATCCGGGGCTTCCGGACTTCCGGACAAGGACAGCATCATCGGGCACTTGCGAGGGCAGGGCACGCGTCCCCAAAGCCTGCCCGGCTTGGAGGATCAATTGGGCGTTCCCCGTGAGCGCTCGCGGGAATTCTTGGGCATCCTGAAAACACTCGAGGAGGATGGCATGGTACGTCGGGTGAAGGGCCGCAAATTCGTGGCCGAGGATGCGAAAGGTCAGGCCGCACGCAAGGTCAAAGGCAAGCGCAAACAGGCAGACGGCAAACCCAAGCGGCCCCCGGGGCCTTCGGTGGAACCATCCGACATCCCCCTCGATGATGGAGCGTCGATCATGTTCGATTCCGATAAGGAATTGGGCATCAATCCCGCGGACCGAAAAGCGGCCGCGGTTGCGAGAGCGGCGGCCGGTAAAGCGGCTGCGGCCGCGACCGCGGCGAATTCCGCGGGCCGCAAGGACAAGGATGAGGGACGTCCCTCCCGCGAATTCGGAACCTCGCGCGAGGGCGCTTCGCGTCCCGGCGCTCCCCGCGGGAATGGCCGCAAGCAGGGAGGCAGCAAGTTTCTCCCCCGTGGGCCCAAAGGCGGCTTCCGCGACAAGCAGGGCCCCGGAAGCCGGGATGAGCGGAGCCAAGCCAAAGGATATTCCGGCCGCGGCGATCGTGAGGATCGCGGTGATCGCGGTGATCGCAGTGATCGCAAAAGGGGCGGCAGCGGACGCAGGGACGACCGTACCTCCGGAGGCGAAGGCCTGGTCATCGACGGCGGGGATGCGAACGCTACCCCGGGAGGGAAGGCTGGTGGAAGCGACCAGGCTGGTCGAAGCGACCAGTTCACCGGCGCCGACAAAAACCTGGTCAAAGGCAAGCTGATCCGCCAGGGCGGCTTCCACTTCGTGCTTCCGGGCCCGGTAGGGCGTGGCCGGCCCCACGAAGACAACATGGTATTGATCCCCAGGCGCAACCTGGGCGCCGCGCGGCCCGGCGACATCGTCAGCGCCCGGATTACCGGCGACGAGCACGGCGAACGAATCGGCAAGATCATCGCCACTCTGGAAGAGGACATCCAGTTCAGCGAGGTTTCCAAGCATTTTTTCAAGGAATTCGCGGTGCCGTACGGTTATCCCAAGCGCCCGTTGCAGGAAGCCGGCGAGTTTCCCGAGCCCGTCTTCGAGAATTTTCCCGACCGCAAGGATTTCCGTTCCACCCACATCATCACCATCGATCCTTCCACGGCCAAGGATCACGACGACGCCATCTCCCTGCAACGCAAGCGGGACGGCAACTGGCTGTTGGGCGTACACATCGCCGACGTGGCCGAATACGTCACCCAAGATTCCGGCCTGGACAATGAGTCCTTGGAACGCGCTTTCACCCAGTACCTGCCATGGATTGCCGCGCCCATGCTGCCCCAGCGCCTTTCTTCCGATCTCTGCAGCCTTCTGGAAGGCCGCGAACGCCTGGCTTTCAGCTGCATGATGGAAATCCAGACGGACGGCGAACTGAAGTCCTTCGACTTCGTGGAGAGCTTCATCCGCGTCGAGCATTTCTATTCCTACGAAGAAGCGCAGACCGCCAAGGAGGAAGGCGACGCGTTCCTGAAGGAACTCGACGAGTTCACCCAGGTCCTTTTGGCGAAGCGCCGCAAGGACGGCTTCATCGATTTCCAGTTCCCGGAGCCCAAAGTCGAATGCGAGAACGGGATTCCCGTGCGCATCTACCCGGGCAAGCGCCTGGCTTCGCATTCCTGGATCGAAGAGTGCATGCTGCTCGCCAACCAAGCCACCGCCAAGTTCCTCACCAAGCACAAGCTGCCGGGGCTCTACCGCGTGCATGAACAGCCCGATCTGGACGTGGTCTCAGAGCTGTGGACCTCGCAGGGCATGGTGGCCAAGGACAAGGGCATGGCCGAGGCCTTCAAGGACCTGGACCAGAGCCGCGGCAACCTGAATCCCGCCATCCAGAATTTCTTCATCCGCCTGCTCAGCCAGGATCGAGGGGTATTGCCCGCTGCGGTGCAGCGCAAGATCCTGCAAAGCATGAAGAAGGCCCAGTATTCCCCCGAGGCTTCCGGGCATTTCGCACTGGGTTGGCTGTACTACGCCCACTTCACATCGCCGATCCGCCGCTACGCGGATCTCTGGACCCACCGCGTCATCAAGGCCCACGTGCGCGGCGAGCGCGTCGGCAAGCACATGAAGACGGTAGCCAAGGACGTGGCGGAACGCATTTCGGAACGCGAAGTCGCCATCATGAAAACGGAACGCAAGGGAATGAAATGCGCCACCGCCTGGGTGCTGCGCGGCCATATCGGCGAGACCTTCATCGGCGAAGTGAGCGGTCTGGAGAACTTCGGCATCTTCGTGTCAATAACCGAACCCTATGGCGAAGGGTTGATACCCGTGCGCAGCCTGCGGGACGACTATTACGAAAAGGACGAGACTACCGGGCACCTGGTTGGCAAGCGCACGCGCCAGCGCTTCGAATTGGGCGACAAGCTGAAGGTGAGGCTGGATCGTTCCGATCCCTTCTCGCTTCAGGTCGACTTCGATTTTCTCGGCCGCCCCTGATGAGTTTGAGCAACGCATTGGGCTACCTTACGGTACTGCCCATCCCGTTCAAGAAACACATCCCGCTCAAACGTTCCGTGCATTTTTTTCCGCTCGTGGGGGCGGGCATGGGCAGCTTGCTGGTGCTTGCTTTTCTCGCCTTTCAGGCCATGGTCCCGATTTATATCGCCTGCATCGCTTCCATCCTGGTACTGGAAGGCATGACAGGCGGAATCCATCTGCGCGCCGTGGCCGAGTTGATGGATGGCCGGCGCACCTTTCCGGGCTCCGGTTTCGCCCCCAAGTCCGAGTACCACTGGCGAGGCATCTCGGCCGTGGCCTTGCTCTTATTCGTCAAGGTGAACGGGCTGGCCAACATGCGTCCCGAATGGCAGCCATTCGCGGTGCTGCTGACGCCCATCCTGGGCCGCAGTTCCCAGGCCCTGGGGATCATCTTCAGCCGACATCGCCTGGAAAGCTCCAACGGACCCAAGGATCCGGCCGTCAGGCGCCGCCAAAAGCGCGCCCTGGTCTTTACGGGCGTCCTGCTCTGTTCCATGGGCCTTTTCCCCTGGAAGGCCGCGGCGATTCTGACCGCGGAGTATTTCGCGGTGATGGTGGCTTCCTACCGGTTCCTGAACCGCCGCATGGAAGGGCTTACGGTGCAGACCTTGGGCTCGGTCGCGGAGCTGGCCGAGGCGGTGTTCCTAGCGACGTGTTCCGCGTTGAGTTGAGGGAAGAGCGGTGAGAGGGGAGAGCGGGGAGACCGGGGACTTCGGCCCCAGACTCCAGAATCCAGACCTGCTAAATCACGCCTTCTTCAATCTTCAGTCGATTGAATCATAAATCACAACCTTGTTCCACAACATCGAGCACTTCTCCCGGAATGTGTCGTGAAGTGGATGCGTCTGATAGAAGTCATGGGCTGCCATGTCCTTTAAGGCCACCACCAGGGCGTAGGTATAGCTGCGGTCGATAACTGGTCGATCGGTGGCGGCGGGCTTGCCCACCCAGCAGTGTTCCACGCCAGGTATCTTGGCCATGGCGTTGGAGAGTTCCTCGAAGCGGCGGTAATCCTCAGCGGCGAGTCCGGGCTTGAGCCAGAAATAGACGGCATGTAAAAGCATGGTTTCCCCTTGTTGCGTTCAGAGTTGGTTGTGATGGAATCGCGAATAGAAATCCCAGAAGGCCTGGGCGGAGCGGTCGTAGGTGAAGAGCATGGCGCGTTCGCGCGCCTTGGATTTAAAGGCCAGCAGCCTGGCGGGGTTCCTGGCGAGGGAGAGGATTTTGGCTTCCAGATCGCCCGGCACCTGGTGCGCGAACACCAGGCCCGATTCACCGTCCACGATGATCTCCTGCGGTCCGCCTTCATCCGAGGTGATGCAGGGAACTCCGGAGGCCAGCGCCTCGACCACGCTGTTGCCGAAAGTGTCAGTCAGGCTCGGGAACACCAGCAAGTCCGCGGAGGCGAAAATGCCGGAGAGCCCCTCGCCATGGATCACTCCGGTAAAATGCACGTCCTTGCGTCCCGTAAAGCGGGCTTTCAGACCGTCCAGATAAGGTCCCGCGCCCACGATGGTCAGGCTCAGGCCCGGCACCTTCGCGGCCAATGAGGGAAAAACGTCAGCGAGCGCGTCGAGGTTCTTCTCACGTGAGACGCGTCCCACATACAGCAGTTTGATGCCGTCCCGCGGCAATCCCGCGTTGGCCCAAGACCCATTGGCCGCCTTGTCCGGATGGAAATTCTTGAAGTCGACCCCGCGGGGAAGCTTGTAGATGCGCCCATCCGGGATGCCCATCCCACGGACCTTGGTCCGGTAGGCTTCCGAGGGCACGACCACGGGGCCCATCCAGCGGGTCATCATGGTGGTCCAGGTATTGATGATCCATACGCCCAGGCGGTTCTTCACCAGCAGCCGGGAGTAGGTGATGATGTCGGTGCGGTAATGGCTCACGGTCTTGATGCCGGCGAAGCGGGCCACGACCAGGCATTGCACCGAGACCGGGCCGGGAGTCTGGAACTCGATGATGTCGACGGGATGTTCGCGGAGGAAGCCGATGAAGCTGGACAGCTTCAGCATGGCGACCTCGCTGGCAGGGTAACCCGCCTGATCCATGGAGTAGCGGCCCGGGGCCATGATCACGCTGCCATCCGGGCCTTCGATGCGCGGCTGCTTCTCGTGGAAGGCAGTACCGAAGATGTAGACTCGCTTGCCCGCCTGGCGCAGTTCCCGGAGCATGATGCGCGATGTGAGGGCGATGCCGTTTACTTCGTCCAGGTTTTCGCCCACGCAGGCGACCATTGGTTCCGATGAAGGATTGGACTTGGCCATACGGTACCATGCGCGTAACGAATACATCGCAGGCAGATTGATGGCGAATTCCCACGTGTAGAGGAAAACGAAACGTACGATGCCGGGGAGCGCCATGCGACCGTGGGGTCTATGCCAGCGTGGCCCGGGAAGTTCCGTATCCAATCGGGCCTCTCTTCCCCCGATGATTGCGCTGCCGGGATCCATGAGAATGAAAACATAAAAATATTGCTAAATAGGAGGTGGTGATCTTCCTTGACATCAACACCTTCTTTTCGCCCAAAGCCGGCGGCATCCGCACGTATCACCAGGCCAAAATCGAATGGTTCAGGAAGCATCCCGGAGCGGGTTATTGGCTCGTTTATCCGGGTGCGGCCCGCCTAGAGCGCAAGGAGGCCGAGAACGTCACCCTGGTGGAAGGCTTCGGCCCTGCACTGACCAGCGATCCCGCCGGTTATCGCCTCCTGATCGACTTCTTCCGGTTGTTCACCCTCATCCGCCGCCTGCGTCCCGACGTGATCGAGGCCGGAGATCCCTGGCTCACCGGCATCTTCTGCCTGATCCTCCGCAAGCTGGGACTGTACAAAGGCCTGCTGGTTTCCTTCTACCACAGCGACCCGGTTCCCAGCTATTTCCAGCCCTGGGCGCAACGAGGCTCCATGCAGAGCCTGAAACGGCCGCTCATCGCCGCCGCGGGCGCGGTTTTCTATTGGTTGCAACGCGGCTACGATCTGACCGCGGTCTCGTCCAAGACCATGGAAGACCGGCTGCGGGCAAAGGGAGTAAGGGCCTTGGCGCATCTCCCCTTCGGTGTCCCGGCTTTTTTCCTCTCCGATATTCCGCACCGGACCGAAGCCAGCTCGCTACAGCCGCCCGCCGCAGACGGAACCGGGGCGGGAGCCGATTGGGTGCGGGAAGCGGCCCAGGACACCGGTTGGGCGAACGGACAGGTTGATGAGAGCGCCCCCGGAGCGGCGGATAAAAACGCGCGCGAAATCCGCCTGCTCTATGCCGGCCGTCTGGATCCTGAAAAGGGCATCGACCTGATCCTGGAGGTCTTGCCCGGGTTGCTGAAAAGGGCCAACGTATCCGTGACCGTGATCGGCCGCGGGAAGCGCGCCCAAAGCTTCGTTGCCTACAAGCATGACCGTTACCGGTATCTCGGCTTCATCGAGGACCCCATGCGCATGCGCGAGAACTACGACAGCCACCATATCCTGATGGCGCCCGGCCCCTTCGAGACCTTCGGACTTGGCGTCCTGGAGGCGATGGCGCGCGGCATGATCGTGGTCGGACCCGATCAAGGCGGCACGGCCGAGTTGTTGCGCCAGGCGAAGAGCCCCTTCATTTTCGAAACCGGCAATCCAGCGGAGTTCCACCGAACCGTCGCCAGGGCCATGCGCTCCGACTGGAGCGTGGAAATGCCCCGCTCTTTATTCCTGGCCCGCGAATACGGCACCTGGGACGATTCCATCGGACGCATGATCACACGTTATACGGCCCGGCTGGGAGCCCGCGCCTTATGACCGTTCTGGTCCGCAAGCTGGTGATTTCGCTCCATGACGCCTCACCTTTCCATCTCCAACGCTTGCGCAAGGCCGAAGCCGTCTTCCGCGAAACGGGCGTGGCTAAAATCACCTATCTGCTCGTTCCCGAATACCACGGCGGCCATCCCAGCGCCGCTTCGCCGGAATTCATCGCATGGTGCCGAGGGCATCGGGAGTTCCAGGTCGATTGGCACCTGCACGGCTATCATCACCTCGAGGCCCTTCCCACGGCCGACGAGCGGCCGGCTCTCGAAGGTATCGCTCGCGAAACCAAGTCGGTTTTTTCCGGCGCCGCCGCCGATGCGTTCAAACGGAAGTTCCTGACGGCGGGGGAGGGCGAGTTCATGTCACTCGATGCGGACTCCCAACGCGCGAAACTGGAGGCGGGACGTGAAGCGTTCCGGCGTTGCCTGGATTCCGACCCCGAAGGCTTCGTCGCGCCTGCCTGGCTTTTCAACGCCGCCCTGCAACCGGTTCTAAAGGAGATGGGATTCCGTTTCACCGAGGATCACCGGCGTATCTACGATTTGCGCTTGGGAGCACGGCTGGACAGCCCCGTCATCACCTGGGCCACGCGGACTTTACTGCGGAAATACGGATCCCTGGCGGTCTGTCCCATACTGGCGCGACTTTGGGCGTCCGAGCCGGTGCTGCGGGTAGCCATGCACCCTTTCGATTTCGATTACGCCTCCACGGTCGCCAGCATCCGGGGAGTGCTGCGCTTTGTGATGCGCGACCGGGAGCAGGCTTTC
>JBDSIO010000097.1:0-2181 GCA_039917895.1 Fibrobacteria bacterium | reverse complement strand
CGATGCGGCCGGCCAGCGAACGCTCGTAACCGCGCGACCAGGATTGATGGTAGAGGTTCACTCCCTGGCGCAGGTCCAGATGGCGGCAGATGTTTCGTTCCCACATGACCAGCAAAGGGACCAGCGCGACGCCCATCAGGATCACCTTGAGCAAGGACTTCTCCTCGGGGGAGCAGTGCTTCCACAAAAGCGAAGCGCATAACAGACCCATGGCCACATAGCCGGCGCCCCCCACGGCCAGGCTCAAGGGAACCAGGGCGATGGCCAGATAGCGGACGCCCAGCTCCACGGTCTGGGGTAATTTTTCCGCCCAGGGATGGGCGATGCGTTGGAAATGCCGGGCGAACAGGATGAGCAACCCGAGCGTCCCGAAGATGCCCAGCCCCACCCGCAGGCTGCGCGAGAGGTTGACCAGGAAAAGAGACTGCACGTCGTAATAACGCAGCAGCCCCATGGTTTCGATCAGGGCGCCCCATACGAATCCCAGATCCCAGCCCAACGGGGAGCGTTCTTGGAGGTGCAGCAGCAGATTCTGGAAGGGCGCCCAGGGACTGATTGGATCTAAGCGCCGGGCGAATTCCAATCCCTGGCGGGCCGCCTGGAAGCGGCCCTGGCCAACGGCCTGGCGTACCTTCCACAATTCCAATTTTGCCAGGTCGGGAAGGCGGACATAGCCTTTCTCCAACATGTAGCGATGCACTTCCATCTGCCAGGAATGCGCGCGTTGGTACATCCCCACATCGCCCAGGATGCGTGCCATTTCATAGTTGAGCCCGAGGTTGCCCTGCGACCGGCGCGCCGCGATCGCGAGCTCCTTTTCACCCGCTCCTGGCCGGGACTTCTCTTTGGCTACCCCGAGAGCGAAGTCGGCCCACAGGGACGCCGGCGCGATCGCCGCGTCCCCCGCGTCCTTGGCCGGGGTCATGGCGGCAGCCAAGGGCCGCAACTGATCGATGATGCTCATGCGCTCGCCTTCGGAGGAGGCATTCATGAACAGCTTCTGGGCGGGGGGAAAACGCTTTTGGAACTCCCAACGCGACACGACCGCTTCGCGTAAGGATTCCAGGACGGCGGATTGCGCCCGCAACGGCCCCACGGCCGCGGCCACGGCGATGGAAATAGCCATCAGACGTTTATCACGGAAGAATCCCCTACGCGCACCCCCAAGCGGATTACCCGTCGCAGCATCGATAACCCACCGATTCGCGAGCACTTGCGTCATGTGGGCGCCTTCAATCCGTATTTCTCGATTTTCCTATAAAGAGTGGAGATATCCAACCCCAGAATCTTCGCCGCCATCGGCTTGTGCCAGCTCTGTTGCGACAATACCCAGTAAATCCAGGCCTTTTCGATGTCGCTCAGGGTCGGGGTCGCACCACCCTCGATTGCCAGACCCGCCGATTCAAAGGCCGGGATTCCAGCCGGGCCACCCATGGCCGCTTCCGACGGGGCCGGAACCGTCAAATCCAGTTCCAGGGTGTCGATGATTCCGCCGGTGCTGAATGCGATGGCACGCTCCACCGCATTCTCCAGCTGCCGCACGTTTCCGGGCCAGGCATAGTCCTGTATGCGCGACAAGGCGGCGGGCGAAAAGGATTTCCTGCCGTGGGCTTTGCGCTGCAGGAAATGGGTCGCCAGGATCGCGGCGTCCTCGCCGCGATCCGACAAAGACGGCGTGTGGATGCGCAGCACGTTGAGACGGTAATACAAATCCTCGCGGAACCGTCCCTGGGCCACGGCCTCCTCAAGATTGACATTGGTGGCTGCCAATAGCCGGACGGAAATGCTTTCGGAAACGGTCCCGCCCACGGGGGTGATTTCCCGCTCCTGGATCACCCGCAGCAACTTGACCTGGGTGCGCATCGGCATCTCCCCGATTTCGTCCAGGAAGACGGTGCCGCCGTCCGCGACCCGGAACAGCCCTTCCTTATCGGCATGCGCCGAGGTGAACGCGCCTTTGACATGGCCGAACAATTCCGACTCCAGGAGGTTTTCCGACAGCGCGGAACAGTTCACCACCACGAACGGCTTGTGCGAACACAGGGACTTCTGATGGATGAGCTTCGCGACCAGTTCCTTGCCGGTGCCGCTTTCCCCTGTGATCAACACCGTGCTTTCCGAGGTGGCGATGGCTTCGATGCGATCGCGCAACTGCCTCACGGCCGGGGATTGGCCGACCAT
>JBDSIO010000096.1:0-6670 GCA_039917895.1 Fibrobacteria bacterium | reverse complement strand
CCAGCCCTGCGTCCGCGGCGTCACCTTCCAGCCCACCCAGGTGGCAGGCCGCAACGAAGGCTTCGAGTCCGGACGCGATCGCATCACCCTCACCGAGGTGCGCAGCGCCATCCTGGACCAATGCGACCTCTTCTCCCCGGAAGACATCGTTCCCGTCCCCTGCAACCCCGACAGCCTGGCCATGGCCTACGCCCTCAAGATCGACGGCAAGGTGCATCCCCTGACCCATCTCATCGATCCGAACGTGCTGCTGGATTCCTCGCGCAACACCATCGTGTACGAGCAGCAGAAGGATCTGCGGGACGCGGCCATCCGCCTGTTCAGCACCTCGGCCTCGCCGGAGGGAGCGGCCAACCGCCTCAAGCACCTGCTCTGCTGCCTGCCGGGATTCGCGGCACCGCAGCTTTCCTACGAAAACGTGTTCCGCGTGGTCATCATGCAATTCATGGACGCGCATAATTTCGACGTGCGCGCCGTCAAGAAGTCCTGCGTGCACATCGCGACCCCGGAAGGGTTGCTCATCCCCTTCGAGACCATGAACCTTTTCTACCGCGACGGCACCATCGACAGGCTCAGGGCGGCGTTGCCGCGCAAACGGACGGCCAAAGCCGCGCAAGCGGAGGCGCTATGAAAAACGGAAGCATCGGGATCGGAGGCATGAAGGCGAGCGGCGCCGGAAAGATGAAATGGGCGGCCATGGGTTTCCTGGCCTTCCTGGGCCTGGATCTGCTCCTGTTCGGCAATTGCGTCATCCCTCCGGAGGACGCCTCCGCGGTGCCCGTCAAGCCGGGGGTGGTCCAGGTCGGCGTCCAGGGGCTGGCTCTGCTGGGCATTGCTGTGTTCCCCTCCGCCCACGTGCGGACCGGAATCAACGGCGTTACCGATCTGGGTTTCCATGCGGATATCGAAGTCCTGGAACCCGGCGGTTTCGCGTATATCGATGAGGAGGGAGGCGAAGGGTTCCACGGCTCGAGCTACCTGGCCTTGGGCTTCGACGTCAAGCGCGCCATCCTGGGTTCCGATGGAAAGCCCATGCTGACCCTGCAGGCGGGATTGACCGAGCATAGCGCTCCTTGGATCGAAGAAACCCCGGCGGCCTTTTCGGGGATGGCCGGCGTCCTGTTCGGGAACGAATCCATTTACGGAGGCCCGCGGGTCCACGTCGGCATTCAGACCGTGCCGTTCTATCAAGTGGAGCTTCCCTTGGGCGGGCGGTTCAAGTTCTTCCACGAACAACTGGCGTTGGAATTGGGGATCGCGCCCAGCATGCTGTTCGCCAAAGGCTACCACCCTATCCCATGGCCCTACCAATACATGGGCCTGCAATGGCATTTCGGCAAGCAGCCGGGATCGGACCGGGGGGATTGATCCAAAGACCCCACCGCTCCTGGGTCAGGGAAGATCCGGATCCTTGATCCCGTAACAGCCCTCACGCACGCTTTCCAACCTCACCTGTTTCGTTTGCCGCCAATATCCTTCGGTTTGAACCGTTATTTCCGCCACGAATTCGATCGTTCCCGGACCCGGGTTGGCATCGTAGAAATTCTGCCATGGAGCGGTATCTTTTCCGGAGTACCAGGAAAAAGCGGCGGTATCCCCAACCCGGGTACGGGAGACGCTCTGCCTATAGACTTTATTCGAAATCCCGGACGTGTCCACACCGAGCAGGAGCAAATCGGCGCTGAACGTTCCGCCTCCGGATTCCGCGATGCTGATCCCGAAGGAAACTGAATCCCGGCATCCCGCCGAATCCATTCCGGGGATTACCTTGATGGCGTATCCTTCCGTCCTCAAGATAAGGGGATAGGATACCCGCACTTCGATCGGCTCCGAATAATACGGGCTCGAATTCCCCGCCTTGTCGACGGATTTGACCTTGTAGACCAGGGTTCCGCCGGATGCTTCACTCCAGCCCACCGCCGCGAAATTCCGTTCCGTTGGCTCGAAAAAGTAGCGTACGGTCCAGTCGTCGACGTAGCGGGCGAGCGGCATACCGGAAGCGCCGCCGGCCGTGATGGGATTCTCGAAGGTCTTGCCTTCGAAACCTTTGGGATAGACGACGAGAACGTACTTCTGCAAATCCGAAACGGTCACCGTGTTCCAGGAAAGGCTGACCCGGCCCGTTACCGAATCGTATTCGGCTTTCAGCCCCATCGGCGTCTGCGGTTGCAGGGTAACGTCGTATCCCAGCAGCTTGGTGGGAAGCACCTTGATCTGGCCGGACCGGACTTCGAAGGAATCCGATTCGGCGGCGTACCAATCCGGGCATTTCCGTTCCCATGGCCGCTCCCGTCAGGTTTCCGTAAGGGGAAACAATTGGATGTTCAGTTGGTAGACCCGGTCCACCTTTTCGTCCTTTTCGGCCAAACCCAGGATGCAATGCCGCACCGCCTTGAGAGCGGTCCTGGCCTGTTCCATGCTTTTCTCCGAAAGAGTGACCGTGAGGGTGGAAATGTCGCGGACCTCCCGCGGGTGCCGGTCCAGGGCCTCAATGGCGAGTTCCATGGTAGCCTTCTGGAAATTTTCCACGTGCAGGGAACTTCCGAATCCGCCCGTGCTCAGGAGCGGCGCGGTCTGCCGATA
The DNA here is from genome assembly GCA_039917895.1 of Fibrobacteria bacterium. GTDB lineage: Bacteria > Fibrobacterota > Fibrobacteria > UBA11236 > UBA11236 > Chersky-265. The sequence goes on along the minus strand of JBDSIO010000096.1, from coordinate 4,087 downwards.
TGTCCCTTCCCCGTTCCTGGCTATCATCCCCAGCCGCTCCAACAATTCCACGGCGCGCTTGGCGTCCTTGGCGGGAATGGGAGGATTGAGCTTCCTGCCCAGGGCCTTGTAATCGTCCTTGCAGGAGTGGAAGAACAGGAGTTCGCGCACTGCGGCGTAATACCATTTGCCGTAGTACTCGTGCTTTTGCGGCGAGATGATGTCGAGTTTCATGCGCGCCATGGAAAGGATCTTGGCGTAGTGGAGGTTCTTCTCCTCCAGGCTGCCGGCCTGGTTGAACGCTACCAGGTGAAGGAAGAATTCCTCTTCCGACTTTCCCAGGCTGATGCCACGGGCCAAACGCAAGGCGGAACTGCTGGTCAGGTTCTTGCGTCCGGAAAGTATGTCGGCGAACGCGCCTGATGAACCGTATCCCAGCTTGCGGGCCAGGAAACGATGGGAGAATTTGGGGTCGCGCGCCTTGCGATCGGTGTAATAATCCCTCAAAAAACGGCGATAATCGTGGTAGGTGAACAAATCGGGCATGGTGGCGGTCCTCGTAGGGAAATATATCCTTCCCCCTGAGGATATCCCGCCGGATCCGGCATAAAGCGTTCGCTTTTTGGGAACGGTGCCCGCCCCCAAACGCTTCTCAGCAGGTACATCTTCCCGCAACAACCTTCGGCGGCCCGGTCGGCAGATGAAACGCCGCCAGGAGGGTCCGAAGGGTCGCTTCCGTTTTCACCAAGGCGACCAACCGAAGCCGGCCCCGCAGTCCGGGCACACGACTTCGCTGCCGAAGGTACGTCTGAGTAATTCCTTCCAGGGATATACCGGCTGCCTTTAGTTGTTCCTCCCGATTGGGTTTCCTCTTGGGCCGCCAAGGGGTGGACGGGATCCACGGGTTGAGGGTGCGGGGGCGGGTCTACTGGCTTCTCCTCCTTGTACCCCGGCGCCACAAGGCTGCGCCACTGGCTGTGCGAGGAGAGGACGCCGCTGTAGACCGTGACATGCCGACGCGGGGGCGGGCTCGAAGACCGGAACCTCTACTTCTGGGCCGGTTCGGTACCCTCCATCCAGGAACAGGGTGTGGAAATGCGGGTTCAGGCGTAGGTCGAAGGATGCGCGCTGGATAACGGCGGTGACCGAGCCGGTTTTCCCGCCGGAATGGCCGCGGGTGTACCAGGCGGAGACCGTGGCCGTGAACAGCCGCAGCACCTTACCCAGGTGGCCCGCTTCGAAGGCGGGAGGATAGCGGAGGGGATGCGGCAAGGAGAGCACCCATTGCAGCAGTGGGATACCCTCGGGCAGTGCATTCGAAGGTGGACAGATGCCGCTGGAAAACCTGGTAGAGCGGGGCCTTTTCGGGTTGGCAGCGGGAGTAAGCGTGTCTCGCGGACATGCTTCCGGTGCCACATCCCTTGGCCAAGACTTCCAGAGGGTTGCTGGAAATGAAATCGGAGCGGACCTATGGGGAGCCATCGCAAAAAATGTGGGTCGAGAGTTGGCATTGCAGGCCGCAAAACTAAGGTGGGCTCGGCGTTGTCCGCGGAAGGTTAGCCCCTTGGCAGCCAGTGAATAAATGGCCGCGACTGATGAAAAACATCTACGAACAGGGCCCGATCGAATGCAGGACCAGGAAATCATGAGTTTCCGAAAGGCAGTGAATCTAAGGGGGCATTGGGATTCTTAATAGAGTCGATGATTAAAAAGCACCCTCCCTTTACCTTCACTCAGGCACAGAGACAATGTTGTACCTTATTTTACCCGATAGATGGGAAATGGCCATCGATTTACTTATCCTTTAATCGACCGAGCCCGAATCTGATTAATAAAGTTCTCCATTCTTTTGCAAAAGAAGTGTTATCAAGTCAGTTTTGGGAAAGTCCTAACTCTATTTAAAAAATAGGCGCTTGATAATGATTTCTTCGCTCAAAAACTTCCTCGCTCGCCCTGGCTTTAAGCGGCTTTTCATATTGAGTCTCACTCAATCACTTTTCGCGTTTCCATCGAAAACCGAAATGCTGAAGAAAATGGAAGGTAAATCCGCCGTCTCGGTACCCTATTCGGCATCTGTGACCACCAAGGTATTCTTGGGGAATCAAGCCATTAAAGACAGTGGTACGATTTTTCTACAGCCGCCCGACTGTATGCAAATGCAAATGAACCGCGCCAACACCTTGCAAAGCACTTGCGGTGATACGACCTGGACGAAATCGGCGAACGGTTCAATTACGCGTTCTATCGGTGAAAATGGGGCGATGGTAATGCCCACTGGTGCGCCAAGCATTCCGCTTCCAAAGGCATCGGGTTCGCGAAAACCGGATACCAATGCGATGATGACCGCAGTTTCCACCTTCCTGAACTGTGTTCAAGTATCGTGGATGGACACAGAAGGCAAGGCCATTCTCGAAATTGATACCCTGATAAACATTGTGGTAAAGGCCTCGATCGAAGTGGAAGGCGGCCCGCCGCTGGAAACCGGTATTTCATATGAAGCTTTCGCGGGGGGATGGGTTCCCAAGGAGATTCGCTCCTCGCTGCCAGGGGGCTTTTTTACAATGACGTATTCGAATATTAAGAAAGAGAAAAAGAGACCCAAAAAAAGCTTCCGCCTATTATGAGTCACCCGTGATGGATATAAGGGACCTATAATGGAAATGAACGGGGCGCTGAAAACAACGGTTATTTATAGTATAGCCATTTTGTCGACTTGGTTAGTTGGGTGTACCAGCTATACCAAAACCCATGTAATAAAATGGTCGGGCGTGTTCATGGTCGATAGCGTGACGGCAGGTGCGGTACGTTTAGAGTACCACCAAGAAACCTCGAATAACAATACGTATGCAGGTGGCCGAACATACGATATCAATCAACGGCTTTATTTTTACAACTTTAAAAGTGATAGTTTGTATCTATTCTCGACTCTCAATAATAATCTTTCAGGGATACCATTTTCAATTTCATACTTCAAAGACATTGACTTTAACTACCCGATGTTGATGTACATCACGACTTTAAATGGTAATACGATCACATCGGTTTACAATATTGAAACTAAAGAATTCGTTTTTTCCACTCCGTTTCGCGGATTTCTGAGCAGCAGTAGCAAGTACCTTGTGGGTGTTAAGCAGGTAATGAATTTAAGCACCAAAGATACTTCTAGAGTTGAAAATACCGCTAACGACAATATGTTCTATTTTAATGATACAACCGAAATGGGATATGGAATAGCATCTTCACTTCGAAACCCGCCTTTTCCAATATATAAATATGGATTGAGCGGCGTTTTGCCTGAGTCTCTGGGTGTCATAAATATATTTGACGTATTTGGCCGTTCTCCTCTGAATAAAGGCTTAATAATTCGACTATTAGATCCCGCATCTTTGAGGCTATTGAATTTAGATTCCTTGAAAAATAAATCTATTATCAGTGAATTGGTAAGTTCGGACGACGCATTTGTTAATGCGGATGGATTTGATTACTCAAAACATTCTGGAAATTTTGTGCTCTTTAAGAATGTCGGTCAAGGGGGCAGTGAAACTGGGGTTTTTGTTGGAAATTTAAACGATAAGATTTCAATGAAAAACATTTCGCCTACAATCTATGAGGATGATTAATGCGTAATCCAATTTTTTTGTGTTTCTGGTTATTAGTTGGAATATTGGATGCTCAAACTATCGATGAAGGGCTCGCCTATAAGCCGTACCCAATCTTATTAGTTCACGGATTTAACGCAACGCCTCAGGGTACGTGGGGACTCGATAATCCAAAAGGGGATAATAAAACCCCTCCGAAAATCGCGACGTTCATTGGTTCCGTTGGGAATGACGGCTTCCGTTTAAATAAAACCACGCTAGGGAACGCACTCATTTATGCTTTCGATCCCAATACGTTCTCAAAACCTTACCCGAAATCAAGACCAAGCACGTCATATTATCCTATTGTCAACCACCAGAAATTGGGGGACAGAGATGCACTTGCGTAATCCGGCTCAAAGTGACCGAGGAATCCAGTTGAAAATGACCGCGCAATCCGGTTCAAAATGACCGGGGAATCCAGCCCAAAATGACCGCTAAATCCGCTCCAAAATGACCGATTTCCGGTC
>JBDSIO010000095.1:0-2683 GCA_039917895.1 Fibrobacteria bacterium | reverse complement strand
TCGGCAAATCGCGGCAAGACAAGCTGTGGCTGCGTTATTTCTCCACGGCCGCGGCGGGGACCGTTATGGGCTTTCTGATCTCCTGGCTCGAAGACGATGTCGTAGTGCCGGCGGAAGAGATGGCGGGGATTTGCGGGAAAGCGGTCGGGGGGTTGTTCAGCGCGGCCCAGGCGGTGCGTTGAGCCGCAAAGGAAAGCGGGATTGCGGGCACATTACCTGCCGGGACATTTGGCCTCCCGGCCTATCGGCCTATCGGTCAATCGGTCAGCACGATATTCCGTCCCGACGCCGGCTTGCGCATCTGCCTATCTTCCGGATTGGTATAGCCGGTCTTGTTGCCCCGATAGGTCGAACGGTCGGGATCCAAAGCGCACATGATCATGAAGTCGATCATGGACTGGAACACCGTGATCAGGTTGTCCTGCGGCCGTCCGGGCAGATGCTCGAGGCCGCGGCGATCCGCCTCGCCCAGGAAGAAGTGGATCGACTCCAGGGTGGACAGGCAATAATCAGCGGGTTGCTGCTTGATGTAGAAGATGGATTTATGCGAGGCCGAAAAGGAGACGCGCGGCAGGTTCCGGATGTTCCCGGACAAGGTCATCATCTTCTTGGCGCATTGCCAAGTGCCGTCGATGAGGAACACCACCAGCCGCTTGCCCGAGGCCTTGCGTTCCTGAAGGGGAGCCACGTCGTCTTTGGAGATGTCCAGGGAGTTGCGGCCCGGATAAAGCACCAGGCAATGGTTGGCGGGATCGCCGAGGATGGCGTTGACCTCGGCGTTCATGGTGAAGTCGACCCCGACGATGATTTGCGAATTCCTCAGGGTGGCCCTGCAAATGCGGCCGGTCCCGAGCTTTTCCTGCTTGGCTTCCTTGGTGTGCATCAGTATGACGAAGCGGATGTCGGTATCGAAGGGCTTGATCAGCGGGCAGCGGCAATATTGCCGCAGCCAGCGACAGGTATAGCAGACCTGCTCCTTTTTGAAGGTGACGGCGGTTTCGCGCAGCATCCGCTTGCGCTCCAGGTAGGCGGCTTTATTAAGGGTTGCGGGGGTTTCACCGGTCACCTGCACTTTATTCATCGGGGGGAAAAGTAACCCATTTCGCGGCCGGGGCGGCAGCCGAACAGGTTCGTCTGGGCCGGAAAACGGGCATTTCCCGGTATTTGAGGCCTGGCGGCCTTAGTTATACTTTACCTTCCCAACAAAGGCGAATATAAAGTGGCCCAGCCCTCCGTCCTCTACCGCTTCCACATCGACCTCTCCGACGTCGACCAGGGCATCTACAAGACCCTGGATTTGCGCCTGGCCATGCACCCTTCGGAATCCAACGCCTACCTTGTGACGCGGCTCATCGCTTACGCGCTCAACGAAAGGGAGTTCCTGGAATTCGCGCCCGAGGGGTTGGGCGATCCGGATGCGCCCGCCATCAGCGTCCGCACCTCCGGCGGGGACATCCCGCTATGGATCGAAATCGGGAATCCCAGCGCCCGCAAGCTCCACAAGGCCGCCAAGGCGGCGCGCCAGGTCATGGTGTACACCTATAAGGATCCGGCTATGCTGCTTAAGGATATCCACGACAACAAGGTTTATCACGCGGAAAGCATCCGGATCTATTCCATCGATCCCAAGTTCCTGGAAACCCTGGCCTCCCGGCTGGAGCGCAAGAATACCTGGGGAATCATCCTACACGAGGGCACGCTCAACATCAGCATCGGGGACCTCTCCGAGGTGACCGACCTCGTCAAGCACCAGGCCTAAGCCTCCGGTTCAGGCTTGTCATGTTCATCTCACGCATCGGAAAACCTGGTATCCTCGGGCATATCGGTTGGCCCGCCGTGGGCGGCTTCCAGCTTGGCGATGTCGATCTTGTCCATTTGCAGCATGGCCTGCATGACCCGGTTCGCCTTCACGGGATCCGGATCGCCCAGCAACCGGCCGAGCGCATCGGGGATGATCTGCCAGGACAGGCCGAATTTGTCTTGCAGCCAGCCGCAACGGTCCTTGCGGCCGCCCTCGGAAAGCCTGTCCCAGAGCGAATCCACTTCCTGCTGCGTCTTGCAGTCCACGAAAAGCGAAATGGCGGGAGTGAACTTGTAATGCGGACCGCCGTTCAGGCCGTGGAACCCCTGACCCTCCAAGGTGAAGGATGCGGTCATGACGGACCCTTTGGGGCCGGGACCGGCGTCGCCGTAGCGGCGCACGGTGCCGATACTGGAATTCTTGAAGACGGAAACGTAGAAGTTCATGGCTTCTTCGAGTTGCGAGTCGAACCAGAGGAATGGGGTGATTTTCTGCATGTCGGACCCATGCCCGCTCATGCCGCCACCCCGCTTTCCATCCGCAGCGTCGACAGCAGCGCGGCCAAAGCCTGGTAGCCCGCCTCCATCCCTTGATCCATCGGGGACTTGAGCACCGCGTCGCGAGCGTCCTTGGTGTCATACAGAATGTCGGTCGTCACGGTGGTGCGCCCGTCCTTTTCGGTGAAGACCACCGTGCCCACCGCTCCGCCCGGATACCAGGACTGATCGAACTTCTCCGTGCTAACGATCCGCTCAGCAGGGACGATTTCCTTGTAGACGCCGCCCATGCCCATTTCGAATCCGCCGGGGCCGCGCCAAACATAACGGTAGGCGCCTCCCACGCGCAAATCCACGTCGCAGACCTCCAGCGTCATTCCGTTGA
>JBDSIO010000094.1:0-3127 GCA_039917895.1 Fibrobacteria bacterium | reverse complement strand
CTGGTTGGCCTGCGCATGACTTCCCACATCAAATAATCATTCACAAAACCACCACCACTAGGGAAGATAGGGGCAACTTATGGGATTCAATAATCTAGGCGTCAAGGCCAAACTGCTGCTGGGCTTTTCGGGGTTATGCGCGCTGGTTGCCTTCGTTGGCATCCGCGGTATCTATTCGGACAAAAACCTGAACGCAAGAACCGATGTACTCGGCAACGAGAACTTCAAGAACACCATGATTATCTCGGCAGGAATCATGGTCCCATCGGCGTTCCGGCATCGGAACGCCGATTTTCAAAGTCAAAAAAGGATGAACGAATGTTTGCAAAGATGGGTTTGAGCACAAAGCTTTATGCGGGATTCGCCGCGGTTCTGTCGGTGTTCCTGGCATTGGGCGGCTTCCTGTTCATCAAGCTGGAATCCGTCTCCGTCCAGGAAAGGATCATCACCCAGGACTGCCTGCCCGGCACGGCGACCATCGGTAGGCTGGCCTCGGTCGCGCGCGAAAACTACGAACTGGTGCCCGAGCATATCAACGCCAGGGACGATGCCGGCAAGGACGCCGTCGAAGCCGAGATGGCTAAATGGCGGGACGCCATCAACTCCGCGTACAAGGACTACGAGGCCAGCATTACCCAGCACGAGGACAGCGCCCTGTTCGCGGCCTTGACGCCGCACCGCAAGCAATACACCAAGGTCCGCGATAACGTCCTCAACAATCTCAGCCGTAAAGGCAAGACGCAGGAAGCCATGGCCGCTTTTTCCAGCGAGGTCCGTCCCGTATTCCGCGCCTATCTGGAAGCCATCGACACCCTGGCCCGTTGGAACGTGGCCCACGGCTCCGAATCCGGGGTCAAAATCAAGGCCGCCCTCGCCGCCTCGCGCACCGGTCTCGGGACGGGCCTGGCCTTCGCCTCCGCCTTGGCCGCGGCTATCGGCATCCTATTGAGCCGGTCCATCGCTTCGGCCCTGAATCGCGTGATCTCGAGCCTGTCGGCGGGCAGCAACCAGATTTCCTCCGCGTCATCGCAAGTGAGCCAATCCAGCCAGAACCTGGCGGAAGGCGCCAGTGAACAGGCATCCTCCCTGGAAGAGACTTCCGCCTCGCTGGAGGAATTGTCCTCCATGACGCGTCAGAACAGCGACAATGCGCGCCAGGCCGACACCATGGCGGAGGAGACGCGCACGGTGGCGGAAAACAGCAAGGAAACCATGGACCGCATGGGCTCGGTCATCGGGTCCATAAAGAAGTCGGCGGACCAGACGGCCCGCATCATCAAAACCATCGACGAGATCGCTTTCCAGACCAACCTGCTGGCACTCAATGCCGCGGTGGAAGCCGCCCGCGCCGGCGACGCAGGCAAGGGTTTCGCCGTGGTGGCCGAAGAAGTCCGGAACCTGGCGCAACGAAGCGCCGAAGCCGCCAAAAGCACCTCGGCCCTGATCGAAGAGTCGCAGAAGAACGCCGAGCGCGGCGTGGCCGTATCCTCCGAAGTGGCAGGCATCCTCGGCGTCATCGTCGAAAAGGTACGCAAGCTCGCACAGTTGATCGGCGAAGTATCGGCCGCCAGCCAGGAACAGAGCAAAGGCATCGGCCAGATCACCACGGCGGTGGAACAGATGGACAAGGTGACCCAGGCCAACGCCGCCAGCGCGGAAGAGTCGGCTTCGGCCAGCGAAGAGATGTTCGCCCAGTCCAAGGACCTGGAAGACATGGTGGCCGTGCTGGTCGGCATCGTCAAAGGCGGAAGCGCTTCGGGCACGGCCGGACGATTGGCCGATAGAGCGCCATCCGGACAACACCCACAGGAGCAGGGATCTGCTTATGCGACCGGCCCGGCCCCGGCCTTATCCCTGGCCCGATCCAGGATGGCGGCCGCGGCCGCCCCATAGGCTGCCGACAGCGCGTCCGCATCCCCCAGTTCGGACTCCCCCACCACCTCGTGGTAGTAACGGAACTTGGGCTCGGTCCCCGAAGGACGGAGCAGGATCCAGCTGCGATCGGTGAAGACGATCTTGAGTCCGTCGGCGATATTGGTGCGGGCGACCGTCTTATCGGCCGAGCCCACCTTCAGGCGATCGCCTTCTTTCACCAGGCCCCCTTCCAGCACCTTCATGACCGCGTCCTTATAGCGCTGCCAGGCCTCGACGGTGACTCCTTTGACGTCCGCGCCTCCCTTTCCGGGGTAGAACCAACCGTATTCCCGGCGCAGTTCCGAATAGAGCTCCGAAAGGTTCCTGCCCGAAGAGGCGAGGCAATCCACCGCGGAAAGGAAGCCGGCCAGGGCGCATTTTTCCAGGGTGTGTCCGGTGAAAGAGATGCCGTCGCTTTCCTCGTATGCCATGACGGCGGCGCCGGAGGACAGCGGAGCGCGGAAGTTCTTGAAGCCCACGGCTGTCTCGAAGACCCGTTCCCCGCGCTTGCGGGCGACCTCGGAGGCGAATCCCGAGGACGGCGCCGTGGTGGCAAGTCCGCCCTTGATACCGCGGCGCAGCAGGTTGGCGTACCCGATGGCGCCGAAGCGGTTCATATCGATGTCCAGGTGCGCGTCCGCGAAACGGATGCGATCGGCGTCCGGATCCAATGCGACGGCTAGGGTGAGCGTGCGGCCCGATTTCCTGAGCTCCTCGATCAGGATGGCCTGATTGCGGGCGTTCGGCTCCGGTTTCACTCCGTGGAAGGAAAAGTCCTCCTCGGTATTGTAGAACCGGAGGGAACCGGAGGACTCGAGCGTCCCCAGGGTGTCCGGTCCCAGCATGCTCTGGATGTAGCCGCGGGAAGATCCGTGCATGTTGTCCACGGCGATGAAGAGCCGGGAGGCATTCGTTTTCAACCATGCGCGCAAGGCTTTGAGATCGAAGACCTTGCTCTTGGCGTCCACGAACGCCGTGAACATGGACGCGGCGTCAACCATCCTGCGCAAAGGCCGGAAGTCCGCGCTTGCGCGTTCGAACGCCGCGCCGGGCTGCATCAGGGCGTTGCTGTAGGATTCGATCAAAGAGGTGAGATTCACGTCGGCGGGCCCGCCGTCGGCGGGATTGAACTTGATGCCGGCGTATTCCATGGGATTGTGCGACGGGGTGAAGTTGATCGAGCCGGCGGCCTTGAGTTCGGTCAGGATGGCCG
>JBDSIO010000093.1:0-2889 GCA_039917895.1 Fibrobacteria bacterium | reverse complement strand
ATTCGGGATTGGAAAGGACCTCGAAGTGGATTCCCTTGGAGTTGGCGTTGAGGATGCGCTCCATGGCCTCGGCGGTGCGCACCGGCAGGGTCGATTTCTCGATGATGATCTTGTTGCTGTCGGAGTTGGCCAGGATTTGGCGCGCGGTCTTCTCCCAGTATTGCAAATCGGCGGCCTTGCCCGCGCCCTGTCCGAACGTCTTGGTGGGCGTGTTCACCGAGACGAAGATGATGTCGGCTTCGCGGATGCCTTTGTCCGTTTCCGTGGAGAAGAACAGGTTCTTGCCCCGGGTCTTGGCGACCAGTTCGTCGAGACCAGGCTCATAAATGGGGCAGGTTCCGCTGTTCCAGGCATCGATGCGGGCCTGGTTGATGTCCACGACCGTGACCTTGTATTGCGGGCATTTGTGGGCGATCATGCTCATGGTGGGGCCGCCGACATAGCCTGCCCCAATACAAAGGATGTTCTTTTCGAATTTCATCGATTCTCCGTCAGTGGTCCGGGTTCCGGGTGTGAATGTCCGGGTCCCGCAGGGGCTTAGAAATACCTTAAAAAAGGCGGATTTTCAAGATTGTGGCCACGTTAGCAACGACCCTTTCCGCAGTTTCAGGGTAGGAAAATCAAGGTTGCGCCGGGGTTGGCCGGTTCCTGTCGGAAAGCTGCAATCCGGTTTTTCCAGCGCGTTTCCAGGTTGAATTTGAGCGCTCCCTTGATGGAATCCCGGGGACCGGAACTTTTTCCGTGGATGATGCGGATGCAAGCGCCCGGACGGGTACGCCATCGTGCCAAGGCCAACTCGGCCTGCACCATGGCTTCGTCGATGGCGAGTCCATGCAAATCCAGATCCTCGTCGGCCATGGTTTCCAAACGGCCCGAAAAGGCTTTGGGTCCAATCTTCTTGGGGGTTTTACGGCCCATCTTCGCGTTTTCCGTAAATCCTGGGGGCGAGTGCGGCCAGGGTGGCATAGAACGGGTGGGAAGGATTCCAGTTTTCCGAGCCTTCGCGGCTGCCGTACTTGGCGCCGGAGTTTTGCAGGCCGAGTCTGCGCGCAGTTTTCTTAAGGAAGCGCACCACCGGCTGGCGCTTTTCCACCTGCTCCAGGCTGTCCCAGCTTGCCCGGATCTCCCTGCGAAGGAATTCGGGATAGTGCATGCGTTCGCCCGACTTTCGCAGATACATGATGTCGCCGAGCATGCGATAGCGGGGATCCCGGGAGCCGCTCAACGCCAATTGCGTGAGGAGCTCCGCGTCCATTTCGCGGGTGAATCCTTTCGCGTGCGCGGCCTCATGGCAGATTCCCGTCAGTCGCCAATAGCGGGGCGCGGGATGATCCTCCGGTCGGATCATGGCCAACTCCCCGAAGAAGGGATCATGGAAAGCGGGTCCGCCGTAGCTAAGCCCCAGCACCGTCGTCAAAGGCCCCATTGGTTTTATCAATCCAACGGAACGTCCGGGCGGCAAACCCAGCGCCGCCAACACCTCGTCGAGGGCGCTGTCGCAACCGTGCAAAACCTCGGCTTCGCTCAGGGATTCGTAGTAGTCCCTGGAAAACGTCCGCAGCAGGCGGTTCTCCCGCATTTCCAATTCGCTGCGGAAGGACCGAAAGGGCAGGGGAGGCGCCGCGAATTCCTCCGCGAGCGGCTTGCGCCAGGCGGTCGGAGCCAGGCTCATTGGAAAGGCGCCCTGTCCCATCCCCATGAAGATCAGAAGGATGGGACCCGAAACCAGAAGATTGAAAAGCCCACGCCGGAGTTTGAGTTCATTCCAGTTTCCCGTGATTAGCATGGCTGTCAGCAGCAGGGCGCAACCGAATCCGACCCAAACCATGGTTTCGACCAGGGAAAACGGGACGCGGTCCACGAGCATGCCCTTGATCCGCGAAAGCGGAAGCCCAAAAAACCTCCAGTACAGATTGAAGGGGCGATCCATGAACGGAAAGTAGCAATCCGTCCGGCGCGAACCTTTATCAATGCCCCCATCGCCCCTCACCACTCTCAGCATACCCATAGCCGACCGAACCTACCCAAATGCAAGTGACTTGCATTTGGGTCCACGCTGAAGTATCTTAAGATCCATGTCCGGATTGGTGCTTCCTCTAGGTCTCCTCATCAGCGGAGCGCTCGGTTTCCTGTTGGGAGGGAAACCGGAATGGCTTTTGCGGCCTTTTCGCTACCTGAATCCCAACCTGATTCGCAACCCGTTTCGCCGCTCCGGTCCGCAAGGCTCCGCCGGTACGTTGGAGGCATCCGATGTCATCGACTTTCTCTATCCTTTGGCGGTGGCCTTTTTCGCCGGGTTCGTCTTCTCCACCCTGGTCCCGGACGCGCTGACCCATTCCAAGGCTTCCTTTCTGGCTTTCGCGGCGGGAGTCGGAGTGATGGGCTTCCTAAGCCGTTTCGTGTTCAAACGCGATCCTTGCTGCGAGGTGGGCCATGATCATCGCGGATTCGGCGCAATGTCCATGGTGGCGATGGCCGTGTGCTCGATCAACGACGGCCTGCTCATCGGCCTGCTGGATCCGATCTGGTTTTCCGGACTCAACGTAGGCATGCTCATCCATAAAATCACCTCTTCATTCGCCATGGCGCAGGTGCTGCGGGGAACCCGCTTCCGCGGATCGGGACTTTTGGCCATCGGCGCGGCCTACACCCTGATCAGCCCCGCGGCGTTCCTGATCGCGCGCGGGCCCTTGGCTCATGGCCTGCCGGACGTCGAATGGGTGCTGGCTTTCAGTGCCGGACTGCTCGCCTATGTGACCCTGACGAGCCTGGTGCCTCATGCGCGCACCATCATCAAGCGCCGTCCCCGCACTGCTTACGGCTTCGCGTTCGCCTTCATCGTGTCGATAACCCTGGGTTTCTGGCACACCTCCCTGCACCGGCATTCCG
>JBDSIO010000092.1:0-17191 GCA_039917895.1 Fibrobacteria bacterium | reverse complement strand
TGTTGACGCGTTTCCGATTGCGGGGCTGAAAGGTTCTTTTCATGTTCAGAAATCCATTTTGGAGATGAGGGGATCAATTTAGTTTTCATCCCCTTGAATATTCAAGGGTTAGGGGCCTTCGCCTGATGATTTTCCTCGAAAATTGCTTCGACAGCATAAATAATTCCAAAATATAGTGTTTAGACAATATCTATATAAACTATATATTCTGACTCTTACCGAGCCTTTGGTCGGCTTTCTAATTCTTATCAGATGGAAGCGGGCCCGTATTCGGGCCAATCTCCGGGTTTGTGGTTTGCCCGATACTCTGAACTTCCGGATCCGACTTTATCATTCGGCCGCCTCCGATTTGCTTCGCTTTCTTCATGGTCGTTATGGCCGACCCATTACCTACCGACCAAGTGACGCAGCCCGGATCGATCGGCTTCGATCCGGTTCCTCCCTTTTTCTTACCGCCCATTTTCATCACTGGGAGCATATGGGCGCCTGGATGACAAGGCTGGGCATTCCCCTGCTCAGCGCCGCTCGGCCCATGTCCAACCCCTTAAGTCAATCCCTGCTGGGCCGGCTCAGGGAAAGGATGGGTCTGGCCGTGGTCTTGAACGACATCCCGCGGCGCGCCTTGCGGCATATAAAAGCAGGAGGATGCTTCGGGATCCTATGGGATCAGCGCGTCCCGAGTCCTGATCGCGAACCCGGGCTGACCCCCCGCGCTAATCTCTTCTTCCGTTCGGTAGCCTTGGATCCTCTGCCCCATTTCCTGACCCGGCATGTTTCCCTTCCCGTATTCTTCGGGGTTCTGCTCCCCGGCGGCCGCTTCCGGGTTTTCCAAATTGCAGGTCCTAGACAACCCTCTCCGGCTTCCGATCCTTTTTCTTCCCCGGCCACCGGTTCCGCTACCAGCTTCAACCTTAACCGAAATAAACAATCCGCGAAGTCGCCCGATCCCTATCTCCATCTCGGTCGCCGTTATCATCGCTTTCTGGAATGTCTGGTCCGAGCCAATCCTGCCTATTGGTATGGATTGACTCATGGACGTTTTCAAGGGTCAGACAAGGCCGAATAGCAAACAGGGGTACGAAGCCTGTTCATGTTTCACGTGAAACATCGGGTGGTATCAGGAGTTATGGTTTCACGTGAAACAAAACTTCGGTTAGATTCCCAATAATGGATGCAAGGTTATCCAAACATCCTGACAAGGTGGTGATAATCATTGAAATCCGGAACTTTTATCATACATTTACTGACCCTATGGAAAACCTCTTACAGGACCCGTCAAAATTTGACGATAAAACCCTCCAAAAATTGCGGGAAGTTGAACATTTCCTTCGAAAATGGAATAAAAACATCAATCTCGTTAGTGAGGCTGACGAACCCACGGTATGGGAACGTCATATCGTGGACTCGGTACAGTTGATGCCTTTCTTTAAAGAAGTGAACAAGCTGGCGGATATGGGAAGCGGCGTCGGATTGCCGGCCGTCCCCCTCGCCATCGCATGCCCGGACATCGATGTCTTCGCCATTGAACCGAAGCAGAAGCAGTCCGCCCTCATGGCGGAACTGATCCGTGAGATCCGTATTCCCAACTTGCATGTGCTCACGGAGCGCGTGGAGAAGGTTTTTCTATCTCATATGGATGTGGTATGCTGCCGCGCTTTCGGCGAGTTCACGCGCGACGCCCGCCTTGCCTACAAGATGTTGAAACCCGGCGGCCTGTTCATGACCTTCAAAGCCGCGGAAGAAAACAATATTCCCCAGGGATATGACAAGGTGGAGAACTACGCCTACCAACTCCCGGGCAACCCCCGGAAGTACTACGTAGTCATCGCCTACAAAACTGGAGAAATGTGAGCCGGATCATTGCGGCCTGCAACCAAAAAGGTGGCGTAGGCAAAACCACGACATGCGTGAATACTTCCGCGGCCATTGCCGCCATGGAGAAGCGCGTGTTGTTGGTCGACATGGATCCCCAGGCCAATGCCACTCAGGGATTGGGATTTGATCCCAAGGAGTTCGAAGAGGATATCTGCGACATCCTGACCCAGGCGGAAACCGAAGTTAACCGGGATCAAGTCCGCCGTTATATCCGGCCGACCAGCATGCCATTCCTGGAAGTGCTTCCGTGTTCCCACGCGCTCGCCGGCCTGGAGGTGGGGCTCATCACCCAACCGCATCGTGAACGGCGATTGAGCCGTGTGCTGCAACAAGTGCGAGACGATTACGACTACATTTTCATCGACTCGCCTCCGTCACTGAGCATGCTCACTTTGAACGTGCTGACGGCGGCGGACACGGTCATGATCCCGATCCAGTGCGAGTACTATGCGCTGCAAGGGCTGGCCGAACTGCTAAACACCATCCGCCTGGTACAGCAGAACCTGAATCCCAAATTGTCCATCGAAGGCGCGCTGCTCACGATGTACGACAGCCGCCTGAACTTGTCCAAGCAAGTGGCCGAAGACGTGCAAAATACCTTCTCGGAAAAGGTTTTCAAAACCATCATCCCGCGCAGCGTTAAGCTGAGCGAGGCCCCTTCGTTCGGCCAGCCGATCATCCTGTATGATGTGTTGAGCCTCGGGGCGACGCGTTATATGGAACTGGCCAAGGAGATTCTCCAGAATGACTAGAAAAGCGCTGGGCAAAGGCCTCGAAGCGATTTTCGGAAATCTGGGCCAGGAAGTCGTGGACCGCAAGACCGGCTCCAATACTCTAGAAATTGAAATTTCCAAAATAACCCCAAACCCTTTCCAGCCGCGTACCGATTTCGGTCCGGAGGAAATCCGGGAATTGGCGGACTCCATCAAGGAGAAAGGGCTGCTCCAGCCCATCCTGCTCCGCAAGCATCACGACGGCTACCAGATCGTGGCGGGCGAACGCCGGTTCCGAGCCACCCAGTTGTTGGGCAAGACTTCCATTCCGGCCTTGGTGCGCGAGCAGCTCTCCGACCGGGACATGATGGAGATGGCCTTGATCGAGAACATTCAGCGCGTACAGCTGAATGCCATCGAAGAAGCCATGGCGTTCGAGCAATTGATCAACAACTGCGGCATCACCCACGACGAACTTGCCCAGAAGCTGGGCAAGAGTCGGTCCGCAATCACCAACACCTTGCGCCTGCTCAAGCTTGATGACGAGCTCAAAGCCATGATCAAGGAAGGCAAGTTGACCGCCGGCCACGGCCGCGCCCTGCTGCAAACCGATCCCAAGAAGCGAGTGAAGCTGGCCCAGAAGATCGTGGAGGATCATCTCAACGTGCGCCGCGCGGAAAAGTCCGGTGGCCGCAAGGGCGACAGCCCCAAACCCATGAATCCCAATACCCAAGCCTTCCTGGAAAAACTCCGCTTTCTGGTGGGCACCAAGGTGACCTTGAAAGGCACGGAGAACAAGGGGGTTTTGGAGATCCATTATATGCAACGCCAGGATCTTGAGACGCTGGCGGAAATGCTTGAGCGGGGACAGTTGGCTAAGTAGGGAATTGAGATAGAGTGAAAAGTTCAAAGTGAAAAGTGAAAAGTTTAAATTTTAAGAAAAGCCAAGAAGGACCTCAGCGAGGCACGCAAGTCGAATCGGGCTCCTCTTCTCCTCCATTTTGCACTTTTAACTTTTCACTTTGCAATTTGAATTCTCTCTTCTGAGCCCCGGATCCGATGTCCAAGAAACGCTACATAACAATCCAAATCCTCCCGGACGATTCGAGCGACGCCTGGACTATCAAGCTGCGTTATCGCTTTTTCGAGTTCCTGTTCTACGCCGTCATCATCGCCTTGTTCGCCACCGCCCTGGCCGCGGTCAAGATCACGGAGATCAACGGCAAAGTGCTGATCGCGGCCCATCTCGCCACCACCAACCGCCAGCTGCTCGACAAGCAGGAAAAGATGGATGAGCTGGATCGGGAACTGAATCGCATCGCCGATCAGGAGCGGAAAATCCGCGGCATTCTGCAGACCTTCATCGCCGAACGGAATGCGGACACGGTGAAGGAGGATCGCGGAAGCCGTTTCTCCCAGGCCGATCTCGATAAGTTCGTCGCTGACGTCCGCGCTATCGAAAAACGCGCCCGCCCCGAGAAGTTTGCCGCCGGCGACGCCATCCCGGACATCTGGCCCGTGGCCGGCATCATCAGTCAACCTTACAATTCCGGGGCCACGCCCGAAGCGCGGCACGACGGCATCGATATCATCGCCGAAAGCAATGCCTTGGTGCTGAGTTCGGCCAAGGGGATCGTGATCCAGGCCGCGCAGGATCGGGACCTCGGGCGCTTCATCAAGGTCGATCACGACCACGGTCTGCAAACCTTGTACGCCCATCTCAGCCGCAGCTTCGTCCAGGTCGGCGACCATGTGGAAAAGGGGACCAGCATCGGCGCCGTAGGAAACACCGGAAACAGCTTTGGTCCGCATCTTCATTACGAAATCCTGGTCAAAGGGAAATCCGTGGACCCGGAACCCTATCTCAAATAGCCATTGAATAGCCGAAAACGGTTCTATCCGAAAGAAGAGAAAGTAGAGGAAAGCATGTCCAAATCCATCACCCCCGCCATGACCTTTATCAGTGAAGGCACAACCATCTTGGGGGATATCAAATCGGAGCATGACCTTCGCATAGAGGGTTACCTTAAGGGAACTGTCGAGGTTAACGGGATGTTGGTGCTGAGTCCGTCAGGCCGGATCGAGGGGCAGGTGCATGCGCGCACTGCTACCATCGCCGGGCAAATCGTGGGAAACCTTAAAGGGCAGGACAAAATCGTCCTGGAAAGCACCTCATCCCTGATCGGGGATCTGCAGACCCGCGAGCTGGTAATCAATGAAGGCGCGGTTTTTCAAGGCAATTGCGCCATGAATCGGGATGACAAAAAGTAGCCCAGCATCCGGTAATCCGGAACCGTCGGATCCTAGGGACGAAGAGCCCGTAGCCCCGATGACCGCCAAAGCCCGGGCCGAAGGCACGTCCAACCAATGGCTGGCCTATTTGAATCTGGGCTGGCTCATGGTCGCCAACCTGGTCGTTTTCGTAGGAGGCGGTTTCTGGGCGGACAAGCACTTTGGGACAGCGCCGATTCTGTTGCTGGTTGGCGTCTTTCTCGGCTTCACGGGATGCGGCTATACCATATATAGAGCTGTAAAAAATATCGAGCACGACGAGGCAGCGAAGCCCCGTAACTGAAGTCCTCGTATGGAAATCCCCCATTGCGCCCGCCCGGTTACGCAACGCCCCGAAGCCTTTAAAGATGTGGGTCCATTTGTTATGATTCCCTCGCGTAAAAAACCCCCGGGAAGATCTTTTTCCGGGAAAAGGGATTTCCTTTTTTTGTCCACTTACTCCAAAAAAATCGCCCTGGTCATGGTCTTGTTGTCCGTCGCCGCAGGGTTGCTGTCCTTCCGCTTGGAAGGATATCCCGCCGCCTTCGGGACCGGCGCCGTCGTCTTCATGGCCATGAACGCCTTGGCCGCGATCTACCCCTTGTACCGCTTCCGCGGTAAAGGAAATCCTTTGAACGTGTACATGCTCGGCATGGTGGTCCGCATGGCCGTCATCGGAGCGGCACTGATTCTCGTCATCGTCCTCGGCGGGCTCTCGAAGAACGCCCTGCTGGCAGTCACCTTGACCGCCATGTTTTCCTTCATCGCGTATCTGGTCGTGGAAATCCACCACTTTCTCCGCCACAACGCCAGCCTGATGGGTCAAGCCTGATGAACCTGAAAAGCCTGCTGTACTCCCTTCCCCTGGTCGGCGCCATCTCCCCGCTCTTTGCGAACGAAGCCGCGCCCTCGGCCCACGCCGGGAAGGGCGAGAACCTGGGGGACTTCCTCACCCACCATATCTCGAATTCATATGAATGGAAGCCGACGCCATGGACCACCTTCCATTTGCCGCATTGGCAAATCGGAGGAATTGATATGGGCATCTCCCAGCACGTGCTGATGATGTTCCTGGCCGCGGGACTGCTGATTCTGTTGTTCGCCATGGGTGGACGCCGCAGCCGCAACGCCCCCATCTCCAAGCTCGGCCACGCTTTGGAAGCGCTCGTCATCTACATCCGCGACGAAGTCGTGGAGCCGAATCTGGGCAAGAAGGATTCGCCCAAATGGCTGCCGTTCTTCCTGACCCTGTTCTTCTTCTTTCTCACCCTGAATCTCGTCAGCCTGATTCCGGGCTTTTCCGCCGCGACCGGAAACGTGAATTTCACCGCCACCATGGCCTTGATGATCTTCGTGGTCTACAACCTGGCCGGCATGGTGCATAACGGTCCCGTCCACTACTTCGTCAACATCGTGCCCAAGGGCGTGCCGCTTTTCGTATTGCCCATCATCGCCCTCATCGAGTTCATGGGCCTGTTCACCAAGGCCGTCGCGCTCTGCATCCGTCTGTTCGCGAACATGACCGCGGGCCATATCCTGATCCTGTCCCTCACCGGCCTGATCATCGTCTTCAAATCCTACTACGTCGCCCTCGGCTTTCTGCCCATGACACTGTTCATCTATCTGATCGAATTGTTGGTGGCCTTCCTGCAGGCGTACATTTTCACCTTGCTTTCGGCCCTGTTCGTCGGCATGGCCATCCACCAAGAGCATTAATTTTCATCTGGCTTCATTCAAAATCCTAAGGAGTATCAAATGGCTTTGGAAAACGCAGCAATGGGACTTCTCTCCGCCGGCATCGGCGCCGGACTCGCAGCCATCGGAGCCGGCATCGGCATCGGAAAGCTTGCCGGTTCCGCCCTGGAAGGCATCGCCCGCCAGCCGGAAGCCGTGGGCGTGCTCCGCACGACCATGCTTATCGCCGCAGCCCTCGTCGAAGGCGTGGCCCTGTTCGCGCAGGTTATCTGCATCATCGTAGCCTTCAAGTAATCATCGGACAGGAACGGGACGGCATAGGGCCGCTCCGCGTGGAGAGGAAAGAACAATGAGCGCCGAATTGAACGGGCCGCAAATCGCGCAAGCTGCGGAAACACCGTCTGGTGAGACCCATAGCGAAGCCGGGACCGCCTCCGAAGGCCATACCGAAGTCGCGCATGCCGAAGCGGGAGCGCTTCCCCCCTTCCTGCGTTTCGACCCGGGCGTGTGGCTGTGGACCGCGATAGTCTTTGTCGTCCTGCTTATCATCCTGCGCAAGACCGCTTGGGGTCCGATCATCTCCTCCCTTGAGGAGCGGGAAAAGACCATCAAGGACAGCCTCGACCAGGCCGCGAAGATCCAGGCCGAAAGCCTGCGCATCACGGAAGAGCAGAACAAGATTCTGGCCTCCGCGCGCCAAGAGGCCAACGCGATGCTGCAATCCTCGCGCCAGGCTTCGGAAGATCTCCGCCGCAAGCTGGAGCAATCCGCCAATGAGGAAAAGGCGCGTATCATCGCTTCCGCCACCGCCGAAATCGAGACCTCCAAGCGCGCCGCGATGGCCGAGCTCAAGCGGACCACCGCCGATCTCTCCATCCGCATCGCCGAGAAGCTCATCCAGGCCAGCTTGGATGATTCCAAGCAGCGCGCTTTGGTCGATCAGCTCATCAACGAGGTCTCGTCAGCCAAAGCGTGAGCTAAGGCAACGGGATCGGGGACAGAAGGATCATGAAAAAGGAAAAAGCCGCCGCCATCTACGCCCGCATGCTGATCCAGGCAGCGGACGATCACAAGGCCGCGGACGCAGTATCCTCGGACCTGCACGCGATCGCGGAAACCTTCCGCAAGCTGCCGGCGCTGCACAAGTTCCTGACCAATCCCGTGCGCCGCTCCGAAGAAAAGGCCGGGATGATCAAATCGGTGGCGAGCATGTTCGCCCCGCTCACGCAGCAGTTCCTGAAGCTGCTGGAAACCAAGAATCGCTTCGCCCTGTTGCGCGCCATCGCCGATGAATACATCGTCCTGGAAGAAGCCCGCAAGAACATCCTGCGCGCCACCGTGGTCAGCGCCCGGGCCCTGGCCAAGGATCAAATGGACAAGCTGGCGAAAGGCCTGGAACTCCAACGCCCCGGCAAGACTTACATCCTTTCCAACGAAATCGACGTGTCCCTGATCGCGGGCTTCCGCATCGTCCAAGGCGACAGGATCACCGACGCCAGCATCAAGCATAAACTCGACCTGCTCAAGCAGAAAATGGCCGCTTAGGTCCGAAGGAAACACAATGGCAGCTGAAGTCCGTTCCGACGAAATCACATCCATCCTGCGCAAGCAGCTGGAATCGATCAACACCTCGGCCGATACCTATGAGACCGGCACGGTGCTGCAGGTGGGCGACGGCATCGCCCGCATTTTCGGCCTCACCCAGGCCATGGCCGGCGAGCTCATCGAGATCAAGGGCGCCAAGAAGACGGTTTCCGCGCTGGTGCTGAACCTGGAAACGGACAACGTCGGCGTGGCCATTCTCGGCGACGCGGCCGCGGTATCCGAAGGCGACACCGCCCGCCGCACCAAGACCATCGCTTCGGTTCCCGTGGGCGAGACCATCCTCGGCCGCGTCATCAACGCGCTGGGCGAACCCATCGACGGCGGCCCCGCCCTCGATCGCACCCACACGCGTCCCATCGAAGACAAAGCTCCCGGTATCGTCCGCCGCCAGAACGTTTGCGAACCGATGGAAACGGGCATCAAGGCCATCGACACCATGATCCCGATCGGCCGCGGCCAGCGCGAGCTGATCATCGGCGATCGCAAGACGGGCAAGACCGCCATCGCCATCGACACCATTCTGAACCAGAAGGGCAAGGGCGTAAAGTGCATTTACGTCGCCATCGGCCAGAAGCAGAGCACGGTGGTCCAGATCGTCGAGCGCCTCAAGGCCGCGGGCGCCATGGAGTATACTTGCGTCGTCGCCGCCAACGCCTCCGACCCCGCCCCGCTCCAGTACCTGGCCCCCTATTGCGGCGCCACCATGGGCGAGTACTTCATGTACAACGGCCAGCACGCACTGGTCGTATATGACGATTTGACCAAACAGGCCCAGGCCTACCGCCAGCTGTCGCTGCTGCTCCGCCGCCCCCCGGGACGCGAAGCCTTTCCCGGCGACGTGTTCTATCTCCACAGCCGCTTGCTCGAGCGCGCCGCCAAAATGTCCGAGAAGGAAGGCGGAGGTTCGCTTACGGCCCTCCCCATCATCGAGACCCAGGCGGGCGACGTTTCCGCATACATTCCGACCAACGTGATCTCGATTACGGATGGCCAGATCTTTTTGGACACCAACCAGTTCAATGCCGGCCAGCGTCCCGCCGTGGACGTAGGTCTGTCCGTGTCCCGCGTCGGCGGCGACGCCCAGATCAAGGCCACCAAGCAGGTGACCGGTCCTTTGCGTATCACCTTGGCCCAGTACCGCAACCTGGCTGCCTTCGCCCAGTTCGCATCGGACTTGGATAAGGCCACCCAGAAGCAGCTGGCCCGCGGCGAGCGCATGATGCGCATTCTGCGCCAGGGACAGTACGTACCCTACCGCATCGGCAAGACCATCCTGATCGTGTACGCGGGCATGAACGGCTATGCCGACGAAGTTCCGGTCGCCAAGATCGCCGCATACGAAGAGCAATTGTTCCAGTTCATCGATGCGAAATACCCGAACCTGATCGGTTCCATCGAGAAGGAAAAGAAGCTCGACGACAAGCTGACCGCGGAAATCAAGAAGGCCTTGGAGGAGTTCGGCAAGCAATTCGCGTAAGCGGATTGCCCGGTCCGCCTGCCTAAGAAAAAAATATGCCGACAATCAAAGAACTACGTCTGCGGATTAAATCCCTGCAGAACACCAGCAAGATCACCTCGGCCATGAAAATGGTCTCGGCTGCCCGCTTGCGCCGGGCCCAGGATGCGTTCAACCGCAACAAGCCCTATGCCGAGAAGATGCAGGAGCTGCTGGAACAGGTCACGGCCTCGTTCCAGGATCTCGATCATCCGCTGATGAAGGTCAGGGATCCTAAGCGCGTGCGCTATATCGTGGTGGCTTCGGACCGCGGTCTCGCGGGCAGTTTCAATAACAACCTTTTGAAATTCTACGCCCGCACGGTGGATGCGACCAAGGCAAATGAGGCCCTGGGTCTCGGCCGCCGCGCCAAGGATTTCGTGGGGCGCAATCTACATATCGCCAAGGCCGCCAAGCTGTCGGAGACGTTGAATCTCAATGTCCCGACCTACGCCAACGCGCTGGAAGTCGCCACCAACGCCATCCAGGATTTCACTTCGGGCGAGGTCGACGCCGTGTACCTGGTGTACAACAAGTACAACTCGGTGCTGTCGCAAACCCCCATCCTGATGCAGATGCTGCCTTTTTCAAATCCGGCCAAACCCGCGAATTCCAAGGGCGCCGCCGCGGCCAAGCCCGCGCATGGAGCAGCCCACGCCGGCATGCGCCTCGACTATATCGTTGAGCCCAATCCCGCCGACGTGTTCGCAGAACTGCTGCCCAAACTGGTCGTGATTCAAGTGTTGCGCGCGCTGCTCGAGAACGCCGTAGGCGAACATACCGCCCGCATGACCGCCATGGACGCGGCCACCAAGAATACCAAAGAACTCATCGGATCGCTCACCTTGAAGATGAACCGCGCCCGTCAGGCAGCCATCACCAAGGAACTCATCGAAATCGTCTCCGGAGCGGAAGCGCTAAACGGCTAAGGGCCGTTAAGACTCGCACGAAGACATACGGAAATCAGGAGAGAAAATGGCTAACAATTACGGAATGATTACCCAGGTGCTGGGACCGGTCGTGGACGTTTCCTTCGACGACGAAGGCTCCCTGCCCGCCATCCTTACGGCGCTCAAGTGCACCAACCCCATCATCGGCGAGGGCGAGAATAACCTCACCCTGGAAGTGTCGCTGCACATCGGCGAGAACACCGTGCGCGCCATCGCCATGGATTCCACCGATGGCCTGGTCCGCGGCACCAAGGTGCTCAACACCGGCGCCCCGATTTCGGTTCCTGTCGGCGAAGGCTGCCTCGGCCGCATCCTGAACGTTATCGGCGAACCCGTTGACGAAGCCGGACCGATCAAATTCGACCGCAAAGATCCCATCCACAAGGCGCCTCCAGCCTTCACCAACCAGTCGACCAAGAGCGAAGTGCTCGTGACCGGCATCAAGGTCGTGGATCTCCTGGCCCCCTACGTGAAGGGCGGCAAGATCGGCCTTTTTGGCGGGGCCGGCGTAGGCAAGACAGTTATCATCATGGAGCTCATCAACAACATCGCGAAGCATCACGGCGGTTACTCCGTGTTCGCGGGAGTGGGCGAGCGCACCCGTGAAGGCACGGCCCTTTTCGGCGAGATGAAAGAGTCGGGCGTTCTGGAAAAGACCTGCCTCGTGTACGGTCAGATGAACGAGCCCCCCGGAGCCCGCGCACGCGTGGCCCTTACCGCGCTTACCGAAGCGGAATATTTCCGCGACGACAAGCAGCAGGACGTGCTGCTCTTCGTGGACAACATGTTCCGCTTTACCCAGGCCGGTTCGGAAGTATCCGCACTGCTCGGCCGTATTCCCTCGGCTGTCGGCTACCAGCCGACCCTAGCCACGGAAATGGGCGACTTGCAGGAACGCGTCACCTCGACCCTGACCGGATCAATCACTTCCATCCAGGCCATTTACGTGCCCGCGGATGACTACACCGATCCGGCGCCCGCCACCACCTTCGCGCATCTTGATGCGACCACCAACTTGTCCCGCGCGATTTCGGAAATGGGCATTTATCCCGCCGTGGATCCGCCGGAATCGACTTCGCGCATCCTGGATCCGCTTATCATCGGCGACGAACATTACCAGACCGCTCGCGGCGTGCAGGCCATCCTGCAGCGCTACAAGGAATTGATGGACATCATCGCCATCCTGGGCATGGACGAATTGTCCGCAGAGGATCGCGCCATCGTGAACCGCGCGCGTCGCATCCAGAAGTTCCTGTCCCAGCCCTTCTCCGTGGCCGAAACGTTCACGTCCATCCCTGGAAAATTCGTGAAGCTGGCGGACACCATCCGCTCCTTCAAGGAAATCCTGGACGGCAAGCATGACGACCTCCCGGAAAACGCGTTCTACATGGTCGGCTCCATCGAAGAAGCCGTAGAGAAGGCCAAGACCCTTAAATAGGTTTTAAGTAGAACCGGATAAGGAAAACCATGAAGCTGCAAATACTTACCCCGGATAAAACCATGTTCGATGGAGAGGTGGAAGCCCTCCTCGTTCCCGGAAGCGCCGGGCCTTTTGAAATCCTCAAGAACCATGCTCCGATCCTGTCCAGCCTTTCCAAAGGTGAAGTCCGGATCCGGGCCAACGGCAAGGAAACCTACTATACTGTTTCCGGCGGCTTCGTGGAGTTCCATCAGAACCAGGCCGTTGTGCTGGCCGAATCGGCGGAAGACAAAGCGAAAGCCTAAGCCTCCACCTTTTCTTCAACGCTGTCCGATATCCGGTCCGGCCGGTCGGTTACTGCGAACTGAAGAATCTCGATTCGACCCGGCGTTCTAAACGGATAGCCGGGTTTTTTTCAGCCCAAGCATCGTGACCCGAAAGAGGAAGACTATATGGCGATAGCTTTACAGGATATCCCCGGGATCCTTAAACGCTTTCAGCAAGAAGTCGGCAAAGTCATCGTCGGCCAGGATGAGGTCCTGGAAAAAATCCTCATCGCCTTGCTGGCCCGGGGCCACGTCCTGCTCATCGGCGTGCCCGGCATGGCCAAGACCACCATGGTCAACAGTTTCGCCCAAGCGCTGACCCTTAAATCCAACCGCATCCAGTTCACGCCCGATCTTATGCCATCCGATATTCTCGGAACGGAAATCCTCCAGGAGAACAAAAGCACTGGAACGCGGGAACTGGTTTTCATCCATGGCCCAGTCTTTACCCAGATCCTATTGGCCGATGAAATCAACCGCACCCCGCCCAAAACCCAGGCCGCCTTGCTCCAGTCCATGCAGGAGAAGATCGTCACGGTATTTGGCCGAACGGAAAAACTGGAAGAGCCTTTCATGGTATTGGCCACCCAGAATCCCATCGAACAGGAGGGCACCTACCCCCTTCCCGAAGCCCAACTGGATCGCTTCCTTTTCGCCTTGCAGTTGGAATATCCGACCTACGAGCAGGAACTGGCGATCGTCAAAAAGCATACGGGTAAAATGACCGATAAGATCCAGCCGGTACTCGATCGGGCTCAAATCCAGGAATTACAGGATCGGGTTATGGAAATGACGGTCTCTGACCACATTTTCGAACTGGCAGTAAAACTGGTACGTGCCACCAGGCCCACTCCTGACAATTCGGACAAAGAAGTGTTGAAATATGTCAAGTGGGGCGCCGGCCCGCGCGCCATCCAATTTCTGGTGTTGGCCGCCAAAGCCCGCGCGCTTTTGAACGGACGACCGACTCCGATTGAAGTGGACATTCGTGCGATCTTCAAATCCGCTTTGAATCATCGAATTTTGGTGAATTTCCAGGCGGAGGCCGAAGGCATTTCATCGAACGGCATTCTCGATCAACTGCTGAAAAAAGCGTAAAGCATTTCATACCGCTTCCTCAATGATTTCAAATCCATCGCAAATTATTCCTATCGGGTAACGTGGCCCGCTTTTTGATTATCTAATCTGGTATGAAAACAATGTCAGCCGGCGCGCAAAGCGCAAACGATAAATCCCAAATCAAAGACGAATACCTTTCCCTCTACTTCAAGGAGATAGGCAAGACCAAACCTTTGTCTTCGGAAGAAGAGGCCAACCTCGCCAAGCGCATCCGTAACGAGGATCGCCAGGCCTTGAACCAATTGATCCGCGCCAATCTGCGATTCGTGGTTTCGGTATGCCGCAACTACCAAAACCAGGGATTGCCGCTGAACGATCTGATCAATGAAGGCAATCTCGGTTTGATCCGGGCGGCAAAACGTTTTGATGAGACCCGTGAATTCAAATTCATCTCTTATGCGGTATGGTGGGTGCGTCAATCCATCCTGCAGGCCTTGTCGGAACAATCGCGATTGATCAAATTGCCGACCAGCCGCATCAGCAAACTGAGCCGAATCCATAAGGCCGCGGCCAAGTTGGAACAGAAGCTGGGACGCCCTGCGACTGCCCAGGAGATTTCCGTCAACCTTGAGATGGAAGAGGCTTCGGTTCTGACGAGCGTGGAGATGGGGCATACTCCCATCTCCCTGGATGCCCCGATGTCGAAAGATGAAGAGAGCGGTTTGCTGGATATCCTGCCTTCCAATCATGAAAGCGGACCGGAACATTTCATGGAACGGACCCAGATGGTCGAGGACGTTTCCCATGCCCTGCAATCCTTGAGGCCCAAGGAAGAAGCCGTGCTCAAAATGTATTTCGGGATCGAACCGGAAGTGCCGCACTCCCTGGAGGATATCGGAAACCGTCTGAACATCACCCGCGAACGCGTCCGCCAGATCAAGGAAAAAGCCCTGAGTAAAATGAAGCATGCTTCCCGGGCCAGGCCATTGTTCAGCCATATCCACATCGATTAACAATCAGCTTCGAAAAGCTATCGCCTGGATAGTCGGTACCGTATAGAATGCATCGAAAACCTTGCAACAGTCCGTGGGAAGATCATGAACAACCATTCCGCATCCTGGATATTTCCTTCAGGATGTGGATACATTTCCCGGCAATAGCAATAAGTTTCGATCTGAATCTAGACTCAGGATTCGGCTACAGGAGGCTTGTGAGGGCTTTTCCGGTTTCCGGGTAGGGTTGCGCGTCACTCCGGTATCTGGAAAGGTCGCAAAGGGACAAGCTGGAGTCTGAAACGGGTTTGGTTGAGTATGCTCCGATGTCGCCGAGGCAATTCTTGCATAGGAACCGGGAAACCTCTCAACGTGTTTCTTTCCTATTCATTCTTGTTTTATATAAATATAGGACTAGAATTAGACTCGTTGGCAGGTAGGGATAAGCCTGTTTTTTTCTCATAAGCCTAAATACCACGGCACCTTATAATAACCACGAAAATGTTGAGGAAATGAGGAAGATGCCGAAGTATTCCCTGGTTACCTCTGTGAATAGTAGGTGAAACAGGTTTTTGCACTTGGATTCACAAGCTCTTTAACTCCCTGCATTGAAACTCAACTTTTAAACAGTTTTTTGTGGGTATTTGTTGAAAAACCCACCCACTGAAATAGATATCAACAAAGAAACCATATTTTGTTGAAAAAAACCGGTGAAGCGTAATTCACATTAACACCCAATTGTGTTCTTTCGGACAGGTTTGAAAAATTTTAGTTTAACCCTGTAAAAATTTCCGATACCCCTTAAAGACCGGTTTTGGAAAAAAACACCAGGAGGATTTCAGGATGTTCCGATTCAAAGACAGTCATGGAAGAGTTTTGACAACGGCATTTATCACCTTGGCTTTGCTTGCTTGTGGCGGCGGTGGGGGTAAAAAGGTCTATTTCGGCAATTTGGAAGACGGATCCAATGTGGAAAGCCCCTTCAAGGTGAGCATGAAGGCTGAAAACCTGATTGTTGAACCTGCGACCATGGGCGTTACCGAAGGACATGGGCATTTTCATATCATCGTGGACGCGTCACTGGCTTCGCCCTCAGAGCCAATGTCCAAGGATGAGAAGCATATCCATTATGGAAACGGCCAGTCTGAAGCGCTTTTGGATTTGCCCGTCGGTCAGCATACCTTGATCCTGCAATTCGCCAAAGGTGACCATGTTCCCTATGATCCCCCTCTCTATCAGCAAATCCAGGTCAACGTGACCAAACAGAACGTGGTAGATACCGCTATGGCCAAACCCGGTGATTCAACCGCATCGGCAGGCACTCCGGTTGGAGCCGCCGCGAATACCGCCACTACCCGGTTACCCCCGGCCGACACGTCGAAAGCCGCCAAGAAGGCCATTGCCGTCGACAATAAAAAATCCGATTCGGCCAAAGCCGAGGCGCAAAAGCACGAAGGGCATAAAAAGGAAAAATAAGGAGAAATATATCGGGGAAAACCCGGACCGGATTCGCAGATGGGTTTCAGGGTCGTTTCTGAAATTGTTTCCGTAAGGGTTTTCGGAAACGGAACAGCCCCGCCAATCCGGTGGTCACGACCAAGGCGAAACCTACCATCTGGTAGAATAGCTTGGGAACATAAACCATTTCAATCTTGACGGCGGCCTCGTCAACAGGCAATGCCGCGAACCGGTCCGGTGTCTCCACCGGACTTTTCCATATCCCCGCATCGATGCGATAGCGCCATTCTGGGCTGAAGCGTTCCCGGATAATCAGGGTATCGCCTTTCGCGAAGCGGCCCGATACCCGGAATTCACCGTCGCGCGTCTCGGAGACGCAGATTCCGCCGTACCCGGAATATCCGCTTTGGCATTCGGTCCTGTTCCTGGCGGAACGGATTTCCGGATTCCAGGATTCCCGGGATGCGAACCGAAGCGCGCTCTCGGCGCGCTTATGCGACGCCGTCTCCAACCGCGGCCGCCAATCGACCAGTTCGTAAGCATTGAGGGCCGCGTAGCTACCCAGCAGGTTCAACGTGTCATGGCGATAGGAGCCGAGGTCTCGGTTGCTGAAGAGATAGCGGGTGGATTTTTCCGCCGGGGTCAGGGACGCGTCCCATTGCCACAACAGGGGCAAATGCGCCGTGACATGCCGATATCCGAAGATAGCGTGGATGCCGCAGCTGAGCGCATCCTTTTCCCGTTCCAACAAACCGAAATGCTTTATCGGATCGTTGTGCATTTCCCACATTTCCAAGCCCGGATATTCCAGGTAATGGGACACCCGCCAATAGGGCGAGGTCGCCTGATCCAGCGCTTGGACCGTGACCGGCGGCTTGCGGTAGTAGTCGGAGGGAAAGAGGTAGAAGTGATCCCAATGAATCCGGAGCAGGTCCGCCAGCAGCACCACGAAAATCATAAGGAGGCCATAGCGGGGAGCGCGTTCCCGGGTGGGAGCCGCAATGCCTTCCGGCTTCGCCTTCGGCGCCTCCAATCTTTTCGACTGTGACGTTTTCGACTGCCACCTTTTCCACTGCCACCTTTTCCACTGCCACCATAAAGTCGCGGCCGATAGCGAAAGGAAAACGCAGTCAATGGCCCCGCGGCCCAGCAATGCCGACAACTTGACGCTATAATCCTTGGAGGTATCCAGATGCTTGAGCTTTTGAAGGGCGGCCAGCAAGGTATGCAGGATTTCCGGGAGGAAGCGCAGGGACGCGAAACCGCCGCCAAGGACTAACGCCGCGATCGCGAACCGGCCCACTAGCCCTCCGCCCCTGGGATGTCCGAGCC
>JBDSIO010000091.1:0-12953 GCA_039917895.1 Fibrobacteria bacterium | reverse complement strand
CTGGTGGGACGCAAGTCCGACGACATGGAGACCATCCGCATCCGCCTGCAGAACGCCTCCCGCGAGCTGGAGTTCGCCACGCGCGAAGGCAAATACGAATACACCATCGTGAACGACAACTTCCACTATGCCCTGGAAGAGCTTACCCGGGTGCTGGAACTGGAGCTTGGCGAACCGGCTCAATTGCGCGTTCCCGCCCCGGACCCTCGTCGGTCCTGAATTCCACCGTTTTTCCCGGCCTTTTAGCCAAGCAACCGAGGTTCAGTCCCGGGTGCCCGGATCTTACCCACGCACATGGTCGACGGCGTTGCGGAAGATGCGGATGCCTTCGCCTTCCCCGCGCAGGCCCAGCTTCTGCCACTGGGGATGATTGGTCGCCAGCATATGGGCTTCCGGATGGGGCATCAGGCCGAAGATGAGTCCGTCGGTGCTGCAGATGCCGGCGATGTGATCCACCGAACCGTTGGGGTTTACGGGATAGGCCGACGCGCCCTCGCCCGGATCGGCGCCGGTGGAGGTGCAGTAGCGCAGGCTGATCTGGCCGTTGCGTTTCAGGGCTGCCAGGGTTTCGGCATCGCGCGGGATGAATTTGCCTTCGCCGTGGCGGACGGGCAGGTAGATGCGTTGGATGCCTTTGGTCCAGATGCTCTTGGAGGCGCTGTCGCCCGCAAGATGGCACCAACGATCCTCGAAGCGGCCGGAATCGTTGTAGGTCAGGGTGGTGTTCTGCTCGAAGCTTTCGTCCGCCGCGGATATTCCGGCGGTCGAGCCGGCCGGACCGGAAACCGGTCCAGGAAGGATGCCCAGCTTGACGAGCACCTGGAACCCATTGCAAATGCCGATCATGGGGATTTTGCGTTCGGCGGCCTTACGCAGGTCCTCGGCGAGGGAGTGCTTGAGCTTATTGGCGAAAACGCGGCCGCTGGCGATGTGATCGCCGAAGGAAAATCCGCCGGGAACCGCGATGACGTCGAACTCGGAAAGCGCCGGCTTGCGCGCGATCAGATCGTTGATGTGCACGCGCGTGGGCGCTCCGCCCGCGAGCACGAAACAATGGGCCAGCTCGTTGTCCGAGTTGATCCCGTATCCGGTGATGATGGCTATTCTAGGCTTACCCATTGCGCTTACCAATCCAAAGGCTTGCGCCAGCGGGCGAACATTTCGTCCATGCCGGCGGAAAAGAGGGGCGTGGAAGCGGCGTTTCCGGCGGAGACGTCGCGGATTTCCAAATCGGAGCCGGAGGTGATTTCCCCGATGCGGGCGAAAGCGATGGGAGCGGCCGTCGGCGCCCCCGAAATCGCGAGACCGTTGAACAGCGCTTCGAAGGCGACGCGGTTTTGCGGCGTCACGGTGATGACGAAACGGCTCTGTGACTCGGCGAACAGCTTGGTCCCCGGAGACAAGGTTCCGGAAGCGCCGGCTTCGACTGGCAGGCCAGACAGGTCGACCTTGGCGCCGAGTCTTCCTGCCATGCAGACCTCGGCGAGGGCGGTGAAGAGGCCGCCATCGGAACAGTCATGCGCGGAGCGGACCAAACCCGCTTCGATGGCGTCCGCCAGGCGGTGGTACAAAGCCAGGGCGGAAACCGCATCGACCTTGGGAACCGAATTGCCGGTGATGCCGAGCAGGCGGAAGTATTCCGACGCGCCCATTTCGTCCCGGGTCATGCCGAGGACGTAGACGTGATCGCCCGCGGCCTTGGCATCCATGGTCAGGGTCTTTTCCACGTCCGGGATTTTTCCGATGACGGTGAAGAGCAGGGTGGGGGGCACGGAGATCTTGTCCTTGCCCCGGCCGTAATCGTTCTTCATCGAGTCCTTGCCCGAGATGAGCGGCAAGCCATAGGCGACGCAGTAATCGTACAGGGCCTCGTTGGAACGCACCAACTGAGCCAGCTTGTACTGGCCGTCCGGCGTGTTTTCGGATTCGACCGGATCCGGCCAGCAGAAATTGTCCAGGCCGGCCAGGGCGTCGGGGCGCGCGCCCACGGCCACGGCGTTGCGGACCGCTTCATCCAGGGCGCAGGCGGTCATGTGGTAGCAGTCAATGTCGCTATAGCGCGGCACGATCCCGTGGGAAACCACCAGCCCTTCCTTGCGATCGTACAGCGGGCGCACCACGGCGGCGTCGCTGGGGCCGTCTCCCTTTTCGCCCACGAAGGGCTTGATCACGCTCATGCCCTGCACTTCGTGGTCGTACTGGCGGACCCAGCTTTCCTTGGAGCAGATGTTGAGAGCTGACAACAGGGAGAGCGCATCCTCTTTCAGATTGCGCCCGGCCCATAAATTCGGGGGCGGTTCGCTGTGGCGCGGCGGCGTCCAGCGGGCTTGCAACTGCAACTTGGGATTCCCGTCATGCAGGAAGTCCATGGACAGCGAGCAGGCCAGCTTGCCTTCGTAATAGGCTTCGAAAAATCCGTTGTCCGAGAACTCGCCCAGGTCCGACGCTTCCACGCCCCGGCGCTTCGCCAACTCCAGGAACGCGGTCAGTTTTTCCGGCGGCACGGCGAAGGACATGCGTTCCTGCGCTTCCGATACCAGGATTTCCCACGGGTCGAGGCCGGCGTATTTCAGCGGGGCCTTTTCCAGATGCAATTTGCAGCCGCCGCCGCCTCCGGAGGGGCCTTTGGTTTCCCGGGCCATTTCACCCAGCGAAGAGGACAATCCGCCCGCGCCGTTGTCGGTCACAAAGCGGTACAAGCCAAGGTCGCGCGCTTCAAGCAGGAAGTCCGCCAGCTTTTTCTGCGTGATCGGATCGCCGATCTGCACCGCCGAAGTAGGGGAAGCCTCGGTGAGCGCGGCGGATGAGAAAGTCGCGCCGTGGATGCCGTCCTTGCCGATGCGGCCCCCCGCCATCAGGATTCGGTCGCCGGGCTCGATGGTCTTCTGCCAGGAGGGCTTGCCATTGACGACGGCCGGATGCAGGCCGCCCGTTCCGCAGAACACCAGGGGCTTACCCAGGAAGCGGTCATCGAACACGATGCTACCGTTCACGGTGGGGATGCCGCTCTCGTTGCCGCCGTCTTTGACGCCGCGATGCACTTCCTTGAAGATGCGGCGCGGGTGGTGGAGCTTTTCCGGAATCGGCTTATCGTAGAAAGGGGAGGCGAAGCAGAACACGTCGGTGTTGAAGATCGGGCGTGAGCCCATGCCGCTGCCCAGGATGTCGCGGTTGACCCCCACGATGCCGGTCATGGCGCCGCCATAGGGATCCAAAGCGCTCGGCGAATTGTGGGTCTCGGCCTTCATGCTCACGTCCCAGTCTTCCGTGAACGCGATGATGCCGGCGTTGTCGGTGAAGACGGACTTGAGCCAAGGGGCCTGGGGCCGCACCTTTTCGGTGGCGGCCTTGATGAAGGTCTTGTACAGGGATTTGATGTCCCGCCGCTTGCCGGTCTCATCCGTGTAAGCGATATCGGCGGCGAAGATCTTGTGCTTGCAATGCTCGCTCCAGGTCTGGGCCAGCACTTCGAGTTCCACGTCCGTCGGCTCGGCCGGCAAACCGGCCCGGGTCCGATGCGCCCTGGTTTCGGCGGATGCGTAATGGGCCTTGATGGCGCGCATCTCGGCGATGGTCAGCGCCAGGACCATTTCGTCCGACATACGCTGCAGGTCCTGATCGGATTCAGGCAGCGCGAGGGTGCGGACCTGGGGCCGGTGGTGGGCGTCGACCTTGCCCGAAGTCTTGGGAAGGGAGGGCAGCCTGGCCCATTCCTCTTTGGAACGGATCAGGTAGGTTTCGATCAAAGGATTGGCCAACAGCTTGGTGGCGATGGTCTCGGCATCGGCGCGGGTGAGCGAACCCCAGAGCCGGAACTGGCGGTTGGTGAAGACCTGATCGGCGTCGGTCAGGGGCTTGCCCAACAGATCCGCGATGCCTTCGCGGCTGGAGCGCCCCACGTTGTCGGTGACGCCGGGTTTGTAGCCCACTTCGATCAGAAAGTCGAAGGGCTCGATGGCTTTGCCCGGCACGGCGGCCGGATCCGGCAAATGCGCGTCGACGGCGAAGGCTTCGGTAATGGGGTCCGTCAGGAGTTCCCGGGCGATGCGGTTCTTTTGCGACCCCTCCAATTCCATTTCCACCGTATACACGGAAAATGTGGCCATCCGATCCACCTTCCCGGCGGGAAAGCGGAACACCTCGAGGAGGGTGGCAAGGATTTTACGGGCTTGGGAATCGGTGGCTGGGCTTTTTTGTCCGACTTCGATGCGAGTGAGCAAACGGTCCTCTGGCTGGGGGCTGCCGGAGGAATCCGGGACCCGCGGCTAAATTTAGTACCGGTGGCTCCCGGGTCCAATGCTGGAAGGGCTTGCGGGCTGATTTATCGCATTTCCCCTGGAAAGGGACAAAAGGACCACTTTATCATAGGCAATCGTGTATAAAAGGGAGAGCCGGGGATGCCTGATGCCACCCTCCATCGCCAGCAGGTAGATGGGCGGATCCTGCCAGACCTGGCGGCCTTTTTCCGCTTCCCGCTCAAGCACCCACTTGGCCCCTTCCAGGAATTCATCCACCCGGGGCGCGGCCAAGCGGGCCCCGGTCTCAAGATCGGCGGTTCCCCTTCCCTCGGCGGAGAGGGTGCTGGCTTCCAGGGATTCGGGAATGATCAAGGTCCGTTTCATACTCCCGCCTCTCCCGCCAATCCCGCCAATCCCGCCAATCCCGCCACTTGCGGCAAAGTTTCTTGCAGTAAAAGTCGCATGGAATTAGGAGCCCGATCGGCTTGCGCACCTGAAATCAGCGCAAGCGCATACGGTATTTCCTCCCACAGGTCCGCGAGCTCCCAAGGAATCTCCAACAGATCCCGGCACGCGGTTTCCGTGGTCCAGTTCTGGCGGTAAAACCAAAGCACGCGTTCCACCACGGCGATTTCCTGTCCGTCGAAGATCCGCAGATCGGGTTCGCGATGGGCCGAGGGTATGTTTCTGACATGCAGGCCGTCGCCCATCTCCGCTTCGCGGATCCGGAACTCGCCGGATTGGATCATGCGCCGGACCATGCGGCGCAAGGCTTCCGGCGCCGGGGAGCGCAGGCCGCGGAGATAAGTCTGCCCGGTGATAGGGAAGCCGTACAGCCGGAAATGGAGGAAGTCGGCCTGGAACAACAACCGCTCCAACAGCGCGATGTCGAACCGGGGCCAATCCCCGCACCGCAGGGAGACGTGCAGGATGAGGGCCCGCAGGCGCGCGTCATCGGCGGGAAAGGGATTCATAGGGTTCTCCATGCCATGCATCGGGAAAGTAAAAATAGGCCGGTATCTTCACGCGCAGCTTTCCATAAGGTAACGGATTGTAACAGGAGCCGCTCCCGCCCGTTGCGAACCGTCGCGGCGCCAGTTCGCCGGTTCGCCGCCGGAATCGCTTTCGGCATGCTGGATTAGGACTTTTCGCCGATGGCGCGCAAGAACGCATCGTCCCCATCCAAGACCTGGCCGGACAGCTCAAGATGCCGGAATTGCAGATCCTTCAATGTCAGATTCCGCAGGGTAACATCCGTGAAACGGCAGTCGGCGAACAGGACCTTTTCCAGGCGGCAATTCTCGAAACGGGTGTCCCGGATCCCCTGCTTCTTCCAGGTCCATTTCTCGGCGCCCGAAAAGACCACGTCGATGAGGGCGCAGCCCGAGAAGGCCGAATGCTTCAGGCTCAGCATCCTCAGCATGAGATTGCGGGCATCGCAATCCTGCAGGGAGAGCCCGGCGATATGCGAAGCGTGGATTTCGCTCTGGGATAGCGACGTGCGCGATACGGAGACATCGGACAAGGCGGTGGCGTTCACGACCAGGTCGGCCGCTTTGCTGTTCTCGACAATGCGGAAGTCCTTCAAAGAGGCTCCCTGCACGCGCGCGCCGCGCACCACGCTGCCGCTTCCGCAATGGAAGTCCGTGATCTTCGATCCGCTGATCTCCACCGCGCGCACCGTGGCGCCGTCTACGCTCCAATCCTCGACCGCGCTGGCCCGGACGCCGCAGCCGATCACCTTTCCGTCCCTGACGGATAGATTGTGCACCTTGCTCATGTCTATGGAGTTATCGATCATCTCGGCCCGATCCAGGCGCATGTCCTTCAGCGAAGACATGCGCACGGAATTCCCCGTGAACACATGATCCTTGCCGTGGGGAACGTCGAACTTGGACATGTGGATATGGTTGCGGGACGTATCGCTTCCGTATGCTTCTCCACGATAGCCGGCGGCTCCCCGAAAGGCCCCGGTTCCGCCGGATCCCCCGGCTCCATTTTGACGATCCCAGCTGAACGCTCCGTCCATGGCGACCTTGACGGTGTCGTTCACCCTCGAGAAGATGGAATCCATGATGTCGATGTGGTCCAGGTTCCGCGCGTCGCGGGGAAACTTACCGGTCTCTCGGTCTTCCGCAGGCTTTCCTTCGACCGCTTCATTACGGGCCAGTTCCGCGAGCAATTCCGCGGCCTGTTCATCCGTGATCGCGCCTTCCTTGTTCATCTTCAGTACCTGTTGGATCTCGGTCTTCATTTCCGGCCTTTCAGCAGTTTGATTTGTTTCATGGCTTCATCAAAGGGGATTTCCCCGGCTTGCAGTTTCGCCAGGATTCGCCCGGCATCCGGTTCTTCAGCGGTCTGTCCCGACCCCGTTTTGCCCAGCGCAACGGCTCCGGTTTCCTGGCTGCTTTTCATCCCCTCGGCGCCTTCGCCCGCGAGTTTGTGCTTGAGCGCGCTCAACCGTGCGCGGATGGTGGGATAGCTCAAACCCAGAGCTGATTCCATGTCGCGAATGCGGCCTTCGCAGCGCACGAAGATGCGGAGAAAGTGCAGGTCGTCCTGGGCCAGGGTGGCGAACTCGTTCAATTGAAATGGACCTTCCACCTTGATGTCGCAGTTGGGGCAGCAAAGCACCTTGGGCTGCAGGGCGGACTGACAGGAGGGACAGGCCAAGTTGGAATCAATCAATTTCATAAGTTAAAATATATATTGATATATCAAAAATACCTATGTGAATTTATGGAGATATGAAATTCAATTTCGTTAAGTTTGAGAAATTGGAGCTGAATAGTCTGAAAAGAGAGGTCGGGAGGTCCGTAGTAATGCTCTGACCGCCGTATAAAGAGCCTGGTGATGGAGCTCCCCGCTTGGCGAGGCCGGTAGGTAATGAAGCCGACGGCCATATGAAGAAGGACGACGCCTGGAAGGGGATGGAAGGGGAGTTTATGGTTAGGGAGTAAGGAGAAAATTCCTAGCTTTGCATCGCTTCGTGGAGGTTCCGGCCTCTGCCACTTTGGACATGGGTGCCGTGTCCCCATAGCTCAACAGGATAGAGCAATAGTTTCCTAAACTGTTGATCGCCGTTCGAGTCGGCGTGGGGACACCACCCTTGGTCTTTTTGCTGAGGGCTAATTGTAATCCAGAGCTTTCTCCGCCAGGAAATTCCAACTAGGAAGGAATTTCATGGTGACTGGGATTTCATCCGTAGAGTATAAATCCCATCCCCAAAACTCTTGGCTCCCTTTGCATGTTGCATCCCTTCCAACCTTCAAAACCATGGGTTATGGCTTAAATTTTGGTCAAATAAAGTCTATAAAAATAATCCTTATTGATTTTAAGGAGTATTTAAATAGGTTTTAATGTAGGGTTAGTTTAACTTAGGCAAATAAGTCATAAAGTCGTTATAAATGATCTTTAAAGGCTTTAGCAACGATTAAGGCAGGCATTATGAAACGCGGAAGAAAAGTGGCAGTGATTCCGATTCCCGTCAACCGGGCCCTCAAAAAATTGGGTCAGGATATTTCCGATGCCAGACGCCGTCGCCGCATTCCCCTGGCTCTGATGGCGGAGCGGGCTTCGATTAATCGGATGACCGTGCACAAAATCGAAAGAGGAGAGCCAGGCGTATCGATGGGCTCTTATGCAACCGTTTTATTTGTCTTGGGTTTGATAGGGACCTTGACCGATTTGGCTGACGGCAAAAACGATCCCGTGGGACTCTCTCTCGAAGAGGAGCGGTTGCCCAAGCGCATCCGTACTCCGCGCCCGCAGGATTTGCTTCCACCAGAATTACGGAGCCGGAAATAATGGATAAGCATGTGCTGGTGTATGTGGATCTCTTCGGCAAGCAGGAATTGGTTGGGAGCCTCTGGACCCGCATGCGCAAGGATAAAGAGACCGCAACATTCGAGTATGACAAGGAGTGGCTGACCAGACCTGATCGATTTTCCCTTGAACCAGCCTTGAATCTGGGGCCTGGACCATTCCATGCCCCCGCGAACAAGCCTCTATTCGGATCCTTTGGAGACTCCGCTCCGGATCGATGGGGACGTGCCTTGATGCGACGTGCCGAGCGTAGACGGGCGCAACACGAAAGCAGCGCTCCGAGAGCGCTTCAGGAGATAGAGTTTCTGCTCATGGTTGACGATGAGGCGCGCCAAGGGGCGTTGAGATTTTGTGAATCGCGGGGAGGCCCGTTCCTTGCTCCACATGGAGCTACAAAGATTCCCCCACTCATTGAGCTACCGAAACTGCTTTCAGCGGTGGAAAAAGTCGCGGAAGATTCCGAAGAGGATGAAGACCTGCGGCTACTTCTCGCTCCCTGTTCATCTCTAGGGGGGGCTCGGCCAAAAGCTTCGGTAAGGGATCGAGACGGCCTTTTAGCCATCGCGAAGTTCCCCCATAAGGATGATGATATCAACCAGGTTCGCTGGGAAGCTCTGGCTTTAACTCTCGCGTCAAAGGCGGGCATAATCACGCCGGATTGGCGCTTGGAAATCGTGGCAGGCAAGCCAGTGCTCTTACTGCGTCGTTTTGATAGGGTTGGCGTAACGAGGATTCCTTTCCTATCCGCAATGAGCATGCTTGGAGCCGGCGACGGGGAGCAAAGAAGTTATCTCGAAATCGTTGACGCCATCAGGCGTTATGGCGGCGCTCCCCGGGAGGATATGCGCGGTCTATGGAGAAGAATGGTGTACAATATCTTGATTTCCAATACGGACGATCATCTCCGTAATCATGGATTTCTCTATCCTGGTACGGATGGATGGCGGCTATCGCCCGCCTACGATCTCAATCCGGTTCCTACCGACATAAAACCCCGCATATTGGCAACGACCATAGATGAGGAGGATGGCACAGCGTCTTTAGACTTGGCGTTGAAAGTCTCGGGGTATTTCGAATTGGAACCGGATGAAGCCAAAGCCATTGCTATGGAAGTCGGAAATGCCGTGGCCGGATGGCGGATTGAAGCGACCGCCCTGGGATTGCCCTCCCATGAGATAAACCGCATGGCATCGGCTTTTGAGCATAAAGACCTCCAAGCCTCACTTTAAGCCAGGATGAGGTTGGCAAAGATATGATGTGAATTGGGAAATCGCGGGAGGAGTGAGCGGATTGGCGCTCAGCCCTGCGGCCGGGCAAGGTAGTCAACCGATCGGGCCCGGCAGGGTGAAATTGAACGTCGCGCCTTCGTCTACCACGGACTCAGCCCAGATGCGTCCCCCGTGGCGGGCAAGGATGCGTTGGACGATGGACAGGCCGACGCCGGTGCCTTCGAATTCCTGCGGGGTATGGAAGCGCTGGAAGACCCCGAAGAGTTTGTCCCGGTTCCGCATGTCGAAACCGGCTCCGTTGTCGTTCACGGAATAGACCCGCTCCCCGCCTTGCATCCGGAATCCGATTTCGATCCGGGGCTCCGTTTTTCGGCCCGTGAATTTGAACGCATTGCCGATCAGGTTTGCCCAGACTTGCCGCAGCAATGTCGGATCTCCATGGCAAGGAGGCAGGCTGCGCAGTACCACTTCGACACTGCGTTCCGGGGCCAGTTCCCGCTGCTCCTGGATAATCCCCGCCGCGATTTCGGCCATGTCGACGTTCCGCATCGCCAAGGGCTGGCGGCTGCATCGGGAGAACTCCAGGAGATCCTCAATCAGGCGCGACATCTTATCCGCCCCGCCCATGACCGCGTCCAAAAGGCGTTTGGCATCGGGCGGAAGCTCGGCGGCGTATTTTTGGGCCAACATCGACGCAAATCCCCCCATGTGGCGAAGGGGCGCTCGGAGGTCGTGGGAGACGGAGTGCGAAAAAGCCTCCAGTTCCCTGTTGGTGGCCTCCAGGGTGGCGGTCCGCTCGGCGACGCGCGCCTGCAGCTCGGCATTTTCGCGTCGCAGGGCGCGCATGGCAATCGCGCGTTCCAGCACCGGAAGGATGGCGCCGAGCTTGAATGGTTTCTGGATGAAGTCGAGGGCTCCGGCCCGCATGGCCGCGACGGCCGCATCGATGGTGCCATTGCCGGTCATGACGATGACCACCATATGCGGGTCGATTTTCAAGGCGGCGCTGAACATCTCCATGCCGTCCATACCGGGCATGTTGAGGTCCGTAAGCAGCAGGTCGAAACGATCCTTTCCCAAAGCCGCCAAAGCCGCCAAAGCCGCTAAAGCCTCGCCTGGCGTGGGGAAGCCCTCGACCTCGAAGCCCGCATCGCGCAAAGTGAAGGACAGCGCCTTGAGCTGGGGAATCTCGTCATCGACGATCATGATTCGGGCCGGCATGTTCAATCCTTCGTCGCGGAGAGGACTTCCGCCAACCGGAGCAGTTTGGAGCTGAGACTCAACCCGGCCGCGCGCACCGGTTCCATGTCGATGCGAAGTCGGATCCTTCCGTGCTGGGTAAGGAATTGGATCATGCCGCCGGCTC
Organism: Fibrobacteria bacterium; assembly: GCA_039917895.1. Lineage (GTDB taxonomy): Bacteria > Fibrobacterota > Fibrobacteria > UBA11236 > UBA11236 > Chersky-265. The sequence goes on along the minus strand of JBDSIO010000091.1, from coordinate 2,295 downwards.
CCGCGAATTTTTCCGATTCGCCCACCGACAATATCCGGTGCTTTTTACAATGGACGAACGCTTTTTTGGCTTCGCCCGGATCGATACCGCCGATGAAAAGGATCCGGCAACCGGAGATATCTTCCGTGCGCGCGTATCGCTTGATGGCGATGGGACGGTCCTGGAATCTCTCCCCACTTACCACCTCATCCAAAACCGGCCCGAAAGGATCGGAGCCGAGTATGCCGATGACCAACGCGGAATCGCGTCCACCGAAGGTCCCGGCCGGCCAGTCGGTGAACTGGGTGAAGTTGAAAAGGAATACGGCTTTCACCTGGTACTCCTTGAGAAGCGGCGGGGCCGCCACGGGTGATTGCACCAGGAAAAAGGCGAACAAGAGGGCCCATACGTTACGTCCCGGTGCTCCGGAACGGATTGCCGCCAGAGGAGAGGTCAGAATCGCCATGCCATCTTGCCATTCGTGCGTTGCATGTCCTTGCGAGCGGGCCGGAAGGCAATCGAGAAGAAATTTCCGGTGTAATCCTGGAGCATGCGGTAACCGGTCGCCATGGCGGAAGCCTGCTTCGCGGCCAGAATCGCGGAGAGTCCCAAGAGTCCCAAGACTGGATAAGCGGTCTTGGGGAAGACGGAGTTTCGATGCATGCCGGTCCTCTTACCTCGTAGGGTCGGGATTGATGGGGAAACTCCGAAATAATTAATGGTCTTATAATGGTAAAGTAAATTACCAGGGGGTGGGAGACCGATTATTCACAATTTGTACGCAAAGGAATGTCCGCCCAATAGAGTGCGGGAAGTTAGATGGCAGGAAAAAGCAGGAAAAGGCAGGGAAAGGCAGGGAAAGTGGGGAGGGTGGCAATGGGAGAGGGAAGCAGCCAGGAGCCGCTGTCCCACAAGCGCCGGACCCGGCTTCGCCGGGACCGGATTGATCCGGTTTAGTCCAGGGTGTTGTCGGCGATCCTGGAGCGGGCGGGATGCCGCAACAGGGTCAAGGCATGGGACTTGATCTGACGGACGCGCTCGCGGGTGAGGTTTAGCCTGGAGGCGATTTCAGAAAGGGGCAGGGAGGATCCCGAACCGATTCCAAAATAGAGTTTGAGTACGTCCGCTTTGCGGTCATCCAGGCTCCCCAAGAGGAGGCGGACGTTTTTCCGCGACAGAAACGCAACGGCGCCCTCATCGGTTTGCACGCCGTCTGCATCTTCGAGGGATTCTTCAAGGGAGGGGCCTCCCTCCTGGGGGGTAGTGCTCATGGAAACGGATTTGGCCGCGAAGAGGATGTACTCGGAAATCTTTTCCTGGTCGAGTTCCGTCGCGGAGGAGATTTCCTCCAGAGTGGGGCTGCGTCCCAGGCGCTGTTCCAGTTTGCGGGTCTCCTTGGCGATTTTCGCGATTGCATGAACGCGGCCCGGCGACACCTTGAGGAAGCGCGTCTGCTCGGAAAGCGCCACCAGGATGCCCTGCCGGATCCACCATACGGCGTATGAAATGAAGCGGAAACCCTTGCTGGCGTCGAAGCGCTGCGCGGCCCGGATCAATCCGAGGTTGCCTTCGTTGATTAAATCGCCGAAAGGTAAGCCTTGATTCCGGTAGTTGCGGCAGACGGAGACGACGAACTTAAGGTTTGCGGAAACCAGGATGTTCACGGCCCGATGGTCACCGTTTTGGATTCTCATGGCCACGTCGCGTTCTTCCGTACGAGAGAGTTTCCTGGAATTCCGGATGGACTCCATATAGGCGGTCTCGGCATCCGTGGTACCGATGAACTTCAGGACCTTCCGCGGATCGCGGGCGGGAACGGGGTTTGTCGCTGTTTCTTGGGGACTGACCACGGAGGCTGGGGGGGTGGATTCGCTTGAAAAAGAAATCGGTTTTACGTCTAGGGTAACTCGAATAATACCTCCGGTTGCGTCTTCGCTTGGATTCGGTTGTACTGCCAACATAATTAATTCGACAGGGAACGGGTGGATTATCTTGGCTTTGTCATGGACGAGAAGCGGATGCGGGCACAACATAGCCGAATTGGGACGGATTGCCATGGTATCCATCTGGAAAATATTTCTCCGGGCCAAGGAAACACGAAAATGACGGTATCATTCCGGTTTCGGGAGGCCGGCAGGTCCCGATTTTCATGGTCTGGGGGGCGCAATAGCCTGGGCGGCGGCCTTCCGGAATTCAAGGCAGGCTTCCTTCTTGGGATTGTAAAAACATTTTTCATCCCGGGTGTAGAAGGGTTCCGCAGCGCTACGGATCAGCGCCTTCCCCACGCTGTCGGCGACGAATGCCTGCAGGAGTTCC
>JBDSIO010000090.1:0-26383 GCA_039917895.1 Fibrobacteria bacterium | reverse complement strand
ATTCCTCGAAGCCGAAATCCAGGCAGGCCCGGCGCCATATGTCGAACAGGTGGTTCTGCACGCGCATGTCTTCCGGGTAGAAGTCTCGGGTGCCTTTGGGGGCCTGCAGTGGCTGTGAAAAAGCCTGCGAAGAGGGTTGCGATCGGTTTGGGGAGCTCATAGGTCGGAACCTGGTTTCGTAAGGTGTAGACTCCGCAAAATAGCTAATGTGACGCGGCCTATAAATGCGTCCGTGGAACGTTAGCCGGAGTCACGGAAACCGGCACGGAAGCAAGGGTGCCAAGACCGTTCCGGAAGGATGAAAATAGACCCCTCCAAGGGCGTATAATCCTTGGAATAAACCCCGGAATTTGGTAGATTTTCCGGTCTGTGAGGACACCATTTCCGACTCGATTTTGAGGGCGCGAAAACCGCTTTTGCAGCTTACGGAATGAAGATTCTTGTCACCAACGACGACGGCATCCTGAGCCCGGTCCTAACCGATTTGGCGGATGCGCTCCACCTGGAACATGAAGTGCTGGTAACGGCGCCGTCCAGGGACCAGAGCGGCATGTCCCATGGGTTCACCCATGGCGTCGACAAGCGGCTGGCCTTCTTACAGGAATCCGCCTCACCCTACCCCAAATACCAGGTCATGGGCACCCCCTGCGATTGTGTGAAATTCGCCGTGGCTCATCTGTTCAAGGACGGTCTGCCGGACCTGGTCCTCTCCGGCATCAATCTGGGCGAAAACGCCGGTATGAGCGCCATCTACTCCGGAACCGTCGCCGCCGCCCGTGAGGGCGCCATGTGGGGCATTCCGGCCCTAGCCGTATCCGTCTGGAAGAACTCCCCCGATCACCTCGAGTATGCCGTCGACTGGCTGCGGAAGCTGTTGCGGAACCCGGCCTTCCTGCCCGCTCGGAGTCATTCCGGGCGCGCTTCCGGCGGCCTTTGGAACGTCAATTTCCCTCCCTGCGCGCCTGCGAAAATCGAAGGCGTGGAAATCACCACCATGAGCACGGTGATGTTCAAGGACAGCTACGAAACCTACATCGGCGGACACGGTATCGCCGAATACCGCCTGGTGGGCTACAAGCCGGAAGCACTCTTTGTTCCCGGAACCGACGACTATGCGCTCGTCCGGAACCGCATTTCCATCACACCTCTTCAGATCAGCCAATCGGACCTCGGGGAAACCCGGCGGCTTTTGGAATCCAAGGAACTGAAGGAAATGAAGGATATGCATTCGCACTGGACCTCGTTGTAACTGATCGAAGAACGACCTGAGGAGATTGAATGACCATTCCAGCACCCATCGCGCCTGAACACGGAAGAATCATAAATACCTTCATCGAAGAGGAAATGAAAACCTCTTATCTGAAGTATTCCATGTCCGTCATCGTGGCCCGAGCCTTGCCGGACGTCCGGGACGGACTCAAGCCCGTGCATCGGCGCATCCTCTACGGCATGGAGAACCTGAGCCTGGCCCCGGAACGACCCTACAAGAAATCCGCCACCATCGTCGGCGAGGTCATGGGCAAGTACCATCCCCACGGCGATTCGGCCATCTACGAGTCCATCGTACGCATGGCGCAGGATTTTTCGATGCGTTATCCCCTGGTCGACGGCCAGGGCAACTTCGGCTCCATCGACGGCGACCCTCCCGCCGCCATGCGATATACCGAAGCGCGCATGAAGCGCTTCGCGGAGATGATGCTCCAGGACCTGGAGAAGGACACCGTCAACTTCACGCCGAACTACGACTCCTCATTGACCGAGCCCACCGTGCTCCCCTCCGCTTTCCCCAACCTGCTCGTCAACGGCAGCACCGGCATCGCCGTGGGCATGGCCACCAACATGGCCCCGCACAACCTCCGCGAGATCATCAACGCCTGCTTCGCCATGATCCACAATCCCGAGATCACCATCGAGGAACTGATCACCCACGTCAGCGGGCCCGACTTCCCCACCGGGGCCACCATTTACGGTCGCAACGGCATCCGGGCGGCCTACCTTACAGGGCGCGGTAAGCTACTGGTGCGATCGAAAACCCACGTGGAAGTGGTCAACAACCGCAACCGCATCGTGGTCACGGAAATCCCCTACCAGGTCAACAAGACCAACCTGCTGGAAAAGATGGCCTCGCTGGTCCGCGACAAGATCATCGAAGGCATCTCGGATCTGCGCGACGAATCCGACAAGGACGGCATGAGCATCATCATCGAGCTCAAGAAAGACGCGTTTCCGGATATCATCCTGAACCAGCTGTACAAACATACCCAGTTGCAGGAGACCTTCTCCATACACAACCTGGCGCTGGTGCAGAACCGCCCCCGCACCTTGAACCTGCGCGAGATCATCTTCTACTTCCTCGAACATCGCCACGAGGTGGTGGAGCGCCGCACCCAATTCGAACTGAACAAGGCGGAGGAGCGCGCCCACATCCTCGAAGGGCTGCGCATCGCGCTGGACCATATCGACGAGATCATCAAGCTCATCCGCGCCTCCGACGACGCGCATGCCGCCAAGGCGTCTTTGATGTCCCAGTTCGGGCTTTCCGATCGCCAGGCCGACGCCATCCTGGAAATGCGCCTGCAACGATTGACCGGCCTGGAACGCGACAAGATCGAAGCCGAATACCGGGAACTGACCCTCACCATCGCCGACCTCAGGGACATCCTGGCCAACAAGCCGCGGCGCATGGCCATCATCGAGAACGAGCTGAAGGAAATCGAGGAGAAATACGGCGACGAACGCCGCACCATGATCGAGGACGCGGCCGACGATATCACCTATCTCGACCTCATCGCAAACGAACCCATGATCGTCACCGTTTCGCATACCGGCTACATCAAGCGCATCGGCACCGACGCCTACAAGACGCAGGGCCGCGGCGGCAAGGGCATTTCCGCCACCGGCCTCAAGGAAGAGGATTTCGTCGAGCATCTCTTCATCGCCTGGGCCCACAGTTACATCCTGGTCTTCACCAACAAGGGACGTTGCCATTGGCTCAAGGTCTATGAGCTGCCCGAGGCGGCCCGCGCCTCCAAGGGCAAGGCCCTGGTCAACTTCATCAATCTGACGGAAGGCGAGCATGTCAGCGCCTTCGTTCCGGTCAAGGACTTCGAAGACGCGCGTTCCGTGGTCCTGGTGACCGAGCACGGCATCATCAACAAGATGTCCCTGGAATCCTTCTCACGCCCGCGCACCGCCGGCATCAACGCCATCACCTTGGACGACGGCGACGCCCTTACCCAGGTGGTGTTGGCTTCCGAGGCCGACGACGTCATGATCGGGACCAAGCAGGGCCAGGCCATCCGCTTCGCCATGTCCAAGTTCCGCCAGACCGGCCGCGGCACCCGCGGCGTCAAAGGTATCACCCTGGAAGAGGGCGATGCCGTGATCGGCATGATCATCGTCGAGAAGGGCTGCGCGGTCCTGACCATTACGGACAAAGGTTACGGCAAGCGCACCGATCCGGAGGAATACCGCATTACCGACCGCGGCGGCAAGGGCGTCCGCAACATCAAGGTTACGGACAAGAACGGCCCCGCCGTCTGCATCGAATCGGTCCGCGAAGGCCAGGAGATCCTGGTCATTACCAAGGAAGGCATCGTCATCCGCATGGGCGTGGCCGACATCAGCGTGATCGGCCGGGACACCCAGGGCGTGCGCGTCATCCGCCTCGGCGACACCGATATGGTGACCGACGTGGCCGTGGTGGAAAGCGAAGACGTGGATCCGGCCATGCTGGAAACCACCGAAGCCCTGAAGGTCGTGACCGGCGGGCCTTCGCCGCTGGCGCTTGATCCGGACATGGCGGGCGGGAATCCGGAAGTCGATTCGGAGGCCACCGGGAATTCGGAACCTGAATCGGGTAAAGGCGCGGAGGGCGGATCCGAAGACGATTCGCCGGCATGATGCCATGTCCCGGAAATGCTTTCCGGCATTGAAGACCTTGGGGCGGCGGTTCACGGCCGCCTTGACCGACTTTACCTCCTCCGCTTCCTTGACCGCCCTTATGTGCCATTTGGCGCATAAGGGCCATATGATATTAATGGTCCTGCTCATCGGCGCCCTTCCGGCAGCCGCCATCCATTTTCCCGATACCGCCGATTTAAAAAAGGAATACCGGGTTTCCGCGCGTAAGGATGGACTTCCGGTGGATTTCTTCCGTAAGGCCGGCGGCGATTCCAATTCCTTGCATCTGGACTGGGCCAGGTCCGACAAGGTCGGGTCCGACAAGGTCGGGTCCGACAGAGTCGGATTCAACATCACCGCTGCGCGCATCGAGCAGGAAGACGAATTCGACCCCACTAGCTTCTCGGTGCTGACCACGGACTACGGCAACGGCGCGGCCTGGCACGAAGCCATGACGAATCCGGATCCCCAGACCCTGAAAGTCTTCCCGGGCCTGCAGCAACAATGGCATCTCAAAGGTTTCGCAGGCGATCGCGGCTGGCTCGGTTCCGGCGTGATCAAGGGTCGTTATTTCCTGGTTTTCCGCGCCACCCCACCCACCGCCGCGGCGGTGGTCCCGGGCCCACTGCGCCTGAATTCCGGCCTGTTTGCCGTTCTCGATACCTCTTCGCGTTGGCTGCATGTAACTTGCCCCGCTGAATCGGGTGCAAAATCGGCTGCAAAATCGGGTGTAAAAGACAGTGCAAAATCCGGCAGAAGAGGCAAATCGGGATTGCCCAACTCCGACGCGCCGGTCTGTTTCACACCCGCCGACGACTCCCGGCTCCGGATCCGAATCGACCGGAAAAGGCCGCTTTCCCTGCAAGCCTGGTTGGAAGAAGGTGAGTCCGGAGCGCTCAACGATATCAAGAATGCGTTACAGGCCGTGCCCGACGCGGCACAGGCCGAGTATGCCCAGGACCTTTCGCAGATGCTGCTAGGCGAAGCCCAGGGATTCCTGGTCAAATTCTCCCAACGGCTTCCTGAGGCCTTCAACTGGCCCTCTTGGCAAATTCAGGACTTCAAGGACGGACAGGTGAAAGCGGCCGAATTCCTGCCTATCGTGCGGCGGCAGGCGAATCCGGGCGATTCCCTTCCCGCATTCCGCTTCGAAGATCCGGGGGTTCGCCTGCGCGTGAACCTATATTATCGGGGAACGTTCCACCTGGCGGCCGAAACGCCCTAGTATGGATCGAGTGCGGACAGAGCACGGAAAATGTATGGAAAATGTAAGGATAGAGTACGGAGGAATCGCATGAGTTTCAAAGTCGCCTACACCGCTCCCACGCGAACCGAAGCGGTCTTCGTCCGCAACATGCTGAACGATGCCGGAATCGACGCATCGCTCAGCGCCGACGACGCGAACGGCAACCTGCCGTTCCTGGATTTGGCCGAAGGGGTGGACGTGCTGGTCGACGAGGACGCCTTCGCGGATGCGAGCGCGCTCATGGATGAATACCGCAAGGGCACCACCGCCATCACCGAAGACCAGGGCGAGTAACGATCAAAACCTTCCGAACGCTCGCGGTTTCCTGGCTTCCCGCCCTGGCGGGCATGAGCATCCTGTTCTATACGTCAAGCCTGCCCGGAAACAGAATCCATCTACCGCCTTTTGCCTACAGCGACAAGGCCGTGCATTTCGCAGCCTACGCCGCCTTGGGCGCCCTGATCGCATGGCGCAAATGGCTACGCGGTAAATCGGCCGCACAAGACCTTTACCCGAATGCCGCAGGCGAGTTGAGGAAACGACGCGAGTCGCGGGATTTACGCGAATTGCGGGATTTGCCTGACGGACGTGGATTGGCCGTGGGCATGCTATACGGTGTGAGCGATGAGATCCACCAAATCTTCGTCCCGGAGCGCATGTTCGACTATTCGGATATGGCGGCGGATTTCCTCGGCGTGGTGGCGGGAGTCTGGGCGTTCCGGAAACTGGCCGAATACCGGTAAAGACATAACCCTGGCATCTCCGTGGCCGCTACCTTACGCTCATGGGAACCTTATTGACGTCCCCGCCCTTGCGGATAAAAGTCGCGAAATACGATTTCGCTTCTTCGGGTTTGCTTAGGTTCATCAAGGTGCTGCCCAGGATGAAATAGGGCTCGACGGCTTCGAAGCAATAGACCGTGGCGTTGCGGCCGTAAGGTAGCAGTTCCTTGTCGTTATTCTGGCGATAGTGGAATTGCATCGCCAGGGTGTTGCCTTCGCAGGACAGCGGTTCCCGGTCCAGCAGGGCCTTCAGGTTTTCGGAAATGGTTTGGTAATCCTCGTTGCCAAGGAGATCCTCCCAGAGGGCAGCCAGCGCAACCGCATTCCCGGGCTTGCGGCGCAGCACCACGCGGTAGAAATATTTGGATTGCTTCTCGTAACCGCGCACTTGCAGTTGCCTGGCCATGAATTCCTGCAGGTCCGGATCAAGATTCTGATAGTCCTCCTTGATGGATTCCCAAATCTGATCGGATTTGAATTTGTTCCCCGTGCTGGAATAGAGCCGATAAAGATCGGCGTGCACCACCACCCGCAGGCGATCCCAGGGGGTTTCCAGGGCCTTCTGGTACGATTCGGCCGCTTCTTCGTTGCGGTCTTCGGCCGCGGCTTCCATGGCCTTCAACAGATTGTAATAGTCGCGGTAAGACGGGGAGTTGGCTTCGCGCTTCAGGAACTCCCGTACTTCTCGCCAACGGGCCTGCTGCGCGTTGTTGAGGCTCGCCAGATAACCCATCTCCCCGTGCGGATAGCGCTTGTGTAAAGCGGCGGGGATTCTGGCGTCGAGAGCGCCGTTGAGGAAGAAATTCAGCAGCAGCAGATTGCGGGAGCTTTCGAAGTCCAATTGATCGGCGTAGCGCGCCAGCACGGATTGGCATAATGGGTAATCCCCCAACCGGAAGGCAATCACGGCGGTTTTGCGGTTCACCGGATGGTAGGATTGCGTGCGCGAACCGAGGTTCCGCAACACCAGAAGTTGCGCGGACGGCAAGCCCTCCTTTTCCAGTCCGTTCTGGAGCTGGTCAAGCCGGGCCGGATCCAGATGCGCCAGGTTGGGCATCAGGTAGGGAAGACTCGTCATGATGCGCCCTTGGGACAGCCACAAATCGCCGACTTCCAGGATGGTCTTGCCCTGATTCCCGGATAGCTTGATGGCTTCGTCAAAATAGCCTTTGGCCAAATCCACCTGGTTGTGATTCGCCGCCAGGGAACCGAGCTTCATCCAATGGACGGGATTGTCCGGCTCCTGGGCCACCATGGCCTGGAGGGAGTCTTCGCTGAGTTCGGGATTTCTACTGCGTGAGAACACGGATACGCACATCAGCAATCCCAGGAGAAGGGCGCGGATCACCGGAAATGCGGAGCGCTTGCTTCGGAAGGAAGAGACGGGCGGTTTTTGCGTCATCGATACCTGTGGAAACGGGCCCCCGGATCCGAATCGGACCGTCGCGGGGTGGTTCAACCCGTACCCCTGAAAATATATAAAAAACCCCTGCTGCCTAAGGCCCTGCGGCTGCCGCGACAGGTGAAAATGTATACTTTCCCAAACCCAGGTCCGCTGGCGTGGCGCCAAGCCGGGGACCGTTCTCGTGAGGTTTATAATGACCGCGAATCACCAATATTCCGAAGGCGAAGTAATCGCGAACAAATACGTGGTGGAGGGCTTAATCGGGGAATCGCCCGCCGCCAAATGCTACCTGGCCAACGGCAAAGCCGGCAAGCTGGTCTTGAAAGTGTACCGGCAGGAACTCTCCTTTCGGCTGCTGGCGGCGCCGGACTTCTTCTTGAAGGCCGGGGTCATGACCGAAATCGAGCATGACAACCTGTGCGCTTGCGTCGATGTGCAGGAGGAAATGGGACTGATCTTCGTCGCCCGCGCCTATGGCGATGGCCAGACCTTCGAGGAATGGACACGCAAGCACCGCGGGGAATCCGATTATTTTTCGCGAGGTCTGGAGATCTTATGGCAGATTTGCCAAGGTCTTACCACCCTGCACGAACGTACCCGGCACCTCAACATCCATCCCGGCAACATCATCGTGGGACCCCTTATCGCCAAGCTCTGCGATTGGGACCCCAGGTCCCTTGGTAACACGGAAATGACCCCGGAACCGTTGCCGGGCCGCTTGGAATACCAAAGTTACCGCGCTCCCGAAGCCGCCGGCCGCAGCGGCTTCCTGAGCTACCCCAGCACCGACCTGTTCGCCGTGGCCGGCGTCCTGTACCGCATGGTCAAGGGTGAACATCCTTCCGCCCACCCGGCGCAGACCGTTGCGGAAGTCAGGTACCTGGACAAGGATATTGCGGGATTCCTCTCCAAAGCCCTTGCGCCAAGACCCGAAGATCGCTTCCAGGACGCCACGGCTTTTTCCGACGCTCTCTGGGAGTTGGGCGGCGCGATGCAACGCCTTCAGGAACGGGGCCGCCGCAGCGAGCAACCCGCCCCGAGGCGCGAGGAGCCGTCGTTTCCGGATCCTTCCGCAGGGCGCGCAACCGAACCCGATTTCACCGCGAATCCGGAAACCGGTTCCGAAGCGACCAAGGCTGAAGAGGACTCATTCTTCAACTTCTTCCCCGCTCAGGATCCAGCATCCGCTACGCCGGCATCGCCTTTCCCGTCCAAAGCGCAAGCCTTACATAATCCGCTCCAGGCCCCGCCCATATCCACCGGGGAGACCTTGTTCGGAGCGCCAAGCTTCGTCGCTCACGAAACCGCACCGCCCAAGTCGGCGCGGCCCGGTCAAGCCTACGTCCCCCCCCGCGCTGAACCCAGGTATGATGCTCAGCCGGCTTCCGGACTCAGCGATTTGAAAACGCCGGGAACCCTGTTCGGTTCCCAGGCTCCCCTGTTCGCCTCCGCGGATTCCAATTACAAGGCGGCGTCGCGCAACGACCCCAAGCCGCTGCCAAAACCCATCGCCGAAAGCATCTCCTCCCTGGAGAAGGATCCTCTGGAAATGGCCGTTAGCGGAGAACCGGGCGGGTTCACGACCTACGGGTTCAAGGGCGCAGGCGACAACCGCACCGGCATTTATTCGCCGGAGTCCAAGGCGTCCGACGCGAAGCGTAAGCTCGGAATCCTTTTGGGCACGTTCGGAGCGCTCCTCCTGCTTTTTTCCCTGGTCGGCCTGTTCATCTATCTGCGCACCAATGCCGCCCAAAAGGAGGATACGGAAACGGAGGACCTAGCGGCCGAAACGACAGAATCGGCTCCCCTGACCGCGGATCCCGTCCCGCAGGAAACCGGAACGCCAACGTCATCCGTATCCGAAGCCTTGCCCGCGCAGCCGACTAGGGACACACAGGCGGAATCCGTTACTGCGACAGGGAACACCGGGTATTCGGAACCACCCATGCCCATCGAGCCTCCCCGCCCGGAGGAATCGTCCATCCAAACCCCGGCTCCCTACCCATCCGGCACGACGACTTCTGCCCGTTCCCCGGTCTACCAGGGTAACAGCCATGTAACCTCGGAACGGGAAGCCGCCCTGATGGCCATGGTCCAGAACCGTTCCTGGCCCAACTCCGCGGGAGAACGTCTCAAAGCCGCGGACGAATTAAACGACCTTGCCAAGACCGCGGAAGCGAACATGGCCTACTCCAAGGTGCTGCTGGCATCCGACGTGACCGAGAAGCAGAAGATTTCAGCCTTCGGCGGCTTGGCCATCACCTTCCAGAGCATGGGCATGCGCGATCAGGCGCGGGACGCGGTCCAACAGATCCTGGACATCAATCCCAGGAACGGGTTTGCTTTGAAACTGAAGGAAAAGCTTCGGTAAGTGGGGCCTCGCCTTAAAACCGCTTCCAGGGTGTCGTGGCTTGGTGAACAAAGACCTCTTCGCCTCTTAAAACTTTGACTTTAGCACTTTTCACTTTGAATTTTGACTTCTCCCGCCATCGACGGCAGGGTATCAGGCGGGGAAGGGCTTAGGCGAATCATCCGGCATCCATACCGGTTCCCCTGGACCGGGGACAAGTTGTCCGCTTTTGACGTTCACGGAGATGCGGGAGAGCGAACGCAGCATTCCCGGACCGCCTCCGAAGCGCCCCAAGGCCTCCACCGCCACCCGAAGGTTGGGATCGATGCCTCCCGAGAAGAACACATTGGGAAAACCGAGCCAGCAGGCCAGCAGGTTGTCGCCGTCGCTGCGCCACTCGTAACACCAGCGTTCCCCCCGGAAGGGCCGCGGCAGGCCGGGCGCGCCCATCTCGATGAAGCATTGCAAGCAATGACCGGAACTCTTGGCTTGGGAGACCAGGATGCCGGCTAGCACAGGCAGGCGCTCAGGCGTCTCCAGGCGTGTCCGCAGGGGCAGTATGACGCGGGTGCTGTTCGCGAGGACGACGTAGCTCATAAGGGTCCGCCTCACACCGCGCGGATGAACGAGGAATTGCCGGCCAGGTCGGTATTATCAGCGAGGAAGGCGCTGAGCCTTTCCCGCATGGGATTGCCCACCGCGTCCCAGGCTGAATATCCGTAGGTCTCGTCAAAGATGGATTCCAGCGCGCGCAGGGTCTCTCCATGAGTCCGGTAGAGGTCGCCGATATCGGACTCCAAGCCCGCGAGATGCGCCGCGGGGTCTTTCGCGCCCGCGCTGGTATCAACCGCTCCCTCGGCCGCTTCCCCGGCGTTCAGGGCGGCTAGCGCTTCCGTCATTGGGTTGCGGCGCTCGGACCAGTCCGCATGGGAAGGTTCCGCCCGGGCGCTCAGCAGCGCTTCCTGATGGGCTATCAGCACTCGCGCTACCTGGGTCAGGGCGGCCACGGCGTCTATGGCTTCCACTTCCGCAAGCGGCGAATCGCCCCTACTCGAAGCCGCATTGCCGCGATAGCGGAGCAGCTTGTGCATCATGGGATGGCGTATGGAGATGCGGCGTTGCCCCGAAGCGGCGGGGTTCAGCATCAGGGCTTCCGCGCCTTCGCCTTGCGGTTCCAACCAGAATACCCAGGCGCCATTGCCGCTATGGCCCATGGATCTGATCTTTTCCGTGGCGGCCGGTCGGAACCCGGACTCCTCGAGCCCGATATCCCCACCGAACCAATGGGAAATTTTGCGGTTACGTCCGTAGAAACAGCCGCCCTTGATGGCGAAATATCCGTCCGGCCCCGAAACCAGATTCTCCACCACCGCCTGGATCCAGTTCTTGGGTTCCCAATGTTTCCCTAGGCTTACGGGCAGGCGCTCGGCGGTATCCACCTGGAGGGCGGCCATGAGCACAGCCTGTCGCTTGCCTTCGAATTCGAAAACATCGACAAGGTGACGTTCGATGAAGTTATGCGGAAGCAAGGCGGGGAAGAAACGCTCCGACAGGTTCATGAAACCGGGAATAAGCGGAGGCGCCACCTGTTCTTGAAGCGTGACGTCGACCCCGCCGGAAAAGTCCCCGCGGCCCGTTAAAGGGGAGGTACCGACCACCTCGATGGAAAGGCTGCGGGGCGCCCGTCCATCCGGGTCGGCCACGAAAAAGCGATCGGGGATCCCCAGGTAATAGGCATGGAGGCCGGAACCCGCCTTTTGGACCCAAAGCTCCCATTCGGTTCCGGCATAGCCGCGCGCGACATCCTCGCCGATACTCAATGGGATGAATTCCTGGGTGAATCCGCCGCCGGCAGTGACCTGGATGACGAGGGCGGTGGCCGCATCGAGTTTGGATAGGGCGCCGTTCATGCGCTCGCCGCGGCTATCCTCCAAGGAAAGCGGGACCAGCACGTTACGGGAATTTAGCGTTACCTGGTAGGACATCCATCGCCTCCAATGGGAGGAAAATAGCTTATTGCCTCGGATTGCCCATACCCGACGCCTGGTTTTCCATTGGCATCCCGGTGTCAGGGTGAAATTCCGCAAACTTAAAGCGGCTGAATTTCCTTGTTTGGCAGCGTTGCGTCGAACGCGAGCAAAGTTCCCTCCACCGCGACCGGAGCATCGCCCGGGTTACCCTTCGTCTTTCCGCCTTTGGACGCCTCACCTGCTCCGTCGAAATCATCGGGAAGAGCGAGACGATGGATTGCGGCATCGCCAAATCCGGCCGCGTCCAAGGCGCCTTTCAGACTTTGCCTGAAAGCCTCGGGAGCAATTCCGCCATAATTGGTCAAGGCATAGAAACGGCCGCCTGGACGAAGCACCTTTAGGCACTTCGCGACGAGTTTGAAATAATCCTCGTCAAAGGTGAATATCGCGCCCTTCGAGCGCGAGAAGCTCGGAGGATCGAGAATCACGACATCATAGCTCTGGACTTTTTTAATGGCCCAGTCCAGGTACTTCTGGCTGTCCATGGTGACGAATTTGGCCTTGTCCGAGGACATGCCGTTGAGGGCGAGGTTTTCCTTGCCCCATCCCAGGTAACGCGTGGAGATATCGACGTTGACCACCGATCCCTGGTTATTGTACGCCGCGGCGATCCCGAGCGAACAGGAATAGCTGAAAAGGTTCAGCACGTCGTGGCGGCGGCATGAGAGAATCAAATCCTCCCGTAACAGGCGCGTATCGAGAAACAGGCCGACGTTGCGGGGGTGTTGCAGATGAACGCGGAACCGCAGCGGACCTTCGCGCACCTCCGCGGTTTCAGGAACGGCGCCAAACAGCTTGCGCCCTTCTTCGCGACCCTCTTCGCCCTTCTCGCTGCGATCTTTGAGGGCGATGCCTTTGGCCCCGGTCACTCTGACAAGCTCCGATTCGAAATCGCCGTACAGTGAACGCATGTCCTTGTCGTACGCGTACACCACCAGGTATTCCGAAAACATGTCGACCACCAACCCCGGGGTTCCAGAGGCGGCGCCATTCAATAGGCGGAATGCCGTTGCATGACCGCGTAGTTCCGCCCGGCGTTCCCAGGCCGTTTCCAATGCTTTAGCAAATCCAGGCAAATCCAGCTCCCAGGTTTATCCCAATATCCGAAATCCCTGCGGAAAATTATAAATTTGCAATAAACCAACCCGGGATTGTCCCATGCCCATGACATTTGATGAAAAAACCCGCAGCACGTCCAACTTTTTCAGCAATAAGGGCAGGTGCACGGACGAATGCCTGATCATCATCTTCGGCGGTTCGGGCGACCTTGCCAAGCGGAAGCTCTTTCCCGCCTTGGCCAACCTGATGTTCAAGAAGAGCCTGCCGGAGAAATTCAAGATCATCGCGGTAGGACGAAAACCCATGGAAAACAAGGATTTGCTCTCGATGGGCAAGTACCCGAAGGACTTCCTTCCCCACTTCGAATACCTTCAGACGGATTACAGCCCCGAAGGCATCAAAAGGCTGAAAGAAACCGCGGAACGCATCAGCAAGGAAAACGACATCGCCCCTAACTACCTGTTCTACCTCGCGATACCTCCCCAAGGCTACGCTGAAGTAGCCCAGGCGCTGAAGAAAGGCGGCATGGTCCAACCTGTTAAGGCGCAATACTGGTCCCGCCTGGTGGTGGAAAAGCCTTACGGCAAGGATATCGCCACGGCCACGGAACTCAACGAAAACCTGCTGGCCTGCTTCGCGGAAAAGCAGATCTACCGCATCGATCATTATCTTGGGAAGGAAGCCGTGCAGAACCTGCTGGTTTTCCGCTTCGCCAACTCCGTGTTCGAGGGCATGTGGAACCACCACTACATCGAACACGTCCAGATCAGCCATTCCGAAATCCTGGGGGCCGACGACCGCGCCGATTATTTCGACCAAAGCGGGTTGTTGCGGGACATGATCCAGAACCACCTGATGCAGATTTTCTGCCTGGTCACCATGGAGCCGCCCGTCAGCCTTTCCGCCGACGCCATCCGCGACGAGAAGGTCAAAGTCCTGCGCAGCCTGCGTCCCCTCGACCTGGCGACCGTACCCCCGGTGGCCATCCGCGGCCAGTACGGCCAGGGCCATATCAAGGGTGAAACCGTCAAGGCCTATCGCGAGGGCAAGGGCATCAGGCCCGAAAGCAGCACCGAGACTTTCGCCGCCATCCGCATGAACATCGACAATTTCCGCTGGGCCGGCGTGCCCTTCTACCTCCGTTCCGGCAAGCGCCTGGGCCGCAAAGGCACGGAAGTCGTCGTGACCTTCAAGAAGCTGCCCCGGCTGTTGTTCAACAAGGGGAACGTCGCCCTCAACAACAACCGCATCGTCTTCAAAATCCAGCCGCAGGAAGCCATTTTGCTGGAGCTCACCACCAAGAATCCCGGCCAAAGCTTCGAACTGACCGACACTTCGATGAACTTCTGCTACAGCGATCACTTCGACACCAGCGCGGACGCCTATGAACGTCTGCTGTTGGACGCGGTCCTTGGCGATCCCACCCTGTTCGTCCGTTCGGACGAGACCGAGTTGTCCTGGAAATACCTGGATCCGCTCCTCAAGAACTGGGCCGAGACCCCGATGGGCGTCGGATTCCCGAACTACGCGGCCGGCAGCGAAGGCCCGGAAGCTGCCAAGCAGGTGCTGATTGATACCGAGGAAAGGGTGGATTGGCTGGATTTCTCCAAGTACGACAATATCTGCGCGCCCATCGAAACCGCCGCGCCCGCCGCCGAATCGGCCCCGATAGCCTGATCGGAAAAGCCTATCCGGAAATCAGGGAACGCATTTTCCAGATCAGGGAAGGAGTGCTCCAAAGCGTCGTGAGGAAAATCCGGCTCATGGTCACCTTATCGACAGGGATTTTCGCGAGGCTGCCCGCGGCCTTGTCGAACGTGGAATCCTTGATCTCCGCGAAGGGGGCCTTGGCGCGATGGATGCGCAGGTTGGCCTTGCCATAGGCCTCGTCCCATTTATCCTTATAGGCGCGGTAGAACGGGGACTTTTCCGATTCGCTCCCGAGTTCGATCACGGCGAGGGCGGCTTCCGCGGCGAGTTTGCCGCCCATCATGGCCTCCAGGATTCCCGCCCGGCTGATCGGATTCACCATGTTGGCCGCATCGCCGGCCTTGAACAGGTTGTCGACGGCCAGGGGATCATGGGTGTAGCCGCAGGGAATCACGCCCCCGTGCACGGTCTCGACCTTGACTCCGGGATAGACCTTGGCCATGAAATCCGTCATGGTCTTACGGGCCGGGGCGGTCTTGCTGAATTGCTTGCCGATGACCAGGCCCACGTTGGCCACATGCTTATCGCGCGGGAACAGCCAAGCGTAACCGCCCGGCGCATAGTTCGTACCGAAAAACATCTGGATGTAATTGGTCGGATACTCCAACCCGCTCACCAAGGCGAATAAGGCCGGCTCCACGTCGAAATTACCCTGCGTGATCCTCTCCCCCTGGCCGAATCCCAGCCCTGGTCCGCTGGCGTCAATGACGACGCGCGCCTTGATCTCACCGGAAGCCTCTCCTTCATACTTGACGATGCGCCGGCCGTTCTCATAACGCGAAACCGCCGTCGCCCGCGCCCGGAAATTGCAATGCGCTCCTAAGCGCCGGCCCTCTTCAGCCAGGTTCTTGTGCATCAAGGCCCGGTCGATGAGCACGCCGCTGGCCTCTTTTTTAAAGGTGACCCGGGTGCCGTTCGGGGAAATGAAGATGACCCCGTCGATGGGTTCCCGAATCCAAGCCGGCTCCACCTTGGGAACGAGATCGCGTAACCCCTGCGCCGAAACCGCCTCCGCGCATGAAACCGGCTCGCGCCATGGGTCGCGTTTGTCCAGCAAGGCCACCGAATACCGTTTCGCCCCGGGTTTGGCATTGGCCAACCCGATATTCAAAACCGCCAAAAGCCCCGCAGGCCCGGCGCCGATGACGACGAAATCATATTCGGTAAGTAGTTGATCCTTCATAAGCGCACAGTAATGTAGGAAACTCCCCTTCCCCGACACACGAATCCCAAAACCCCAAAGAGCTCCCCCGACATTCTTTATTCCCTACTCTTCCCTTCCCTACCCTTCCCTACTCTCGCCTGCTTTCCCTCCCCTACCGAAATCGCCCCAACAACATCCCACCGAACCCGAAGGTCCGTGTATTCGGCACAACCCCCACTCCACCTCAAAAGCGGAACAACCCCCTCCGCGATCGACCCACAATACCCGACGCGACGGCCTTCGAAGACAACCACCGGCAATGACGAAGCCGTCAGGACCAACCATCAGCCAAAGGCGTTTGGCGCGGTGATGTGGGTCGCTTGCGTGCAGGCGCGCGGGGGCGTGCCCGGGGCGAATTCTCGCCGGTCCGGAAGCCAACCGGCACAAGCGCGGCACAGCATCGCGTGTGCCTCAATGAAATGGAATACTCAAAGCTTGATGCGCACATCGACCCACAGAATAGCCCAGGTTGCACCTGAAGCCCGAAAACCCAGTCGACAATGGCGAGAGCCTGAGCCCCGGGCACGCCCCCGCGCGCCGGACCCCCCAAGACCAAACATCCCCGAGACTAAACCGCCCAGTCAATCGGAGCACGTCCCGAAGCCTTGAGAATCGCGTTGGTCTTCGAAAAGTGCCGCGTGCCGAAGAAACCGGAGTGCGCGGAGAAAGGCGAGGGATGCGCGGCCTTGAGCACATGGTGGCGGTTGGGATCGATGAGCGAGCCCTTGAGCTGGGCCGGCTTGCCCCAGAGCAGGAAGACCAGCCCTTCCTTGCCATCGTTCAGGGCTTTGACCGCGGCATCTGTGAACCGTTCCCAACCCTTGCCCTGATGGGAAGCGGGTTGGCCGGCGCGCACCGTGAGCCCGGAGTTCAGCATGAGCACGCCTTGTTCGGCCCACTTCTGCAGACATCCGTGCTTGGGAACGGGCAGACCTAGGTCGGCGTGCAATTCCTTGAAGATGTTGACGAGGCTGGGGGGAGGCTTCACGCCGGGTTGCACCGAAAAACACAACCCATGCGCTTGGCCTGGCCCATGGTAGGGATCCTGCCCAAGGATGACGACCTTGACCAGGTCGAAGGGAGTGGTATTGAAGGCGTTGAAAATAAGGGGACCCGGCGGATAGACCATTGCGCCGCTTTGCTTCTCTTCCAGCAGGAACCGTTTCAGGTCGGCGAAATAAGGACTGCGGAACTCGCCTTCCAGGCGTTGTTTCCAGGAGGGTTCGAGCTTGGGATCGATGCGGGCCTCCACGGTTCCGATGGCAGCTGAGTCAGCGGTGGCGTCGGATTCGGCGGATGCGGCGGCTTTGGTCATGGCTGAAAACTAAGTCAAGCCACCCGGCCCTGCAATCGATCCCTAAACCAAACCGTGCAGGCTTCCGCCCGGAGCGCCGAGCGCCTCCACCCTGCGGACCACGGCGGGATCGGATTCCAACGGGGGCGCATGCTGCGGCTTGATGCGGGCGTCCAGGATCAGGGCGCCGCGGCAGCCCCAATGCTTATCTTCGGTGGAAGCCCACATGCCGTGGACGTCCCGGGCCGGATCGGAACGGGTGAACGCGACCCAGAGGAAATTGTCCAAAGTGCGCGACGCGAACGCGGCATCATCCACCAAGGCGATCAGCGGAAATCCGGACATGGCCCGGTACGCTTCGGAGACGGGATCCTGGAAGCGGGTTTCCCAGGACTTCACGAACCGCTCGACGTCCGCGTGGCCCGCCGCCGTTTCCAGGAAGGCCGGGGCGGAAACTGCCAGCACTCCCGGCAATGCCAGCGAGAGCCTCGTAAATCCGGAGGGCAGAGCCTGTTCCCACCCGGAGGGAATCTCCGTCGCCAAGGCGCGGCGGGGCGCACCGGCGGCGGCAATCACGACCTTGGAACCGGCGTTCAATCCGGTGCCGCTGTAGTCGAGGGTATCCATGGTGGTACGGGTCTGGAAATGCAGATCCGTGGTCCAATCAGCCCGCTGCAGCATGTGCCGCAGGAACGCCCCCACGTCGCGGATATCGATGCCGGGCGCGTCCTCGCGCGCGGCGATAAACAGGAACTTGGCCAGGGAGAGCTGACCGAAACCGAGCACGGCATTCGCCAGGGTCAAGAGTTCGCGGGGTTTCCTTTCGCCGTAGGGTACATAGCGCTCGCTGCCCAAGGCCAGCAGCAGGGGATGAACGCCGGCCGCTTCCACCGCATGCACGCCGTGCAGGCCGGGGATTTCCGTGGGCAGCACGGGCCCGGCGAATTCATGGATAAGTTCCGCGAGATGGGAGTCCTCCTGCGGAGGCCGGCCGACCACGGTGAAAGGCCAGATGGCGTCGCGGCGATGGAATACTTTTTCAACCGTCATGACGGGAAATGGATGGGCCAGGCTGTAATAGCCCAGATGGTCACCGAACGGTCCTTCCGGCAGCGTGCGCGCCGGATCGATGGTGCCGGTGATGCAGAAATCGGCGTCGGCGGAAAGCCGGTGACCCCCGAGGATCGCATGGCGGAAGCGGCGGCCCGCCAACAGCCCCGCGAAATAGGTTTCCGGCATGTCTTCCGGCAACGGCATCACGGCGGCCAAGGCGTGCGCCGGCGGGCCGCCGACGAAAATCGTGACGCGCAGTTTTTCTCCGCGCCGGATGGCCGCGTGGTGATGCACGCCGATGCCGCGGTGGATCTGGTAGTGCAGGCCGACTTCCTGTTCCGGCAGGTATTCCCCGCCGGATAGCTGGATGCGGTACATGCCGAGATTGGAGTGCCGCAATCCGGGTTTGTCGGGATGCTCGGTATACACTTGCGGTAAAGTGATGTAGGCTCCGCCATCCTTAGGCCAGGAGACGATTCCCGGGAGATGCGCCACCGAGGTTTCGCATTCCGCGACGGCGGGAGAGGACACTTTTTTCGGCAGACCGTGCAGGGCGGCGAACGGAAGCCCCGCGAAACGCCAGGGCCGTTTCATCCAGGCCATGGGATCGGATTTCAGTTCCAGCAGATCCTTGACCCGGTCCAGGGTCCCTCGGAAGAGGAAACGCGTGCGTTCCCGGGTCCCATAGAGATTGGAAAGGCACGGGAACGGCGTCCCCTTGGCCCGGGTGAACAACAAGGCGGGACCGCGGGCCGCATAGACGCGCCGCTGGATCTCGGCCATCTCCAGATACGGGTCGACCTCTTCCCCGACCCGGAGCAATTGTCCGGTTCGCTCGAGATCCTCGACCGCGTCCCTTAAGCATGAATATGGGATGGAATAAGGTCTGGTAAAAGGTCTGGCAAAAGGGCTGGAAAACGCCATCAGCGCGCGTCCCTGGCCCGGGCCGGCCCGTTCGGGCAGTTCATGGGACTACGGCGTCGGCCTCGATCTCGACGAGCATTTCCGGGGCGATGAGCTTGCTCACCTGCACCATGGTCGTGACGGGGCGGATCTCGCCGAACACTTCGCCGTGGGCCTTGCCCGCCGCTTCCCACGCCGAGATGTCGGTCATGAAGATGCGGGTGCGGACGACGTTGGCCGGGGAGGCGCCGGCCTGGGCGAGCGCGGAGACGATGTTGGCAATGGCCTGCTTGGTCTGCGCATAGGTATCGCCGGCCACCTTGCCCTCCGCGTCTGACCCCGTGGTTCCGGAGACAAAAACCTGATTGCCCACGCGCACGGCCCGGGAGTAGCCGATGATGGGTTCCCATTTGGAACCGGTCGAGATGTTCTTTCTTTCCATGGAGGACTCCGCAAATGAAGGATGTGGAGCCAGGGAAAATAGTAAAACCCCTTCAGGCGCTCTTACAGGGTTTTCACCTATACGCTTCTTCTGCGCTTCCTCTGCACTTCTTCTCCTTTTTAAGGTGCGCGCCTAAGTATCAGATCGGCAACCAGAGGGGAATAGCGTTTCCTGACCCAGGCCTCATCGGGGCCGTCCTCTCCCTTCGCCGAGGCCTTGAGATCGGCATCGAGCATAAACAGGTACGGGTACCATTCCTGGTGGAGCAGGCCTTTCCAGTCCCAGATCAGGGTCTTGAGGGCCTTGTGCAGGGATTGGATGCGCTTGGGCGCGATATCTGCGGGATTTGGCCGGAAGAAGGGCGAAGCCAGAAAAGGCGCCACCACCAGAAACTCCTTCGGCAATGCGTACCGGACCATGGCGTCTTTCCATGCCGACTTCGCCGCCCGACCGCGGCGGAAATCCGCCAGCAGGTCGAGTAGAAGACGATCCGTGGCCGGCAGGCCGGTGGGATTGAGCAGCAGCCCCCGGGTCTTCGTCCAAACCACCTTGCTGCGTCCATGATACGGGCCCACGAAAAGCTTGTTCGGGCAATAATCGTTGGCATAGAGGTTGTCCCACAACAGCACATTGCCTCCGAACATCTTCGCCACGCTGCGCAAAGAACCGGCATCCAGACGTTCAGCAATGATCCGGGGCCCGGTCCACATCAGCGGGATGTCCTTGGGCATGGTCGCCGCCAGATCCAGAAGATAGGGATCCTTTTCCGGCGGGCCGGATGCGAATTGATCGGTGTAGACCGTGGGACAGAACCATAACCGGCATTCCGGTTCCATCGCCCGCAAATCCCCCAAGAGGCGCATGAGCAATTCGCCATGGGCATGGCCCAAGGTGCGGAAGACCTTTCCGCAATTCTCCGGCAGCACGGGAGGGATGTCATCCATCAGCAAGGCCAAGCTACGGCAGCCGAGTTTCAGGAAGTCCCGGAACTTGCTGAGCAGGATGCGGTAATCGTCGAAGGAAAGGTAATCGAAGGAAAGACCTGGAGCCATGCCGGGAACCAGCTCCACGCCCCGGCCGGCCGCGTGGGCGGCCAGCTTCGCGAACCGGTTTCGCCATTCCGCCGGATATCGCGTGCGCCAATGCTGGCGATGGAACGCGTCTTCCTTAGGGGCGTACAGATAGGCGCCGCCGCCCTTCCAGGCTGTCCGACTTTTCCAAGGCTTCCCGGCTTTTCCTGCAATGCCTCCCGTGCCCGCGTCTCCAGGGAAGCGTTGCGCCGCGATGTGGTCTATCAGGGAGGCCCGCTCCTCCCACCCGAACAGCCTACCGTAATAACCTTCGATATATCCCCAGATAACCGCATCGTCCGCCTGCTGTGCCGTCATCAAACCTCCGGGGATCGTTCTTTAGGGAAAAACATAATAAGTGTCACGCCCGACCCGATGTAGTAATGGGCCATGGATAAGGAATAAACCAGGCATGGATTACCCCAAGTCCAAACCAAGCGGCTCTGTGCATCGGTCCAATTAATGATTAATTTGTTAACCCTAAAGGTTAACCTAATCCATGAATATCCAATTCGACACGGAAGAGCTCAGGAATGAGTGCAATAACCAGGAGTTGCTCGCCAAAAGCTATGGGGCTACCCGGGCAAGGCTGATCCGGCAACGGCTGGACGAAATGTTCAACGCCGGAGTTCTGGAGGATCTGCGATCCATGCCCCATGTCAGATTCGCCGAGCCGCCGCACGGAGCCGACCTGGCCCTGGATCTCGGGGCCCCGTACCAGCTGATTTTCAGGCCCACGGGCGGCTCTTCAATTGGAATTGGGGAGTGGAAAAAGATAGATTCGGTAATCATTCGGGGATTTCGCAAGCACCATGCAAAGCCAAAACCATAACCAATACTTTCCCGACGTCGTCTCGCCACCGGGGGAAACCCTCCGGGAGACCCTGGAAGTCTTGGGCATGTCCCAGGCGGAACTGGCTGAACGCATGGGACGCCCCAAGAAGACCATCAACGAGATCATCAAAGGGAAAGCCGCCCTGACTCCTGATACCGCGCTCCAGCTGGAGCGGGTGCTGGGGATCACGGCCGAATTCTGGAACAACCGGGAATACCATTACCGTGAGTTCCTGGCCAAGCGCCTGGAAGACGAGCGCTTGCGACACATGGTGGGTTGGCTAGAGGAAATGCCCGTCCGGGACATGGTCAAACTCGGATGGATCGCTCCGCATGCCGACAAGGTCAGGCAATTGCGGGAGGTGCTGAATTTCTTCGGAGTAGCGTCGCCGGAAGTGTGGAAGCGTCTTTGGTGCGGCCCCAAGGTGACCTTCCGCCGCTCCAAAGCCTTTCAGAACGACTCCGGCCTGGTGGCGGGATGGCTCCGCGTCGGCGAGCTAAAAGCGCGCAGCCTGGAATGCAAGGCTTACGACGCCGGGCGCTTCGCGCGTTCCCTGGACCGCATCCGGGAGCTCACCGTCAAGCCCACGGCCCGTTATTGCGAGGACCTCATCGCCATTTGCGCGAAATCGGGCGTGGCCCTGGTGTTCCTGCCCGAGCCGCCCCGTCTCAGCATCAGCGGCGCGACGCGCTGGCTTACGCCTCAGAAGGCGTTGATGCAGATCAGCCTGCGCTATACCACGGATGACCAATTCTGGCTGACCTTCTTCCATGAGGCGGGGCATATCCTGTTCCATGGCAAACGGGATTTCTTCCTCGAGGCCGGCGCGCTGACGCGGACCAAGGAGGAAGCGGCGGACGATTTCGCGTTGCAGTGCCTGCTCCCAAAGGACGGCTTGACGGCGTTCCTGGCCGGAGGCACGCCCACCCGCGAATCCCTGAAAGCCTATGCGGACAGGATCGACCTGGCCCCGGGTGTGCTCGTCGGCCTGCTCCAGCATAACGGAGTCATTCCTGATTCCCAATTCAACGATCTCAAGCGTCTGTTCAAGCTGAAAGCGCCATGACCGGCCGAGAACGAGCCTTGAAGAAAAAGGATGTGGGCTCTCCAAAGGCGGGCGTGCCTGAGATGACGAAGGTGGGTAGCTTGGGTATGCTCTCCATCGCTACCCTCCCCCGGAAAACCATCCTGCTGGTGGACGACGAAGAAGTAATGCGCCGATTCCTGGCGGAAGCGCTAGTGGGTGAAGGCTATCACGTGATGCTGGCCGAGGACGGGGAGGCGGCCCTCGCGATGAGCGAAAAGTTCAATGCCCCCATCAACCTGCTCATCACCGACGTCATGATGCCGGTCATGAACGGCAAGGAACTGGCGGATCGGCTTTGCACCCTCCGCCCGGAACTCAAGGTGCTTTTCGTGTCGGGATTCAGCCGGGACGATATCTGGCCGGTCGACAGTTGCGAAGACGTAACCGATTGGCTCCCCAAGCCTTTCTCCCGAGGCCGATTCCGGGAAAAAGTCAGGCAAGTGCTCGCCACCTTGGGCAGGCATTAATCTCCCCATGAAAATGCGCGTCGGGGCTGGTTTCCTTTCGGAAATAATTATTAACCTTTAAGGTTAATGAAAATCGGAAAGAATCGCAACGTACTTTTGGTTGAGGACGAAGGTTCGGTCCGCCGTCTGATCTCGAATCTCCTGCAGATGCACGAATTCAACGTTCTGGAAGCGGCCCAGGGCGAAGAGGCCCTGTCCGTCAGCGAAAGGTTTTCCGGCACGATCCATCTGTTGGTCACCGATATCATGATGCCCGTCATGAACGGACATGAGCTCGCGAACCGGCTCTCCAACCTCCGTCCCAACCTCAGCATCCTCTTCATCAGCGGGTACACGGGCACGCATCTGCCCGAAGGTCTCGAGTCCATGGCGACGATGGACTATCTGGCCAAGCCGTTCAAGATCGAGGCGCTCATGGCGAAAGTCGCCCGCTTGGCGCGTCCGCCGGACCCGGACTGACCGGGCTGATCCCGCCGCGGCAGCGAAAGGTTGCGGGCGGGAATTTTACCGGCTTCTACCGGCTATTACCGGCTATTACTGTCCTTAACTGTCTTTTACCGTCCTCGCGGCCGTCTCGGGCCGTTTATCTAGGACCTCAGGCTCCGGGATGGTTTTCGGCGGGTCCGTCAAGCGTGATGGCCCAGCCCACGGCGTAGCCGATCACGCAGGGTATCACGCCGGTTACTACGGCTGCGAACACGAAACCCAGGCGGAGGTAGGTCGGATCGATTCCGAAGGAATCCCCCAAGCCGCCGAAAAGCCCCGCGATTTTGCGATCGGTCAGAGAGCGTCGGAATTTCACTAGTGCCATGGTACTGCCTCCTGCATGTTTATTCTAAGGTGGGCGCGTGCTGTAGCGCTTGCCGGCGGCTCATGAGCCCCGGGCGACTTCCAATTCCTTCAATCCCAGCATGTAGCCGCCCGCCACATCCAGGTTTACGCCGGTTATATAGGATGCATGTCCTCCCACCAGGAAAGCTACGGCTTCCGCCACATCCCCGCACCCGCCCAGCCGTCCCAGTGGAATGATATCCCCGGGCCGTTTCGGCAATTCGACGCTGTTGGCCAGGATGCCGGGCGATACCATGTTGACCCGGATGCGGCGCGGACCAAGGGCCTGCGCAAGGGATTTGGTCAAAACCAAAAGGCCGCTTTTGGAAATCAGGTAAGCGGTGTTGTGGGTCGAACCCGTGAGGCTTTCCACGCCCGAGTAGCCGATGTTCACGACGCTCCCTCCGGAAGCCGGGAACAGATCCAGGCAACGCTGGATCAGGTTGAAGGCGCCGATGAGGTTGGTCTGGAGGGTGGCCTTGAAATCTTCGACCGGGTATTTCAGCAGATCCCCGGTCTTGTAGATCCCGACGTTGTTGACGAGCACGTCGAGGTGGCCGGCAATGGCCTTGACCTTGGCCGCCATGGCAACAATGTCACGCTGCGATCCCATGTCGCCCTTCACCAGGGTTCCGCGGCCGCCGCGGCTTTCGATTTCGGCCAGCACGGCTTCCGCCTCCCCGCGCGATGTCAGGTAATGCACGAAAAGGAAATGGCCGGAATCCGCCAGGGCCAGGGCGATCTCGCGGCCGAGCCGCTTCGCCGAACCGGTCACCAACGCCGTTTTCCCGAAAGCGCCGGATATGGGGGCCGCGACGTTGCGTTTCATCTTCCTCTTCATCATCACCGCGCCACGCTCCGCTCCGAGGTCACCGACGCGTACTTCGCAGCGGGCAGGGCTGCGGGCTTCTTGATGGTAACGCGGCAATGGCGCACTTCCGGGAAACCGTCGGTGATGAGCACGCAGGCCCGCTCTGCCAGGGTTTCGATGAGCTGGAATTTCTCCCGCTGCATCCACTCTTCCAGCATCGCGGCCAGCCGGGTGTAGTCCACCGTATCCGAGATATGGTCGGTCCGAGCGGCCTCGCTGAAATCGAATTCCAGGCGCACGTCCACGAATAGCTCCTGTTCCACCTTGCGCTCGTGCTTGTAGACACCGACGATGCAGCGAATGCGCAGGTCTTCCAAGTTCATGATTCCCATTTGCCCTTTCCGTCCTTCCGGCCGCTATTCGCGGTCCTTTACGGTCCTTTACGTCCAATTACGGCCAGGACTTTTTCAATCAGGATCCGCGTCGGGGCATTGAGTGGAAGGCCGAGCACTTCCGCATCGGTGGCCCAGACGGAGGCATCGGATTCGTGGTTGAGCGTAACTGCGGGACGCGCTCCCGCCACCTTCGCGGTATAGTTGACCAGGATGTAATGACGCGGCCGGTAGAACTGGGGATGCTCAACGCAATCCTGGTTCATCACGAACTCAACGTCCGTGACCGCCAGGCCGGTCTCCTCGCGCGCTTCGCGGATGAAGGCTTCCTCCATGGTCTCGCCATAGTCGATCTTGCCGCCGGGAATGCCGAACAGGCCTGACCACTTGCGCGTGCGCACCAGCAGCATGTTCCCTTCCCCATCGCGGATGAGCCCGCCCACGGTAGCCACCGGAAAATGTCGGCTCTCCGCGGAGGCCAGCTTGTCTAGGTGCCTGAGCACGGCCTTGAAGTCGGCGAACGCCAGCTGCGCGCCGGCCCGTTGCAGGTCGGACGCAGAAGCGTAGCCGTAGGTCACGGCGATGGGCTCCACTCCGGCGGTTTGCGCCGCCGCCATGTCATGCGTCGAATCACCGATGGCCACGGTCTCGTCCTGGGACAGGCCCTCGCGTAGCAACAATTCCGGGAGCGCCTTGGTCTTATCGCCCGAGGATCCGATTACGGCGCGGAAGGAGCCGCGCAAACCCAGCCGATCCAGCGCGCTTTCCAACATCGCCTGGTCCAAGGTGGACAGGAGAAAGACTTTATGCTTGCACGAAAGGCAGGCCAGGCCTTCGCGTACGCCCGGCCAAAGTTTTACCTCGGCGGGATACCCGTTGCGGCACAATTCCGCGAAGGCGGCTTCGATGGCTTGGAAGGATGTGCCGGGACAGAACTTCCGGTAGAAGCCTTCCGGCGGAAGGATGAACTCGGCGCGGTAGGTCGCGAAATCCACCGGAGGATGGCCGAAAGAAACGATCACCTGGTCGGTTAGACGCCAGGTGAGCTCCTGGTCGTCTGCCAGGGTACCGGCCCAATCGAAAACGATATTCATTCGCGCTGGGACAGGAGGTTGAGAGCGTTTTCCATCCGAAAAGGAAGGGATTTGGATTCCAGCAGGCGTTGCAGATAGATGGGGGGCAGATGCAGGCAACCGCACAGGAAGAGGGAGAAGTTCTCGCGATCCATGTCGACACGAATACCTTCCATCACGTCGCGGATGCCGCGGCTCTCTTCGGGTCCCAGGACCGCCGCCATTTTAAGGATGTTCGCTTCGAGTTCCGGCAAACGATCGGTGGTGTCGGCGGCCTGGAGGTCGTCCTCGTAGGCGCGGCATTGCGCCCGCAGGTAGGACATGTTTTCCCGATCGAAGGTTTCCAGATAAACCCGCTGGCGGCCCTTGGGCCGGATGATCTGGAAATCGCCTTGGCGATCGATGGCATCAAATTCCACCAATGTCCCGACCCGGT
>JBDSIO010000089.1:0-8404 GCA_039917895.1 Fibrobacteria bacterium | reverse complement strand
CCTTCGCTTTCGCGCGCAGCAATTCCACTATCGCATTCGCGACCGGCTTGTTGGCGGCGTCCTTGACCGTCCCGCTCACTTTGATGGATTGGGTGTAAGCGCTGGAAACCATGCATAGGGCGAGACCTAAAATCGTCTTCGGGTGCATATTTTGCCTCAATTCCTTCGGTAAAAAATCCAAGTATCCCAACAAATCTAAACCACTCCGCAGATGATAAAATCTAAGGGCAAGGTGGGTTTTGCTCCCGAATGAGCCAAGAGCGCGAAAACTCCACCGTCGACTACCTACTAATGAGCAATGCCGGAGGCATCTAAAAGAATCGAGCCGAAGGCCTGTTTTTTTCCTGCGTCCATGGGTCCGGAGAACCTCCTACCCAGCGGATCATGCAAGGGGGAGAATTCTCCCACTGAAGCTGAGGATCGCGGCAAGGGGCTGATTGTTTCGATCCCGCTGGCGGAAGCATCCAAGGTTGGCCATCCCTGGCTATCGAAGAACAGGTTCCGGATTTGCAGGTTAATGCCTGGAGTATAGATATGATAGATAAGAAAAAATTTTCCGTTATCCTCCAATACCGAATTGTGGCCGCCGGGATACTGGGACCCATCCGATAACAAGGTACCTCCCCCCGCAGTCAAGGCCACGCCGGCCTTGTCCACGTACGGACCTTCCGCCTTCAGGGAACGGCCATAGCGCATGTTGTAAGTACTGGAAGCGCCGGCACAGCATTTGTCCCAGGAGGTGAAAAGATGGTAATAGCCGCGTGCGTGAATGATGAAGGGCCCTTCGATCCCCTTGCCGCCCCTTCCCGCGATGTGGGTCGCCTGCGCCCCGGCCACCGGCTTGCCGGTTTCGGGATTCAACTGGACGATATGAATGCCGTTCCAGAATGATCCCCAGCACATCCAAACCTTGCCCTCCGTGTCGACGATGATATTGGGATCGATGGCGTTATCGCTGACCGGAAAGGTGGTGGAGGTAATCACCATACCCTGATCCTGCCATTCGCCACTGGCG
This sequence comes from Fibrobacteria bacterium, assembly GCA_039917895.1. Classification (GTDB taxonomy): domain Bacteria; phylum Fibrobacterota; class Fibrobacteria; order UBA11236; family UBA11236; genus Chersky-265. The sequence goes on along the minus strand of JBDSIO010000089.1, from coordinate 7,389 downwards.
AGGGTGGTCCGGGTCGCCAACCCGATAGCGGAGGAATTGGATCCGAATGAGGAAACCGAGTAATACAGCCAGAAGTTGCCGTTGCGATGGCTGATATCCGGCGCCCACATATCACCGCCCCGGTTATTGGGCACGGTCGAAGCAATCCAGGATGGAACGGAAGACAGAGCGGATCCCGCACTGGTCCAAGCGATCATGTTCGGGGAGGTCTTGGTCGGCACCCGGCCCCCGGTATGGTAGAGGTAGTAGGTATTCCCTTCCCTGATCATGACAGGATCATGAGTCCCACCGATACTGCCCGTAGGGTTGAGGCTTTGGGCGATTCCCGCGGAGAGGCATAGCGCCAAGGTAATCGCGCCCCCCTTGGCTGTGATCAAAGCCATGATTCGGGATGCATTTTCAGGTTTCAAATTAGGGTCCTTTTTAAACCCTCGAGCGGCACATCTTTGAATTACGCGTATTTGAATACGCTGATGCGCCGACTTAAGCCCCAGACCAAGAATATAAGGTTGCCGGGAAGTTTCTGCTGCCGATAAATCGGCAATGTTATCGCCAAAATCGACAAAAAAGGCCCAAACCGCCCTCGGAATCACGTCACATGGGATTTTGGCTGCGAAGGCAGAACCGCATAACCGCATAACCGTTTTTGAATCCGGATCGAAAAAGGGCCCCCCTCGCGGAGAGCCCTTCGGAATCGGCAGCTAAGCCTTGGACCAGGCCATGCCCGGCTTGGAGAAGGCGTGCATCCTTCCCCGCAAGCGACTTACTCGCTTTCGAGCTTCGGCATCACGTCGCCCAAGGTCGCCGAGTTCGGCTTGTGGTCGGCCAGGTAGGCCTTCCATTCCGCGTCTTCCTTGTTCTTGAAGTAGTCCACGACGCTAAGCGTGAGCTTGCGCGAGGCGGCTTCCACTTCAATCACGACCGCGGGAACCTCGTCGCCGACCTTGAAGGCCTCGGCGGGGTTGCGGATGGATTCCGTCGTCAGCTTCGAGGTGGGAATGAACCCTTCGATGCCGCCGTCGACTTCCGCGATCACGCCGCGCTCCAGGAGGCGGGAGATGACGCCCTTAACCGAGGTTCCCACGGGAAACTTCTCGGCCAGCGTGTCCCACGGGTCGTCCGTCAGGTGCTTCATGGAAAGGCTGATACGGCGCTTTTCCTTGTCGATGGCCATGACGATGCACTCGACCTTATCGCCCTTTTTCAGGACTTCGGAAGGGTGGTTGATCTTCTTGGTCCAGGACATGTCGCTGACATGGATGAGGCCATCCACGCCTTCCTTGATTTCGATGAAGGCGCCGAAAGCCGCGAGATTGCGGATTTCGCCGGTCACCTTGGAGCCGACGGGGATTTCGTCCTCGATGTTCTGCCAGGGATCCGGGGTCGCCTGTTTCAGGCCGAGCGAGATCTTCTCGTTCTCGGCGTCCAGCTTCAGCACCACGGCTTCCACTTCGTCGCCCTGGTTCAGGAGCTGCGAGGGATGCTTGATGTGCTGGGTCCAGGACATTTCGGAAATGTGGATGAGGCCTTCGACGCCCTGGTCCAGTTCCACGAACACGCCGTAATCCGTGATGGATACGACCTTGCCCTTGACCTTGGTTCCCTCGGGGTACTTGGCCGCAACATCTTCCCAAGGATGCTTGGTGAGCTGCTTCATGCCGAGCGAGATGCGCTCCTTCTTCTCGTTGAAATCCAACACCACGACCTTGACCCGGTCGCCCAGCGAAACCACTTCGGAAGGATGGTTCACGCGGCCCCAGGACATGTCCGTGATGTGCAGCAATCCGTCCACGCCGCCGAGGTCGATGAACGCGCCGAAATCGGTGATGTTCTTGACCACGCCTTCGCGGATCTGGCCCTTCTCGAGGGTGTCGATGATTTCGTCGCGCATCTTGGAGCGTTCCTGCTCCAGGACCACGCGGCGGGATACCACGATGTTGCGGCGGATCTTGTTGACCTTGATGACCTTGAAGTCCATCTTCTGGTTGATGAGCGCGTCCAGATCGGGAACCTGGCGCAGGTCGATTTGCGAACCGGGAAGGAACGCTTCGATACCGAACAGATCCACGACGACGCCGCCCTTGATGCGGCGGGTGATGGTGCCGGTGACGATCTCTTCCTTCTCGAAGGCTTCGCGGATGCGTTCCCACACGCGCATGAAATCGGCGCGTTGTTTAGAGAGGATGATCTGGCCGTCGGCGTTTTCCACCTGCTCCAGATAGACGTCGATGACCTTGCCCACGACGAGCTCGGTGTCATCCTTGAATTCCATTTTGTTGATGATGCCTTCGGATTTGAAACGGATGTCCACAAAGACGTCCGTGTCCGAAATGCGCACGACCGTGCCCTTGACGATGCTGCCTTCCTGGTAGCCCGTGAGGGACATGTCGTAGAGAGCGAGTACTTCTTTTTTGACCTGGCCTGGGACCTTCGAGTCGACGTCTTCGCCGAAATCCTTCAAATCCTCTTCAGTGCCGTAGAGCAATTTCTGGGACATTTGATCGGTTCTCCTGAAGTCATCGCCGCCGGCTTTGGGTGCCCCTCGCGGGGTTCCCGATTGGAACGGGTCCAACCGGAGCGGTAGACTTGGCCTGCGCAAGCGGGTTGATTTTCCGGACCCGGAAAAAGCTGCCGACGCGACCGTGGGCGCCCTGTCGGATTCCACCCCGGCCGACCTCCCCCTCGGGGAAAGTCGGAAGGCGGTTCCGGAAGCCTCTCTATCCCGCTTGCTTACCTTTTTGGGTAAGCGCCGGGGCCGAAGACAGGCTTTTCAGGATGCGGTCGACAATGATAGCAACTTGTCCCTCGAATGTTAACCCGCTGGTATCGATTACCTGGGCGTCCGGGGCCAGAGTCAGGGGACTATGCTCGCGGGCCGAGTCCTTATGGTCCCGTTCCAAGAGGTTTCTGAGGACTTCGCCGTAATCGGCGGGAAGATTCAAGGAAATGAGCTCCCGGACGCGGCGTTGGGCGCGCACTTCCGGGCTGGCGTCCATGAAAAACTTGAAACGCGCGTCAGGGAAAACGACCGTGGCCATATCCCGGCCTTCGACCACGGCCGGCTGTCGCATGCCGATTCGGCGTTGGATGGGAACCAGGGCATGCCGGACCTCGGGAATCCGGGCGAAATCCGAGACCGCGGCCGTAACCGGGGCGGTGCGAATGTCGTGGCTGAGGTCGCGACCTTCAACCGTAAGTTTCCCCAAGGGATCGGCGTGCCAGGCGAGGCTTTCCGCCAAATCCGAGATTTCTCCTATTTGAGTCGTTTTCAGGCCTTTTTCCAGGGCCAGAAAGGTGACCGCCCGGTACATAGCGCCCGTATCGAGGTGAAGTATTCCCAACTGTTTCGCAACGGTTTTGGCCGTGCTGCTCTTGCCCGAGCCGCTGACGCCATCAATGGCGACGATGTAATGTCCGGAATTTTCTTGGTCTGGCAGTTCCATAATATCAAGGATTCAAACTAGGAAATTGGGTCGGATATGGCATAGCAGTGGCTTCACCAGGCCCGAAAGGAATATAATCGACAAAAACGCAAACCGCCGCGCCCTGACGCGTCAAAACCGGGATCACCGCGATTGCAGCCTTCGCATCCTTCCAAACCTTCGCGTGGGATCGTTTCCCCGCCGATCGTCTCTCTCCGAATTATCAAAGCGACCGGATTGTTCCTCGCTTTCCTGCTCTGCCAGGGATCCTATTGCAGCGAAAACCGTGACCCTCCGAGCCTCCCCACCGCGATCCTCACCGACATCCACCTGGAGATAAAAGACCCCGCCCTGGGAACCCCGGGCATCTACGTCGCCTGGAGTTATCCGGAGGGGAGCGATGCGAGTTATTTCGAGATCTACCAAAGCCACCGGGTAGATTCCCTCAAGCACGTGCTGATTTCGCAATCCGCCGAGGATTCCAACCACGTGGTGCTGGCGCTTTCCGATTCTTCGCGGCCATTCACCCTGTACTTCGCCGTACGTGCAGTGTTGGTCGAGCCGACGGGCCAGAAGCTCGTGGGGGATACGCTTTCCATCGACTCCCTCACCCTCACTCCTTCCGTGAGCATTCTCCGGCCCGTCGCGGGCAGCTTCAGGCCGGGCCGCGGCCTCGACATGGAAGTCCAGACCCGGAGCGATCCGGGGGTGACGATCCGCTTCTTTTATTATGAAAAGTGGGCAAACGATTGGTCGCTCAAGCAATCGGGCTGCCTGCCTTTGGATCCTTGTCCGAGCACCATCTTCGGAAATTCCGTGCAGCGCGCCGAACTGACGCTGGACCCCTATGGGGAGAATGACACCATCCCGGCGCTTTTCTGCGTGGTCGGCACGGAAAGTTTCGAGGAACGGAGCACGGGCCTGATGCAATCCCTGGGCTGCAAACGGTTTTTCCGGGCCGGCCGATGAACGGGATAACCGCTGGTTGTTCCGGAAAATCCCTGGCCGGGATCGTCCTGGCATTTTCTCTCTTATATGGAATTGCCCTAACGCCTTCCGCCCATTCCCAGCCAGCGGCGCCCGATCCCCGCGCCTGGTCCGATCCGGAATGGTCCGTGGTTTCCTCCGATGCCGCGGGGCTGACCTTGGCCTGGAAACGGGCCAGCGGGGGGGATGCCGGCGCGGCCCGACCGCGCACCCTGGCCTTGGCCCTGCCTCCGGGACATTCGGCTTCCGCCGCCATCGAACCCGCAGGTAACGCAGGAGGTACCGCCATGGTTTCTCCCGCTTCCCGGTTCCGGGATGCGGCCATCGCGGCGTTGACCTTCGATCCCGCTCCCGGATCGGCCTCCGCAACGCTCCGGATCTCCTTCCGTAAAATGGCCGGGGCTCCGGCCTACCGCGCCGCATTCGCTCCGGGGGAAGACACGCCCGCGGAGCTTCATTTACGCGGTTGGATCGCGAATTACGCCCAGTCCCGCGGGTTCCGCAGCGCACCGGCTTCCGCTCTCGCCAAATCGTCCGCCGACGGCCCGTCCGCGGGCGCTTCGCTGCCGAAGCGGCGCCTGGTGATCAGGACCCGGGACGAGAACATCGAAACCTTGTCCTACGACAGCCTCCGCAACGCCGGCGTTCCCCTTTCCGGCATCGATCCCCGCTTGATGCACCTCTATCACGACGGCCGCGAAATCCCCATGTTCATCGGCGGCGAAGAGGACGGCCGCTGGGATCGCGGCGATTACCTCGAGTTCATCGGAAAACGCGCGGCGGGCCAGAACACGTACAACTCCTTCTATGCGTCGCGCGCGTGTTTCATCCTGACCTGGGAAGGCGGCCGGTTGGGCCTGCGCGCTCCGGCCGTGCCCGTGGCTTCGCGGACCGGGGGCATCGTGCCCGTCTTTCCCGCCGACGCCAAGGAGGCCCCGCCCTTCCGCATCCGCCAGCACTTCGAAGAGGACGTCGACATCCTGCGTATCGGCAGCACCTCGGCGGAGGAAATCATCGACCTGGGATCACGGGTGCAGGAAGCCGAATTGACCGACTTCTGGATGTGGAAGCGCCTGGGCGCGGAGAAGGATCTGGCGGAAGCGCCCTTCACCCTTCCCTACACCCCTGCCGCGGCGGCGGGCGGCGGCTCCATCGATGTGTCCGGCAACGGATCGCTGCGGGTCACGGTCAATCTCAAGGGCATCACCAACAATCCCGATGCCGATCCCGATCACCACTTGAAGTTCCTGCTCAACGGTTCGGACATCTCGCTCGTGGGCGGTGTGAAGAACGATGCGGTCTGGGAAGGACAGGAATCCCATACCTGGGTTTCCCAACCTTTGAATCCTTCCGTCCTCAAGGCCGGCAAGAACGTGCTGGTGATCCAGAAAGTCAACGACCTGCGCACCGCGGAGGGCCAATTGGTCGAAACCCAGGACGCGTACCTGAATTTTATCGACCTGGATTTCCCCGCCACCTACAAGGTGCTCGATGATCGCCTGGCGTTCAACAATTCCTTCGGGGACAGCGCGGGGCTAAAGCTCTTCACCTTGACTGGATTCACCGGCGACGACATCAGCCTATGGGACAAGCAGGGCCGCAAGCTCACCAATTTCCGCACCATCCGCCGGGCCGACGGTTTCGAAGTCGCCTTCCTGGATACGCTTACCGGACGCACCGATTACCTCGCCAGTTCCGCGGGCAAACGCGAAATCCCCTCGGTCGCCCTGGACACGCTCGACGACCTGCTCGATAAATCCCAGGGGGCCGATTATCTGGTGATCACGCAGCGCGAGATGCTGGGCAAGGGACTGGATTCGTTGGTGGAATTCCGCGCCAAGCAGGGAATGCGCACCCGCGTGGTGATGGCCCGCCACATCTACCAGGCCTTCGGCGACGGCAGCCTCGATCCAGCCGCCATCCGGCGGTTCGTGGCCTATGCCTACGCAAATTGGGCCCGCCCCGCCCCAGCCTATCTGGTGCTGGTCGGGGATGCCTCATCCGGCTTCGACAAATACGGAGAAACCATCGTGCCTTACCACCCTGTGAACATCCGGGGCTGGGGAGTCGCGGCCAACGACGATTATTTCGCCAAGGTTTCGGGAGACGACGACCTGGCGGATCTCTTCGTGGGGCGCATCCCCGCCGCGAACAGGCAGCAATTGTCGAACCTGGTGCGCAAGACGCTGACCCTGGAAACGACACGTCCGCAAGGGCACTGGAGCAATCAAGTCCTGCTCATTTCCGGATTCGAATCGTCCTTCACCGCGCAGAACTACGTCCTGCAGGGCTTGGCCTCGGCCAATGATCGGCAGTATTCCCGCTTGGATCTCTTTCCCGGTTCCCCGCACTACAAGTCCGCGGCGCAGCGCGCGGATTTTTTCAGCCAAATCGATTCCGGTTTCAATCTCGTCAGCTTTGTCGGCCACGGCGGCGGTTCCGTGTGGTCGGACGCCGGGGTGCTCACCCTGAAAGCCCTGGACGAAGGCAAACTGAAGGGCGATTATCCCGTGACGCTCATCTCCTCCATCACCTGCCTGACCGGATTCTTCGAGGACATCTCGGCCCGCTCCCTGGGCGAAGAGCTGGTGCGCATGCCGCGCGGCGGAACCGCGGGCTTCTATGGCGCTTCCGGGTATATCTCCAACCTGGCGGGCGAGGCGCTTTCGGAGGAAGTCCTCAAAGCCGCCACCGGCAACGCCTTCGCCACCACCGGCGCGATTGTCACCCAGGCCGAGACCATGGTCAAACTGCGCACCGGCGACACGTTCCTGCCTATCCTGGCCGAGTTCAACCTATTGGGCGATCCGGCCCTCGGCATATCGTTCCCGCGTCGCGAAGGCGGCCTGGCCCTGGCGCCGCGGGTACTTGCCGGCGGCGCTTCGCTGGAGGCGAAGGGAACCGGGCTGGCGGTTGCCGAAGGCGGGGCCGTGGCCACCGTGCTGCTCGGGGATTCCACGGAAAGCAATACCGTCCTGAA
>JBDSIO010000088.1:0-5794 GCA_039917895.1 Fibrobacteria bacterium | reverse complement strand
ACGACCTGCCCGCGCGGGTGTCCAGAAAACCGTTCCCTGTTCTTCGCGCATGGTGGAATCGGGAATTCGCAGCAGACGCAAACTGAAAGGAACGGGCGGGGAAAGGGTCGGCCGGTATTTCCATGGCTGGCCCGGATATCCCTTAAGCGCGGGTCGGGAGGAGAATCGGGGCGACGAGGGCGTTGCGGCGGGAATAGCCGGAAGGGGAACCGAATCCAAACCCGTCTCCGCATCAGGTGACGGTGGGATAGCTGTCGAATCGGCGGGGTGGTCCCCAACGCCTACCCGGGAGTCGAAGGGTGCTTGAGGCTTGGACGTTTCCACCCCCGTCTTTTCGGCCTGCTTTCCGCATGCCCAGAAGAGCGTCACGCAAAACGCCAAACTGACGCGGGATTGGAAATTCGCCGCCAAACGGATCACAGGCATTATGATGTCCATTTTAGCACCGCCATTTTTGCGAAGTCAATCCGGAATAGAAAGCATGGAACAGGCATCCCGGTTGCACCGGTACCATGAAGCGGCGTTTGGCCGGCTCCGGAAAAAATCCTGAGGATCAATGATGGAGTATCGGGTGGGAGGAAAAGGCCGGACGTCGCGCGCGGTGCGGCGCCATCAAGAGTTCAGGTGATGATCAATCCTTCCATTGCGGGCCCCAATTCGGCGGCGCCTCGCTGGCCGATTTTTCCCCGGGTTCGCCCGGCACTTTCGGGACGGCGTCTTCCTTGCCTTCCAACTCCATGGCGAGCCCGAGCAGGTCCTCTTTCGCCTGGGCGGCTATGAAAAGCTGGTTTCCCACCCGTTTGGCCAATTCTTCCGAGAGGTGACGCCGGGTTTTTTCATCTACGTCCGCAACCTCGGCTATCCATTCGAATACCGCCTCGCGTAGCCTTCCCGCGGTGGAATCCTTGGCATTCACTTTCTTCGACATTTTGAACCTCCGCAGACAGGCTTCCGCCTCATCCGCCGCGCAGTGGAGATAGTCGGCGAGCTTCTCGACCGACCAATGCCTGTCAATCGATTCCTGCAGATGCCCTACGCTTTGCGGTGCCAAGTGGCTCCAACGGTAATGCGTCGGCTTGAGCAGCAGAAACTGTCGATAGGATTTGCGAAATACGTCCGCAGCCCAGCGATCCGCGAGGGAAACCGGGGGTTCGGAATCCAAAGCCAGTGTCAGGTCTCCCCGTCCGGATCGCCGTCATCGGCGTCCCCGAACTCCTTGTCGAGATCCTGGAGCACGTCCTTGACCTTGGCTTCGGTCTCGGTCAGCACGCTTTTGCAACGCTTGAGCAGGCCGGCCGCCTCAACCACCCGCTCAGCCAGCACATCGATGGGCACCTTGCTCTGATCGATGTCCTCGAGTATCGCATCCAACCGTGCGATGGCCTCGCTATAGCTCTGCTTGTCCTGATTCATTTGTTTCCTCCTCCGCATTCGCTTTTTTTGAAGCAAGCACTCTGCATTCCACGGATCCATCGCGAAGCCTGCTCACTATCACGTCTTCTGCGGCAACTTGCGAAACGCTGCCTATCAGCTTGCCGTCCTTGCCATAAAGCAAGCTGTATCCCAAATTCAGCATTATTTCCGGATTGGCCGCTCGGATCAATCGTCCCTTAAGCGAAAGCGATTCCTTGCCGGCCCGGAATTCCTGCGTCCACCAGGATTTCACCCTGATAACGCTTTGGCTTCCGACCAAACGATGAGCGTCCAAATGTTGCCTTGACCTTTCCCGAAGACGGAACAGCCGTTTATGCAAGGCATGCCCGCAATCGCGTTGAAAGCGCTTCCAGGCATAGACCAGGGACTGGCTGCGATTCGCGAATCGCAGGCGCTGGATCCGCAGGATCTTTTTCGGGCCCCGCTGCAGGCCGATACCATCGATGCGCAGACGTTCTTTCTCGCTGCGGACGCTTTGGCGCGCGTAGGCTCCCAAAGCGCGCGCCTGCTCGTGAAAGCGCATGTCCTCGGCGGCCCTCCGGCCTTCCCACCGATGCTTGATTGCGGATGCGAGTTGCGCCAGGCCATGCCAGGATTCCTGGCACTCAATCGTCCACGCCTCGCGGACCTCTTGATGGCATTCCGCCAGCCGCGCATAGCATTCGCCCAGCATTCCCTCCAGGAATTTGGCGCAATCGGTCGGCGTGATCTTGTTCGCATAGGCCACCAGATCCGCCAGCGAGTTGTCGATCTCATGCCCGATGCCGGTCAGCACCGGAATGGGACAGGCGGCGATGGCCCGGCAGATGTTTTCCGAATCGAAATAGACCAGATCCGTTTTCGCTCCGCCGCCGCGCACCAGGCAGATCACATCCAAAGGCAATTTCTGCAATGCCTGCAAGGCATACAGCACCGTGGCCTCAGTGGCCTCGCCCTGCATCTTGGCTCCGGCGAAAGCGATGCGGAACGAGAATCCGGATTTGAGTAGCACGGTGGTGAAATCCTGGTAAGCCGCCGATCCCGGCGCCGTGATCAAGCCCACCCGCAACGGCCAGGCGACGAGCGCGCGCAGCTTGTTGCTTTGGATCAGGCCATCCTTGTGCAGCCGTTCCAGGATTTTCTGCCGGGTGACCGTGAGTTCGCCGATGGTGAACTTCTCGTCGATGTCCAGCACCCGGGGTTGGAATCTTCCCGATGGCACGTAGAAGTTCGCCTCCAGCAGGAAGGCCACCTTCAGGTCCACTCGCAACGCCAGAGGCGTGGTCAGCTTGGAGAAGCGCAGGTTGAAAACTTCGAGCTCCGAAGTCCACATGGTGACTTCCAGGACCGCCCGCGGCCTCGCGTCGCCGTCCTCGAACTCGCCCAGGGTCAGGTAGGCGATCCGGCCTCGCTGATTCAACTGCGTGATGACGCCTTTAACCCAGATTTTAGGCACCTGGACTTTCAGGAGGCGCTCCACGCTCCGACTGTATTGGGTAATGGAAAAGACTTTGAGAGGCGCCTCTGCCAGGCCTCCATCGTTGTCTGATTTTGGCAAGTCCTGGCCCATTTTGCCAAAACTAAAAATTAAACCGTCCCCCGCCGCTATTCACCCCTTCAGCGCCGCTGATATCGGATCGTGGGGCCGTTTGAAGGGCCTGGGAAGCACTACCTTAACGGCCTCCGCGCTTGCATGAAACGGACCTCGGAGTTAAATTTCTCCGCTATCCAGCGCATAATTCAGCGCTTTGTTCATCGCTAAATTCAGCGCCAAACGCCGAGAAGGAGTCGTTCATGCCCATTGTGGATTTCAAAACCTATAACAAGATGTTGGATACCGCCAACAAGAACAAGTACGCGTATCCGGCCATCAACGTCTCAAGCTTGGAGACCGCGAATGCGGCCCTGGCCGGCTTCGCGGAAGCCAAGTCCGACGGCATCATCCAGGTTTCCACCGGGGGCGGCGAGCATGCTTCCGGCTCCAGCGTCAAGGACATGGTTCTCGGAGCCATCTCCCTTGCCAACCACGTCCAACTCATGGCATCGAAGTACAACGTCTACATCGCGTTGCACACCGACCATTGCATGGCCAAGAAGGTCGATACCTTCCTGAAGCCCTTGATCGCCGAGACGGAACGCCGCCGCGCCAAGGGCGAGGCGAACCTGTTCAACAGCCATATGTTCGACGGTTCCGAGCTGCCCCTCGACCAGAACATGAAGATCGCCAAGGATCTCATGGCCCTGTGCGCCAAGAACGAAATCATCCTCGAAGTCGAGGCCGGCGTGGTCGGCGGCGAAGAGGACGGACATGACACCTCCGGCGTCGCGGCCGACAAGCTGTATACCACCCCTGAAGACATGCTGGAAGTCTACAAGGCGCTGTCCACCGTGCCCAATGCCCGTTACATGTTCGCGGCCACTTTCGGCAACGTCCATGGCGTTTACAAGCCGGGCAACGTCAAACTCAAGCCCATCATCCTCAAGAACGGCCAGGACGCGCTGAAGAGCAAGTTCAACGCCCGCTTCGACCTCGTGTTCCACGGCGGTTCCGGCTCCACGAAAGAGGAAATCGCAGAGACCCTGGAATACGGCGTCATCAAGATGAACGTCGATACCGACACCCAGTACGCGTTCTCACGTCCCGTAGCCGAGCACATGTTCAAGAACTACGACGGCGTCCTCAAGATCGACGGCGAAGTCGGCAATAAAAAGGCCTACGATCCCCGCGCCTACCTCAAGCTCGGGGAAAAGGGCATGGCCAAGCGCATCAAGGAAGCCTGCGATGACCTCAAGTCGTCGGGCAAAACCCTGTTCAGCGCCTAAGCAGTCCAGGGCGCCTTGGGCAAACGGCAGGGCAATCCGCCGGCGCTTCCAAGGGCCTACCGCGCAAGCGGTATTCGGTTAAACAGAAAAGCCTCGGGAGAAAACCCGGGGCTTTTTCATTTTGAAATCCAGCCTACTAAACGCTTAAGTTCCTTATGCCCTGGAAAAATCGACATAGGGGATCACTCGATATTACAGCAACTTTTTCCGCCCACCATAATTCAAATGCTGACGCTTCAATAGTTTTTAAATTTTGAAGGGTATAGCTGATGTTATGAGCGAGTGAAGTGGCTAAGCGGCCGCCCGGCCCACCCCTGCTAAGCCCCGCGCTCGATCACAATGCAGGAATTATGCCCTCCAAAGCCGAACGAGTTGCTGATGCCGAACCGCCCCGTGGTCTTGCCCTTTACGTTGGGCTGGCAGTCGATGGCGATTTCCGGATCCTGGTTGATTACGTTCAGGGTCGGGTGCACCTCTCCAGAATTCAGGGTCATCACCAGCGCAATCGCCTCGATAGCCGAAGCTCCTCCCAGCAGATGCCCGGTCATGGACTTGGTGGAATGCACCTTCAGGTTCTTGAGATGGTCCCCGAATACCCGGGTCAGGGCTTTCACCTCGGCCACATCCCCTAGGGGCGTCGAAGTGGCATGGGCATTGACCACTCCGATATCGGCCTTGGGCACCCCCGCTTCCTTAAGTGCCGCCTCGATGGCCATCATCACTCCCTCTCCCGTTTCCAGGGGAGCAGACATGTGGTAAGCGTCGCAACTGTTTCCGAAACCGCGAAGCACGCCCAGGATCTTCGCGCCCCGCCGTTCCGCATGTTCGCGGGCTTCCAGGACCAGCACGCCGGCCCCTTCTCCCAATACGAAACCGTCCCGATCCGCGTCAAAGGGACGTGAAGCGGTGGCGGGATCGTCGTTGCGGCGCGATAAGGCGCGCATGTTCGAGAAACCGGCTAGGGAAGCCGGGCATACAGCCTCTTCGGAGCCGCCAGCGAGCATCACGTCCGCGCGGCCCAGCCTGATCTGATCCGCGGCCGAGGCGAGCGCATGGTTTCCGGTGGCGCAGGCCGAAGTCACGGACCAGTTGGGTCCCTGCCAACCGAGCTGCATGGCAACCATGCCGCTGCCCATGTTGGTAATCGACATGGGAATGAAGAACGGGGATACTCTCTTTGGGCCCTTGGTTAGGAGTTGTCCCGCGTTCTCGGTGAAAATCTCGATCCCGCCCATGCCGGAACCCAATACCATACCGGCACGGGTCCGGTCCAATGCACCCGTTTCAAGTCCGGCATTCCGTACCGCGGTCACGGCGGAGTGGACCATATACTGGATGAACCTGCTGGTGCGGCCTATTTCCTTGGCGTCGAAATACGGCGACCCGTCGAATTCCTTGATTTCACCCGCAAAATGGGTCGTGTAAGCGGAGGTATCGAAACGGGTTATGGTCGATACGCCGGAGCGTCCCGCCAGCAGATTGGCGAAAAAAATCTCAGGGGAATGCCCAAGCGGGCTGGCCAATCCCATGCCGGTGATGACGACTTCTCTTTGCTTGT
>JBDSIO010000087.1:0-3608 GCA_039917895.1 Fibrobacteria bacterium | reverse complement strand
GCGCGCCCGGTAGGCCAGGCTGTGCGGCACCCGTTTGATGATGGCCAGGGAGGGAAAGCGGATGCTGGCCTTTCGCTTCTGGTTCTTGCGGAAATAATCCTATGCCAGGAATGGAATGACCGCGAGTCCGGCCAGGAAATACGGATTCTGGAAATGGGGCAGATTCACGCGACCCATCCCTTATCGTCGCTGCCGGAATCATGCCCGTGGCCGCCTTGGGTGTAGCCGGGACCGGGTCCGGGCCCTTTCGGCTTGGCCGCCGGCTTGCTAGCGGGTTTCGCCGAGGGCGCCGCCCCGGGATCTGCTTCTTTTTGCAACGGATTTTTTTGCCCCGGGTTCATTCCGGATTTGCCGGTCGGCAGCCCGGGAAAGGTGGAGCCTCCGCCATCGGCTTTGGGAGACTGGGCCGGCTCGTCGTCCCTGGGCTTGGTCTGGCTGAGGAATTCCACGGTCTGGGCGACCATGGCGGCGGCTTCGCTTTCGAGTAGTTGCGCGCTGGCGAACTTGACCAGATCGCCGTCCTCGGAGGTTTTGGCCAGCCATTGTTTCTGCGCGCCGGTAATGGGAAGGGTCTTGATTTTGGCGACGAATTCGGAGGTAGTCGATTCAAGGGCGTCGATGCCGTACCGGCGGGAGAGATAGCGCCGCAGGGATTCGGAAAGGACGAAGCAGAACTCGCGCGCGCGGTTCTGTCGGATCAAAGCGAGATCCTTGAGTCCAGCGATTCGGGCCATGGCCTCTTCGTAGGGGGGCAAGGCGGGTGTATCCGCGGCGGTGGACGGCTTGCGGCGCAACTTACGCCACAGGAACCAGGCGAGCGCCAGCAGAACCGACGCGCCTAGGCCATAGGCGAGCCAGGGTGGACCGGAGGGGACTTCGGCGAGCGCGGCGATGTCGGCGATGTCCTTGACGGTCTCGGGCGAGGTGCGGATGACGTTGATCTCGATGGGCTGGGTGAAGTAAACGATGGCGGCCGTGTCGGCGCCGTGGCGGTAGGCGATCTGCTGGGGAGGGATGGTGTATTTGCCCACGGTGAAGGTGGACAGATCGAAATGCCAGGTCTGGATCCTCAGCTTGCCCGCGTCCTTGGGGTCCGAGGCCTGGTACTCCTTCACCTCGAAGGAGCCGAGGTTTCCCAGCACGGAAGGAAGTTCTACGCGGCCTTCGGCAGGATAAACCACCTTGATCTCGTATTGGATTCGATCGCCGATGGTGATTTCCGAACGATCCACCTGTGAAGAGATGTCCAACGAACCGGCGGCGGCAGCGGAACCATTGCCCGATCCGGGAGTGGCCGACGGAACCACAGGCGCATCGGCAGCATGGGCCCGGCTCATGCCCAGCCCCAGTGCCAGGAAGCAGACCGAGCAGAGCAGGGCCAGTGCGCGTGCCCGGGCCTGACGGTGGAACAAACGGGATATTCGGGTACCGGATGTCATTTGGCGGAGGCGGCTCCGGTCTTGGCGCTGAAGAAAGTGACTTTGGCCGTCTGCAACAGGCGCTCGACGTACTTCTGGTATTCCGCTCCTTGCTTCTCGCGCGCCCAATCGGCCTGGATGCGGGGCGCCAGCTTTTCGAATGTGGCATTCGAATCGGGGCCCTTCAGATAGCGGCCCTTGTTGGCTTCGAAATAATATTTCAGGTCGTTGCCGCTGGGCGGCGCGATCTTTATCTCGTCCTGCAATCCCGCCTGGGTCAGGATCTGATTTTCCACTTGGCCGATGCGTTGCTTCACTTCGGGGCGATCCGCGATGCCCTTGCGGCGCGCGGCGTCGGCGATCAGGATTTGCGCCACGTATTCGCGCACCAACTGGTTCAGTTCCAAAGGCGCCTCCGGCAACTTGCCGACCATGCCCGCGATTTCCCCCAAAGTGATCTTCCGCCCGTCCAGTTCGGCCACTACGGAAGTCCCGCCCGGGGCCTTCGAGGTGTCCGGATTCAAATCCGTGATGGTGGAGCGTGCCTGGCTCGCGTCCACGCTCCGTCCCATCGATTCCAGGCAGGCCACCATGCGTTTGCCGAGTTGGTTCTCGAAGGTCTTATCCGGATACAGCGCTTTCAGCACGGCGTATTTGGCCAGGGCCGCCTTCGGGTCCATCAGGTTCTCCTGCTGGATCACTCCCATCTGATAAAGCACGTTGGGCACGTCCTCGGGCGTGATGGCGGAGGAATGCAGGTATTCCTGGTAGGCTTCGATTGCGTCATCGTACAGCTGGCGCTCATACAAAGCGGTGGCGGCGGCGCGATATTGGGCGCGGGTGAAAGCGGAGGATCCGCCGGAGTTGCAACCGATAAGCATAAGCGGGAGCGCAAAAACGGAAAGAAGAGAGAGTGAAAATTTATAAGTGAAAAGTGAAAAGTGGAAACTGGAAAACGGGAATCCTCGGCGCATCCATGGGCGGCTCCGATTCTTCAAACTTTGCACTTTAAACTTTTCACTTTTCACTTTGAACTCTATCCTCATATTGTCAACGAAGCTTCGCCGCCCGCTTCCTGAAAAACTCCAGCAACGGATGGATGGTGTCGTCGTATTTGGGCTGGATCACGATTTCCACGAAATCGATCTGGAGCTTGCGGAACATCCGCTTCAGCAGCGAGCTTTCCTTCTGGGCTTCCTTCTTGAAGGTCTTGCGGAAGTCCTCGTCGCTGGTGTCGACCAGGATGATCTCGCCGGTTTCCGCGTCTTCGAGTTCAATGAAGCCCACGTCGGGGATGTCGCGTTCGCGCGGATCCCACACCGTGATGGCCACGCCTTCGTGCCTGCGTTGCAACAGTTTGATGGGTTTCTCGAAATCGCCGGTGGCAAAGTCCGACACCACGAAGACCACGGCGCGCCGCGTCAGGATCTTGTTCAGGTATTCCAGGGCCAA
This sequence comes from Fibrobacteria bacterium, assembly GCA_039917895.1. Classification (GTDB taxonomy): domain Bacteria; phylum Fibrobacterota; class Fibrobacteria; order UBA11236; family UBA11236; genus Chersky-265. The sequence goes on along the minus strand of JBDSIO010000087.1, from coordinate 738 downwards.
GGCCAGGTTGGTGCCGCGCTCCTTGGGCTTGAAATAAAGCAGTTCGCGGATGACCCGCAGCACGTGTTTGCGTCCCTTTTTGGGCGGGATGAACATCTCCACCTGGGAGGTGAAGATCAGCAGGCCCACGCGGTCATTGTTGCTGGTGGCCGAGAAGGCCAGCAGGGCGCTGATGGTGGCCATCACCTCGCCCTTCATCTCGGATTGGCTGCCGAACTCGCCCGACGAGGACGCGTCCACCACCAGGATCACGGTCTGCTCCCGTTCCTCCACGAATTTCTTGATGAAAGGCGTGCCGTGGCGCGCCGTCACATTCCAGTCGATGGATCGGATTTCGTCCCCGGGCACGTACTCGCGCACTTCGGCGAACTCCATGCCCTGACCCTTGAACGAAGAGGAATACGCGCCCGACAACACCGAGTTCACGATGCCGGTGGTGCGGATCTCGATCTGGCGGACTTTTTTTAGGACTTCCTTGGGGATCATGGAAGCCCAGGAGAGATTGCAAATTTATAAGTGAAAAGTGAAAAGTGAAAATTGGGAACAAAGCCGCGGAAGCCCCTTGGAAGCGGCACAAGAATGCCCTGCCGTCGGCACAAGCCGCCCATCTTCAAATTCTTCATTCTCTGCAACTTTTCACTTTTCACTTTTAAATTTTCACTTTGAACTCTATCTGATTATTCCTTACGGCACTTCCACCGAATCAAAAATCCTCTGCACGATATTCTCAGCCTTGAC